>JBFYPM010000041.1:0-8185 GCA_041303295.1 Bacteroidales bacterium
GGGTCAACGATGTGTTTGGTACTTATGGCCGCCACGTCCCTCTTGCGCTCCCTGACCTCCCTGCCCCTTTCAATCATCACGGGCTTCAGTCCCGCCTCGATAAGGCTCAGTGCTGCGAAAAGCCCTGCCGGGCCGCTGCCGGCAACAAGCACTTCGCGTGCACCGGAGACATCCCTGACTCTTACCGGGGATATCTCCTCATGGGGTTCGTCAGGAGCAATCAGCTGTACTGTGAGATTGATTTTTATATCGGGTTTACGGGCATCAACGGAACGGCGGATGATCCTCATAATGAAGTCAAGCCTCCCGCTCTTCCTGGCAAGATAACTCTTCAGTGCCTCCTCATCAAAAGCTGTCTGCGGGGGCAGAACCAGGTTCAGCTCCTCTGCCATGGCTATTCAAAATGGAACGAGAGAACCCACATCTGGGATCTGAGTGACTTGATTGAATTAGTGTATTCAGGGTGGCGCTCATCAGGCACATGGACAAGTACGTCACGAAGTCCGTTTGACATCTTTGCCTCAATTGTAAGCTTGAAATAGGGCAGGTAAAAATCGATCCCCGCCCCAACCTCATAGTAAAAGTCAGCACGCTTAAGCCTCATATGTACATTCCTGGATTCATCATATTCCTTCTTCCCTGCAAGGTCATACCTGAAGTTCATCCCTCCGATTATATATGGCCTTGAGTTGTTGAGTCTCATCCCCTTGGCCTTGACAATCAGCGGGAACTCAAGGAACGATGATTCCAGAACCTGCGTCTCTCCCCACAGTACTCCGTCCTGGTAGAAATTTATATCGCGTTGTCCGAACGAAACACCGGGAAGAAACCTTATGTCAAGGTAGGTAGCAGGGCGGTAATCGGTAACAATCTGGATATTCAGCCCTGGCTTGAGTGATACCACCTCGGCAGTGAGTCCGGATTCGCTCTGCATCTTAACATTGAAATCCATGGTGTTTGCTCCCATGCTGAACCCGAAGTGCAGCAGCCTCTCGTCGTAATTAGAGTCGTTCTTGGGTTTTGCTTTCTGGGCTGACAGCATAGCCGGAAGCAACAGCAGTAAAAGTATGGCAGTTCTTTTATTCACGATCCCGATGAGTCCTAAAGATTAGAACGAAAAAAGAACTATTTAATTGCATCCTTATCATATCAGGGTTTGAAACCATAGTAAATACTTGCTATTCCCCCTGTAAGTTTCTGTTGTTTCACCTCGCTGAAACCCGCCCGGAGCATCAGTTGCAGGAACTTTTCATTGTCGGGGAATGACATCACCGAATCAGGCAGGTAGGTATAGGCATCAGGGTCGCCTGACACACTTCTCCCGATGCGTGGGAGGAGGTGTCTGAAATAGAGTCCGTAGATCTGTTTCAGCGGGAACCATGAAGGTCTGGAAAACTCAAGTACCAATATCATGCCTCCTTTTCTCAGCACCCTGCACATCTCGCGGAGGCCGGCAATCGTATCTTCAAAATTTCGGACGCCGAATGCTGACATGGCGAGGTCAAATGAGCCGTCGCTGAAATCTATTGCCCCTGAGTCTCCTTTAATGAGCTCTATCTTTTCACTCAGACCCAGGCGATCTACCTTCTGTCTTCCCTCCCCGAGCATTCTGCTGCTGATATCTATCCCTGTCACCTTGAGGGGCTCCAGCCTCAGAGCTTCCAGGGCCATGTCTCCGGTGCCGGTGGCTACATCAATAATAGTCACAGGTTTAATATGGAGCTTTACCAGGTCAACCGCCCTTCTCCTCCATCGTCTGTCAGTGCCCATTGACAGGATGCGGTTAAGCCTGTCATAATGCCCTGAGATTGAGTCGAACATCGCCTCAACCTGCTCCCTGGGGGCTCCTTTATGTTGATTTTTTTCAGGCATCATTTTGCATTTGAGCGCCAAAGATACCCTTATTATTGTTTACATTTACCCCTCTGAAACAGATAACCTATGAGAAAGACAGTACTTATAACAGGCGCAACCTCAGGCATAGGAGAGGCCACCGCGATAAAGTTTGCAGAGGCATCTGACAGGCTGATTATTACTGGAAGAAGGAAAGAGAGACTGGACATGCTCGCAGAGCATCTTGTCACCAATTATGACGTGGAGGTTCTTCCTCTCTGTTTTGACGTCAGGGTTAAGAGAGATGTAGAAAAGCATCTCGGCAACCTCCCTGACGAATGGAAGGGAATAGATATCCTTGTCAATAATGCAGGATTAGCCGTGGGACTCGGCCATATTGACCAGGGAGACACTGACGACTGGGACCGCATGATTGATACAAATGTCAAGGGGTTGCTCTATGTCACAAGGGTAGTTGCGCCGGGAATGGTAAACAGGGGCTCCGGGCATATCATCAATATCTCTTCAATAGCCGGAAAGGAGGTCTATGAGAACGGATCGGTCTATTGTGCATCGAAACATGCCGTTGACGCACTCTCCATGGCTATGCGCATCGATCTTCTGAAAAACGGCATAAAAGTCACTAACATTGCCCCCGGAATGGTCGAGACGGAATTCTCTCTCGTCCGCTTCAAGGGTAACAATGAAAAGGCTTCGGCAGTCTATTCCGGCATTCAGCCCCTCAGAGGAGAAGATATTGCTGGAGCAATTTATTATTGTACCAGTCTTCCTGACCACATCTGTATAAATGACCTTGTGATCACGCCTAAAGCACAGGCAAACGCAACCAACAGTCACAGAAAACCATAATAGCCATGAAAAGAACAATTTGTTTTGCATTCCTGATTCCGGCCCTGCTGGCGCTTACAGCACAGGGTCTGACCGGGATCAACACAACGGACACCAGAATGATGACACAGCCTGCTGTCAGTGCATCACATACCGCATTCATCTATGCGGAGGACCTGTGGGTCATAAATGCAGATGGCTCCGGCCCGAGACGGCTGACGGTGGATGAAGGCATCGAATCAGACCCGGTCTTCTCACCGGACGGAAAACTGATAGCCTTCAGTGCCCAGTATGATGGTAATACTGATGTGTTCGTAGTACCCGTTGAAGGAGGAGTACCGGTCAGACTAACCTGGCACCCGGGAAACGATATGGTCAGGGGGTTCACTCCTGATGGCTCCCGCGTACTGTTTATGTCAGCACGGGCAGCGTTTAACGGCAGATATTCACAACTCTATACCGTTGGGACTACCGGAGGTTACCCCGAAATGCTCGAGATACCCAATGCCCATGACGCAACATACTCACCTGACGGAAGCAGGATGGCTTATAATCCTATATACCCTGCACACGGACAGTGGAAAAACTACAGGGGAGGAACGGTCTCAACCATCTGGATCTTCACATTTGCAGACCGCTCAGTGGTGAAGATCCCGCAACCTGAGGGAGGATGCAATGATATCGAGCCTATGTGGACAGGTGACAAAATCTACTTCCTGAGTGACAGGAACGGTGAATTCAACCTATATGCCTATGACGTAAGCGGAGGTACCGTCAGCCAGCTGACCATGTATAATGACTTCCCGGTATTGAAAGCCTCAGCAGGCAACGGCCGTTTAGTCTTTGAGCAGGCTGGCTACCTGCACAACTTCGATCCCGTTACCGGGTCGGCACGGAAACTAACCGTCGGTATCGCGGCTGACCTCCTGGAGATGAGACCGCGCTACGTGCAGGGTCCAAACTATATCCGCAACGCCGACATCTCACCCACCGGCTCACGTGTGGTCTTCGATTTCAGGGGTGAAATTATCACACTGCCCGCAGAGAAGGGAGACCCGAGGAATATAACCCTGACGACTGGTACACATGAGACATTCCCTTCATGGTCACCTGACGGAAAAACAATCGCATATTTCTCGGATGCTTCCGGTGAATATGCCCTTCACCTCAAACCACAGGACGGTAAAGGGGAACCGAGGATATTCACGCTTCCGGGAACGGGATTCTATGCCCACACTGAGTGGTCACCTGACAGCAAAAAAATATGCTTCGTTGACAACGGAAGAAACATGTATATTCTTAATATTCAGACAGGTATAATTAGTAAGATTACATCTGATGAGCTCTATTTCCCGGGGCCATTCAGGGGCATGTTCGGCGACTGGTCGTCAGACTCGAAATGGATAGTATACACAAGGATGATGCCGACATACTTCAGGGTCATTTATCTCTATTCCGTTGACCAGCAGAAATCATTCCCCGTTACTGACGGACTGAGTGATGCTTCTGAACCCGTTTTCGATCCGAAGGGTGAGTGCATATATTTCTTCGCCTCCACCAATGCAGGTCCCGTTTTGAATTGGTTCGACCTCTCATCAGCTGACATGCGGAGTACAAACTCAATATACCTCGTTACCCTGAGGAATGACATCACCTCCCCGCTTGCAAAGGAGAGCGATGAGGAAAAGGGCACTGAAGAGAAGTCTGATGCGGTGAAGCCTGCTGCTGACCCGGCAGAGAAAGCCGGAAAGAAGGATCCAAAGAAACCTTCTGCACCGGAGGAGAAGAAAGAACTGCTTAGGATTGAGACTGACGGGCTTCAGAACAGAATAGTCAGCGTTCCTGTGCCGGCCGGAAACTACTCCTCCCTGGGAGTCGCTGCAACAGGCGAGATCCTTTATATTGTCAGACCGCTGGGTCAGGGAGCATCGGCTTTGCACAAGTATACTGTCAGTGACAGGAAGGATGAGGAGATCATGGAACTTGACAACTATCTGTTATCCTCTGACAGCAAGAAAATGCTATACAACAAGGGTATGACATTCGGCATCACTTCTGCAGGCCGGAAGCCTGAGCCCGGGAAGGGAATCCTCAACACGGGGGCGCTTTCAGTGATGGTCGATCCTGTAGCCGAGTGGCCCCAGATATTTGACGAGGCCTGGAGGATCAACCGTGACTACTTTTATGACCCGGGCATGCACGGCGCCGACTGGCCCGCCATGAAGGAGAAGTATTCGCAATTCCTGCCAGACATTTCCTGCAGAGGAGACCTTAACCGGGTGATACAGTGGATGTGCAGCGAGCTTTCCGTAGGACATCACAGGGTTGGCGGCGGCGACAGGGTGGGATTGCCCCAGAGAGTAGCCGGAGGACTCCTTGGCGCTGATTTTAGTGTTGTGAGCAACAGGTACCGGTTGAAGAAGATCTACGGAGGACTGAACTGGAACCCTGATCTCAGATCGCCGCTGACAGAACCGGGACTGAATGTAAAGGAAGGCGAATATATCCTTGCAATCAACGGCAAGGACGTCACGGCTGACAGAAACATTTACAGCTTCCTCGAAAATACTGATGGTAAGATAGTTGAGCTTACTGTAGGCCCGAACCCCGCTTATGAGGGGTCAAGAGTCATCAAGGTAGTTCCGGTTGGCAGCGAAAGCGGCCTGCGGAACCGCGACTGGGTGGAGGGAAACCTGCGAAGGGTGACTGAAGCGACGGACGGAAAGGTGGCGTATGTATATGTTCCAAATACATCCGGTCAGGGACACGAATATTTCAAGAGGTATTTCTTTCCTCAGGCAGACCGGAAAGCAATAATCATTGATGAGAGATTCAATGGTGGCGGACTGATTGCCGATTATTACATCGATCTACTGCAGAGGCCGCTGCAGTCGTACTGGAACATGCGCTACGGCAGGGACCTTAAGACACCAAGCGCCTCAATACAGGGGCCAAAGGTCATGATTATTGATGAGACAGCCGGATCAGGAGGAGATATGCTCCCCTGGATGTTCAGGAAATTCAAGGTAGGCACCCTTGTTGGCAAACGTACCTGGGGCGGTCTTGTTGGGACACTCGGATTTCCCGAACTGATGGACGGTGGAAGCGTTACTGCTCCAAACCTGGCCATCTGGACTGACGATGGGTTCATTGTGGAGAATACAGGTGTGGCGCCGGATATTGAAGTGGAGCAGTGGCCCGTGGAGGTCATCGGTGGAAAGGATCCTCAACTGGAGAAAGCCATTGAGGTAGCACTCCGCGAACTGGAGAAGAACCCTCCCGCCGAGCCGGTCCGTCCACCATACCCGGTCAGGGTCAGGAAATAGGCAGTAGAGGGCCGATCCGCAAGCTGGCGGAGAAGGAGCCAGCTTGCAGGGGAGGCAGTAGTGGAGTCTTCAGTCCACGGTCTTCAGTCTTCAGTCAAATACGACCGCAAGACTGCATGACCAGGGCCGAGCGTTAAGAGTCAGCCCGGTGGGCTGACTTAGCGACGGAGCCAGATTGCAGGGCAGGACAGGAGCGAAGCGACAGATTGACGAGCACAGCGAGGAAATCCCGCACACGAAGTGTCGGGACCTTCAGATTTTATGACTTTAGACTTTTTGACTATATACTTTTTGACTTGATACTAATCTAACATGTACGACCACAAATACCTTCTTGAATTCACAACCGAAGTCTTCATGCGTATCGGCTGCAACCGTGAGGATGCCGGGGCAGTAGCTGATGTGCTGATTGCGGCTGAACTGCGTGATCACTCATCACATGGAATGATACGGGTCAGGGAGTATTATGACCTCTGGAAAAGCGGGAGGGTGAATGTTACACCTGACGTTAAGGTGGTTCATCAGACTCCTTCTACAGGAGTTATTGACGGCGACAGGTGCTTCGGTATGGTTGCCGGCATCAGGTCGATGCAGCTGGCAATAGAGAAGGCCACTGTTACTGGAACCGGCTGGGTGGCAGCACGTAACTCCAACCACTTCGGGATAGCCGGATACTATGCAATGAAGGCTCTCGAACATGATATGGTAGGCATATGTGTCACAAACGCCAATCCACTTGTTGTGCCCACCTGGTCTGTAAGCCGTTATCTCGGGACCAATCCTCTTGCAGTAGCTGTACCTGCGCTGCATGAGCCTCCCTTCGTGGCTGATTTTGCCACGACCCCCATTGCACGCGGCAAGCTGGCCGTATCTGAGAAAAAGGGTGAGAAGGTGCCCTTCGGGTTCGTTCAGGATGCCGAGGGTAACCCCTCCGATGACCCAAGCATACTGCGCCGCGGTGGAGGGATGGTCACCCTAGGGGGCGACCGGGTACACGGGAGCCATAAAGGCTACTGCATGGCTGCCGTAGTTGATATCTTCAGCGCAGTATTCAGCGGTGCCAACTTTGGTCCATTTGTACCGCCCAGCGTAGCTTACCTGCCAGTACCGGAGCAGAAGGTGGGTGAAGGCACAGGCCATTTCTTCGGAGCCATGCGCATAGATGCCTTCAGGCCTGCGGATGAGTTCAAAGCCTCCATGGATGAATGGATCAGGACTTTCCGCGGTGCAAAACCAATAAAAGGCGAGACGAGGGTGTTGATTCCGGGTGACCCTGAACGGGAGGCGGAAGAACTCAATAGCAAGAGAGGCATAACCCTGGTTCCCGCAGTAATTTTAGACCTGAAAGCCATCGCCGCCGAACAGGGGATGGAATTCCTGACATAGAGCAAGAAAGACTATCGAAGTCAGAAGTCATGCACCATGGACTCTGACCCTTGATTACGGTGACTTATGTCCTTCCCATGAATGAATGCAACTATAACTGCAAAAAATACTAATTAAAATCCTGTAAATACTAATTTTTGACAAGCCAATGTTTACTTTTTATTGACTTGAGCCACTAAAAGGCTTATCTTCCCTATGAATAATAATTGCATCAATATGAAAGAAATTAAGTGGTTTTTTAACAACGTTTTCTGCAGATTCAGGATTTTTCTGACAGTATTTGTTGTTCTGACTATTGCAGTCACCTCATCATTTTCACAGAATTTCAGTGGATTAGAGGGAAAGAGCCTGACAAAGGTAGATGATATTGGAGCAGGAATTGTCTCATTAATAGGATCAGGAGGGATCGAAGGGAAGATGGTAAAAGTAGAAGTCACTTCTGACACCGAGAGAACATTGAAACTGGCTTTGACATACACGGGTTTTTCTACAGCCTATCTTCATGCTAACGTCCTTGCAGCTGACAAAATATTACAGCGTGAAGTTAGTGAGGCAGAGGTTGACCTGACAGATAAAACAAGCCCTTTGTCCCTGGAAATGAACCTGAAAGATAATGTAGCCGAGGGTTTTAAGCTCGAATCGGCATATCTTCAGGTCAGGATATCAAAGTCTGCAACAGCAGTTGGGGGACTAGTATTTTTATATGCCTTGAATAAGTCCTGGCAGAAAGATATCAAAGCAGAGAACCTGGTTCTGAGGGCTACCCTTGTGCCAATTGGTGTTACCAACCA
>JBFYPM010000042.1:0-26609 GCA_041303295.1 Bacteroidales bacterium
ATTGGTATAGAGCTCACGCCGCGCCACATGCTCATTGGTGCGGGTGTTGCCGGTAATGATCACGTTGTTCAGGTTGGCCGGGTCTCCCTCGAAGATACGCACCTCGAGGTCAATTGAATCGCCTTCTACATTCTTTTCAATGGGAGTAAGCCTTGAGAAGAGATAACCATAATTGAGGTAGAGAGAGTTGACGGCATCCTCATCATCAGTGAGTCTCTTGTTGATCATTGTCTGGTTATAGATCTCGCCCGAGGGGAAGTTGAATACCCTGTTAAGCTGGTCCTTACTGTAGATGCTGTTGCCCACCCAGTCTACGTTTCTGAGATAATACTGGTTGCCCTCATTGAGTTTCACCACCAGTGCCATCTTGCCGTCTTCAAGTTTGTAGGTCGAATCCTTGAGTATGCGGAAGTCGCGGAAACCGTTCTCATTGTAGAACTCCACCAGACTGCTGCGGTCTTCCTCGAACTTGTCTTCGATGTATTTTGAGCCCTTGAATATGTTAAGGTCTTTCTGCTTGGTGTTTTTCATCACGCGCCGCAGTCTCTTGGCGTCGAAGAATTCGTTGCCCACGAACTGGATCTCCTCAATCTTGACCTTTTCGTTTTTGTTAATGATCATATTGAGTACCACGTTGTTCGGCATGTCAGGGTCATCCTTCTGGACTATGTTCACTTCAGTGTTGAGGAAACCCTTCTCAATGTAGTGGTCCTTGATGGTCCGCTCAGCCCTGTTGAGCAGGTGAGCAGTGACCTGAGAGCCGTTTGGCAGGCTCAGCTTCTCGATGAGGTCGGTCTCTTCCGACTTTTTTATCCCCTCGAATTTAAGGGATGAGAGTCTGGGTCTCTCCTGGAGGTAGATATCTAGCCAGATGTTCTCACCTTCTTTTCCTGTTACAGTGATCCTGACATCGGAAAAGAGCCCCTGGTCCCACAGTTTTTTTACCGCTGAGGTGATCTGTTCACCCGGAATCTCAATCTTCTGGCCGATGCGAAGGCCCGAGATGCCTATGAGGGCATTCGGTTCCAGGAATTTGACCCCGGAGATTGTAATGCCGGCAACGGTGAATTCTTCCGGGTAGAGGTAATTGACATATTTCTCGTCAGTCTGGGCTGTGGCAATCAACGCTGTAAGCAACAAAGCAAAAAGGGTAACTATCCGCATGGGTCTTTCTTTCATCATCTCATCTGTTTTCAGCGATCTGCTCGCTGGTCTTACCATATCTCCTTTCCCTTTTTTGGAAGTCTGCCACTGCTTTGTAAAAGTCCTCCTTACCAAAATCGGGCCAAAGTTTTTCTGTAAAATAAAGTTCTGCATAAGCCAGCTGCCACAGGAGGAAGTTGCTGATGCGTTTCTCTCCGCTGGTTCTGATCATAAGTTCAGGGTCAGGGGTGTCCGAGGTTTCAAGGTTGGCGCTCACAGTCTCCTCGTTAATGTCACCGATATTGATTTTCCCCTCTTTCACCGCTGTAGCTATACGGCGGCAAGCCTCGGAGATCTCCCACCGTGATGAGTAGCTCAGGGCCACTGTCAGCGTCATGCGTGAGCCTGCCGAGGTAATCTTCATTGTCTCATAGAGTCTCTCCCTGACATTTGCTGAGAGGCGGTTCAGGTCGCCGATGACCTTGAGTGATATCTGCTTTTCAACAAGGGTATGAGTCTCATCATTTATTGATTCAACCATAAGATCCATGAGGGCTGAGACCTCATCATCGGGTCTGTTCCAGTTTTCGGTTGAGAAAGCATAGAGGGTCAGATATTTCACCCCCAGTTCCCCTGCAGCCTCTACTGTCTTACGTACGGCTCTTACACCCTGGCTGTGGCCAAAGATCCGCTCCCGGCCTCTCCTGTGCGCCCACCGCCCGTTGCCATCCATAATGACAGCAACATGCCCTGGCAGCCTGTTCTTATCTATCTGATCCTTAAAAGTCAATGTTATCTCTTTCTTTTTTTATCTTTCTCCATTTCTGCAAAAGCCGGACAGCCAGCCAGCTTGTTGTACATCTTCCAGGTGACCGATATCCCCATGAAGCTGTACCAGTCATTGTTATGAAGCCATGAACCGTCTACAGTCTCAGGTGCACCTCCGGGAGTCATGACTTCACTTTGGCCGTCAAATTTATCATAAAAAGTCTTACGAAAACCATATTCGAACTCAACGCCAATGTGGTTGGCCACATTTACCTTGATTCCGGCAGAGAATGGTATGGAAAAGAAAGGGTGGAAGCTTTTGGGTCCGTCAGCCATGGTAACCTGGTTAAAAACCGTGGAAAATGCGGCTCCGGCGGCAATGTACGGCGAGTAGTCTACACGCCTGCTTCTGAATGTGGAGTAAGGGAAGAAGTTAAATTCATATGTAGCCCCCAGTTCACCGATGGGTGCTCCCAGGGGAGTGAGGTATCCTCCTATCAGGTTAGCTCTTACGGACTGCCTGGGGTTGAAGTTGTATCTGTAAAAGAATTGTGCTGCAGGGCCGGGTTTATAAAACACGTTCAGCGGGTTATCCTCACCTATGTAGTTGACTATCCCGAGTGATACCCCATAGTCGGCGCTGCGCTGTGACATTACCGGCAGTGCTGTAATGCAAAGAAGTATAAATATTGTTACTTTTCTCATTCCATGGGGTCATTTGAGCATCATCTGAACGAAGGAAGTCCGTTCCGTGCTGTTTTGATCCGGTAATTAAATGTCACACTGAAGGTGTGATACACATCATTTCTCTTAGACCATTGTGAGGTGTACCCGTCAATGAAGTCAGAGAATGCATATCGTCCCGTAAATTCCACGCCGAACAGTATGTTCGGGTCGAAGGCCACTTTGGCTCCTACACCGAGGGGTATCACGGCAGTAAAACCCTTGCTTCGCAGATCCGGATCCTGGCTCCAGCGCTCCTCCAGCAGGTCATTGCCGCGGACACTGAAACCTGCGCCACCCACTCCTGTAAGTGCATATACGTCTATACTTCGGAAGAAGTCCTTGACCCTGTTTCTTGTTCTTCCCCTGTAGGTCTGAAAGAGGAAGCTGTTACGCTCCCGGTTTCGCACGAAATAATACTCACCAACGAGGGCAGGCTCAAAGAGTGAGACACCGGCCTCATACCCTCTGAACTGATTGTTGCCCCGCTCGTCGGTGGCATGAAGCATCAGGTAGGAGAATGACAAGCGTGCGGCAACCGCATCAGTAATGAAATACCTGAATGTGCCGTTAACATTGAACCTTGTCTGCTTGAAGGTGATATCCCTTAAACCCAGGGCGTTCTCTCCGATTGTAAACCCACCTACATCACCGTAGAACTGTGAGGTGCCCAATCCTGCGGTAGCCTCGTATCTTTTCATCTTCCACAGCTGCGCAGAAGTGAATGGTGCTGAGAAAAGCACCACCATGCACACCAGTATCAGACGTTTAATCATCAGTTGCTTTGCAGTTCAGGCTACAAATATAAGGAATGTATAATATTAAAAACTTAAATATTCCTTAATTATTGTCAGTTACGGGGGTCAGCGCCCCACATGAGCTTATTCCTCAGAGTGCTGAAAAAATCATTTCCGGCCAGGGTCACTGTCTTCAGCCTGGATGTTGCCTGTCGTATTTCGATCACTGATCCGACAGGTACTCTTACGCCTTTTGAGTCACATGTCACCAGACACTCCTTGCTCCTGCCTCCTGTGCTGAGTGAGATGGTACTGCCGCCGGTGACTATTATCGGCCTGATTGTAAGGTTATGAGGCGACATGGGAACGATAATTATGCTCTCGTCTGAGGGTGAGAGTATGGGACCGCCGACGCTCAGGTTGTATGCCGTTGATCCAGTGGCCGTTGAGACTATAAGCCCGTCAGCACTGTAGGTATTGAGGAATATACCGTTAACCTTCACGGTGATGGTGATCATGCTCTGATCAGCTTTCTGTACTGTCACCTCGTTGAGGGCCATGCCATTGCCGTTGCTGAAGAGGCCGGCAGGGTAGATGATCTCAAGCATGGAACGGCTGATGACATCAAATTTACCAGAGCAGATGAGATCAATTGAAGTCTCTATATCATCATCAGGTATATTTGCCAGGAAGCCAAGGCGGCCTGTGTTAATACCAGACACGGGGATACCCGTGGCACGGACTCTCATGGCGGTCTCCAGAAAGGTACCATCACCTCCGACACTCATTATCAGGTAGATGTCATCCGGGAGCTCGCTGATGTCATTAAAGAGGCTGACCCTCGGATCACTCTTGAAATGATTGCTGCCGGGCTCCATGATGTTAAGGAAGATATGCACCCCACGTCTGTAAAGGGCATCAATGAGCCGCAGCAGCCCGGCCATGGTCTTCTCGGTAAGACCCTTGCTGTACAGGACAATGTTTTTGGACATCGGGACAGGAAGTTACATGTTGAGGTATTTCATGAGCTGGTTATACCTGTCGGTATAAAAACGGTCCAGCTCATCATTGTCGGTCACCCATGTTGTCACTTCGTACGAGTAGCGTTCGAACGTTTTGATGATAGAGGTAAGGTCTGCGGTGTTGATCTTCAGCGTTATCTCGAGGCTGGTGGAGTCAGGGTTTGATGTAATGTGCATGCTCAGTATCCTTGCGTCATTGCTCTCTACTATCTGTGAGATGCGGCTCATGGAGTAGTCACGTGACAGCACCTGCAGGACTATCATTCCGCCCGGCTGTTCAATTGAAGAGAAGGATGCAATTCCGGTGATCATTTCATTATAGGTGATGACACCCCTGAAGTGGTTTTCATCATCAACCACAGGTACCACCGTGAGTTTATGCCTGGCAGCCAGCGCTATAACCTCATAGATATGCTGATGACCCTTTACCGAAGGACGCGGAAGGGAGAGGGAGTGATTCCCGATGGGTTCTTCCGGCTGATTGAGGTCATAGATATCGCTGTCAGAAATCAGTCCAAGATAATCGTTCTCGTTCACAATAGGGAGATGTGAGACCCTGAATATCTCCATCCAGTTCAGTGCAGTCTGCGCTGTATCAGATGTTTTCAGCGCCGGGACCACATCGGATATCATCTCTTTTGCAAGCATCGGGTCATTCAATTACCGAATAAAAGTACAAAAAACTACGGATCGTTATAACTTTGCGGTGATAAACAGCATAAGAAGCCATGACAAGATTAAGCGTAAACATCAACAAAATTGCCACTCTACGTAATGCCCGCGGTGGCAATGTGCCTGATGTCAGGCTGGCTGCCGTAAAATGTCAGAGCTTCGGGGCGGAAGGCATCACTGTTCATCCCAGGCCTGACGAGAGGCATATAAGGTACAGTGATGTGCCTGTGATCAGGGAGGTCATCACCACCGAGTTCAATATCGAAGGCAACCCGGAGGAACAGTTCATCAGGCTGGTGCTAGATGCCCTGCCTGACCAGGTGACACTGGTGCCCGATGCTCATGATGCAGTCACCTCCAATGCCGGATGGGATACGAAAGCCAACCAGGCATTCCTCTCTGATGTAATCAGCCGGTTCCATGATAAGGGAATACGCACCTCCATCTTCACCGGAACCGATCCTGAGATTATAGAGTATGCTGCCCGCACCGGCACAGACCGTATCGAGCTCTATACAGAACCCTACGCCTCAATGTACAATACTGACAGGGTAGCAGCGGCAGCACCCTTCATCAGGGCAGCAGAGGTGGCAAGGGAGGCCGGACTGGGTGTCAATGCCGGACATGATCTCGACCTGAGCAACCTGGCATGGCTGCACAGTCATATCCCATGGCTGATGGAGGTGTCAATAGGGCATGCTCTCATTGCTGACGCACTCTATTACGGCCTGGAAAATACAATCCAGATGTACCTGCGCGAGCTGAGACGCAGTTGCCTACCTTAGGTGTTTCTCCACAATGGTCCTGAGGACTTCAATACCTACAAGATTTTCCCCTCCGCCGGGGATGATGATATCGGCATATCTCTTTGAGGGTTCGATGAACTGAAGGTGTGACGGCTTGACTGTCAGGTTATAACGCTCCAGCACCGCGAGCACCGAGCGACCCCGTTCCACTATATCACGCTGGATGACCCTGCCGAGACGGTCATCGGCATCGGCATCGACAAAGACCTTGATGTCAAGCATTGACCGTAGTCCGGGATCAACCAGGATGAGGATACCCTCTACAACAACCACCTCGGCGGGCATCACAGGGATAGTCTCCTTCGACCTCAGGCAGGTAAGGTAGGAATAGATAGGCATCTCTATCGGGCGGCCTGCCCTCAGCTCCCCAAGATGGGCCATAAGCAGCGGCCACTCAACCGAGTCCGGATGGTCAAAATTTATCCTCTGTCTCTCCTCAATGGAGATCTGGCTGTTATCCTTATAATAACTGTCCTGGGGTAGTATCACCACCTCTCCCGGAGGAAGCATCTCAATAAGTTTACGTACAACAGTTGTCTTTCCCGATCCTGTTCCTCCGGCAATCCCGACAGTAAGCATAAAATGATTATTTTTGTACCAAATGTAGCAAAATATCTGTATGGTAAAACATATCGTGATCTTTAAGCTCACACCCCCCTACACTCCTGACGAGAAGGAGAAATCAGTAAGAAAACTCAAGGAAGCTTTCGGGCCGGTAGGCAACCGGCTCAATTATATTATTGAGTACAGGACAGGCACCAACGTACTAGAGGCTGATCATGCGGGCGACTTCGTCATTGACGCCACCTTTGCCTCCGTTGAAGACCTGAGGCGGTACCAGAACAGTAAACCTCACCGTGAGGCGGTCTCACTGGCGGCAACAGTGAAGAAGGCAAAACTGGTTGTTGATTATCTCATCTGATTATGGATTCACTCTACCCAATACGGTTCCGGCCTGTGCTCAGGGAGACTATCTGGGGAGGAAGTGCCCTGAAAGAGCGTTTCGGGAAGAGAGCCAAACCAGGGACAACCATCGGTGAGAGCTGGGAGATTAGCGGCATGGAGGGAGAAGGGTCCGTGGTAGCCAACGGGTTTCTCAAGGGGAATACCCTGGAGGAGATAACTGAGATTTATATGGGCGACCTTGTGGGTGACGCAGTCTGGGAGAGGTACGGTAATGAGTTCCCCCTGCTTGTCAAGTTCATTGATGCCCGTGACAGGCTATCGATTCAGGTGCACCCTGATGACAGGCTCTCAGCCGAGAGGCACCATGCCTGGGGCAAGACCGAGATGTGGTATGTGATGGATGCATCACCCGGCGCAGTAATCTACACCGGGTTCAAAAAGAAAACAACCAGGGAGGAGTTCCTTGTCCACCTCACTGGCAAGAAGCTGGAAGATCTTATTAACTCAACTCCTGTAAGCCGCGGAGATGTATTCTTTATCCCGGCCGGGATGGTTCATGCCATCGGTGCCGGGGTGCTGCTCACAGAGATACAGCAGACATCAGACGTCACCTACCGCATCTATGACTGGGACAGGGTTGACGCCTCGGGCAAGCCCCGTGAGATGCATACAACACTGGCTCTTGATGCCATAAACTTCGGCCTCGATAGCACCAACCTGATTAAAAAAACCCCGGTGATGAACCAGCCGGTATTGCTTGCCGCGTGCCCCTATTTCAACACGAGCCTGCTTCAGGTTGACAAGCCTGTGATAAAGGATTACAGCCTTACTGACTCATTTATAATCTATATCGGACTGGAGAGCATGACCGTGATTGAGTGTTTCGGCCACCAAGAAGAACTGAGAGCCGGAGAGACCCTTCTGATACCTGCCTCGGCCGACAGCGTGGTGCTGATCCCTCAGGGGACAGCAACTCTGCTTGAAGTATTTGTACCACAAAAACGAATCTGAGATGAACAAACTGACATCAATTACAGCAGCACTGATACTTATTATCACCGCCTCATGCGGGGGCGGAACCGGTGATACCGGAAGCGGAAGAAAGAAAGCCGGCCATGCAGCTGATACGGGCTATACAGGCGTACGTAATTATATCAAGGATGATGTGATCGTCAGGGAAGTGGAGTTCAGGAATGGTGTCAGGGAAGGGCTAACCCGAACCTTCTACAAGGGTGGGGTGATTGAACAGGAGATACCCTATGCCGGCGGAAAGAAGAATGGTGAAGCCAGGTGGTACTATCCTGACAGTAAGCTCTTCAGGGTCACTCCCTATGTCAATGATACCATCCATGGCTCCCAGGTACAGTATTACAAGAGTGGACGCGTGAAGGCAAAGCTTGAGTATTTAAACGGCAAACGCCTGCCGGGGCTGGAAGAATACAGCATGAGCGGCGAGAAGGTGACCGGCTATCCGGGAATAATCTACAGGACTAACGACCGGTACGAGGAGAGAGGGATGTATAAGCTCTTCATAGAGATGACTGACCTGGCGGAGAATGTGAAGTATTACAGGGGAGACCTGGTTGACGGACTTGTAGATCTTGATTCGGTCAAGCCACTGCTCCAGACTGCCACAACGGGATACCTTGACCTCCAGAAGACACAGGGACACCGGGCTGATTCAGTGGTTGTGATTGCAGCCTACCTGACAGGGTATGGAAACAGGCTGTATTATCGCCTGGCTATTCCCCTGCCATATAAAGATCTTAATTAATAGTGCCATGTCACAGATACTTGTACCGGGCATAAGGCTGACAAACACCAAGACTGTCACTGAGAGTGACACTGCCGCCGTTTACGGATCAGGTCTCCATGATGTTTTCTCCACTCCTGCCATGATAGCCTTCATGGAACAGACGGCTATGAGGGCTGTGGAGGCATGTCTCAATGAAGGGGAAGGAACGGTAGGGACAGAGATCAACGTAAAGCATGTCAGGGCTACCGCGGTAGGTAAAACCGTGACCTGTACCGTAACCCTGCAGGAGGTTAACGGCAGGAGACTTCTCTTCCATGTAGAAGCCAGCGACGAGACGGGAATTATCGGTGAGGGGCATCATGAGAGGTTCATCATCGATAACGAAAAATTTATCTCTAAAATCATGGGGGGATGATCATCAGGTCAGCAACCTTCGTCACAAGCAGCGCAAAGTACAACCAGCTGCCATCACCTGATCTGCCGGAGTATGCCTTCATAGGCCGCTCAAACGTCGGCAAATCGTCACTGCTGAACATGCTGGTATCAAGAAAAGGGCTTGCAAAGATATCAGGCAGCCCCGGTAAGACTCAGACAATAAACCATTTTCTGATCAATGAAGGATGGTATCTGGTTGATCTTCCCGGTTACGGTTACGCGCGCCGGTCACAGAAGATGAGAGCTGAGTGGGACCGGTTGTTCAACACCTATGTCACCAAACGTGAAAACCTTATTTCTCTGTTTGTACTCCTTGACTCCCGCCATGAGCCTATGGCGTCTGACCTGGCCTTCATGGAGAGGCTGGCGCTGAACGGAGTTCCCTTCGCAAGAGTCTTCACCAAGACGGATAAGGTCTCACTTGCGGAGGCCGAGAAGAACAGGACCCTTCATGACAGGGCCATGCTGGGGACCTGGGAGAGCCTCCCTCCTGCCTTTATTACCTCAGCGGCGAAAGGCACCGGCAGGGAGGAACTGCTCGAATATATAAGTGAGAACATGATATTTTTCAAAAGAGAAAAATGATTTAGCCATTAATACTAATTTAGCGGCATTGTTTAGTGAAACCTACCTTAAACCTCCCAGTATGATCGGAAGAGCTCCTTTTAAGATCTTTTCATGCACCTCATCTCTAAGCATAGCAGAAAAAATAGCAGACAGTCTTGGCATAGCGCTTGGCAAGAGCTCACTTCTGAGCTTCAGTGACGGCGAGTTCCAGCCCTGTTTTGATGAGTCTGTCAGGGGGTGTCATGTCTTTATTATCCAGTCAACCAATCCTCCAGCCGAGAACCTGATGGAGCTCCTTCTGATGATTGATGCAGCCAAGAGAGCATCAGCCTACAAGGTCAATGCAGTCATCCCTTATTATGGTTATGCAAGGCAGGACCGCAAAGACAGACCGCGGGTGTCGCTTGGCGCGAAGCTGACAGCAGACCTGCTCACCAAGGCAGGTGTTGACCGTATCATTACAATGGACCTTCATGCAGACCAGATACAGGGATTCTTTGATGTCCCCGTTGATCACCTCTTCGGCTCAGCGCTCTTTGCTCCGTACATAAGGAATCTCAACCTGCCCAACCTGACTGTCTCTGCTCCTGATATGGGAGGCTCTAAGAGGGCTAATGCCTACTCGCGTTACCTTCAGAGCGAGCTGGTACTCTGCTACAAGCTGAGAAAAAAACCGAACGTGGTTGAGGAGATCTCGGTTATAGGTGAGGTAGAGGGACGACACGTTGTTATCATTGATGACCTCGTTGACACTGCCGGCACACTCACATTTGCCGCCACTGTGATGAAAGACCGCGGTGCTCTCAGCGTCAGGGCGGTGGCTACACACCCCGTCCTGTCAGGAGACGCCATAGACAAAATTGACAACTCACCTCTCGAGGAGCTGGTTGTCACTGACAGCATCCCCATACTCAGGCATTCGCCTAAAATCAAGATCCTGCCGGTAGGAGAAATATTCGCCGGGGCAATAAAAGCAGTGTATACAAACAGCTCCATCAGCTCAGGTTTTGTTTTCTAACCTTTTTTGCTATATTTGCAGGCCAATTTTTTTGAAAATGTCAAACGTGTGATGGGAGGTTTCCGGGCAAGTAACCTTGAGTAGCACAACTAATTAAAGACTAATGAAGACTATTGAGATCAAAGCCGTCTCACGCGATCAGTTCGGTAAAAAGGGTGCCAACAGCCTGAGGGCAGAGGGTAATGTACCATGCGTCATGTACAGGGAGAAGGAAAATCTGCATTTTTTTGCACATCAAAACGCATTCCGCGGACTGGTTTACAGCCCTGATGTATTTCTTGTTAACCTCATAGTTGACGGAAAGAGTTACAATGCCGTCATGAAGGACCTTCAGTTCCACCCTGTCAGTGACCTTCTGCTGCACATTGATTTCATGCAGGTATATGATGACAAACCTGTTATATTGGACATCCCACTCCTGATCACAGGAGTATCTCCCGGTGTGAAAGCTGGAGGCAAGCTAAAGGTTAAACGCAGAAGCCTCAAGGTGAAGGGACTTGTCAAGGATCTCCCCGAGCATCTCACAATTGATATCTCTAACCTCGAGATAGGTCAGTCGGTGAAGATAGGTGATCTCTCCTATGAAAAGCTCGAGATCATGGACCTCAAGCGTGCAATGATTGTATCTGTTGATGTCTCCAGGGTCTCCCTCAAGGAGGGTGAAGCTGCTGCTCCGGGCGCTGAAGCTCCCGTGGCTGAGGCTCCGGCTGCAGAATAAAGCCTAAGCAGTACCCCGGAAATAATGAAATACCTTATCGCCGGTCTGGGCAACATAGGCGAGGAGTATAAAAACACACGGCACAATGTCGGGTTTATGGTACTGGATGCTGCAACCGCAGCGTCCGGTATCTCTTTTACTGACCGCCGTTACGGTTTTGTGGCAGAGATGCGCCACAAAAACGCGCAGATGATTCTGCTCAAGCCTTCCACCCTGATGAACAGAAGTGGAAACGCTGTGCGCTATTGGATGCAAAAGGAGAACATCCTGCCCGAAAACCTGCTGGTGATAACTGACGATATTGCCATCCCTACCGGAAGCATCAGGCTCCGGGCCAAGGGCAGCCCCGGCGGCCATAATGGCCTTGCCAGCATCAGCGAGGTGCTGGGAACGGATGATTATGCACGGTTGCGCATTGGTATCGGCGACAACTTTCCCCGAGGCAGACAGGTTGACTATGTTCTTGGCGAATGGACAGCAGGGGAGCTCGCCGTACTCACAAGGCGGATGCCGCTTGCTGTTGATTTTATACTTTCTTTTGTTACTGCCGGATGCGAGCTTACGATGACAGCATTCAACAAGGCCGGCAAAAAACTGAGTGATGACAGCACTGAAGGGGGAAAGGACTGATAAGTTCCTCTGGAGCGTCAGGCTGTATAAATCGCGCAGCGAAGCCACTGAGGCATGCCGCATTGGAAGAGTAACCATTGCAGGAATCCCGGTAAAGCCTGCCCACCCTGTCACCCCCGGAATAACGGTACTCGTCAGGAAACCGCCCGTTACATACACATACCTGGTGACTGGCATACCGGCCAGCAGGGTGGGCGCCAAACTGGTGGGCGACTACATCCGCGACCTCACTCCGGATGAGGAGAAAAACAAGATCATCACCGCAAAGACAGCTTTCGGATTCAGACCCCGCGGAACCGGCAGACCTACGAAAAGGGAAAGAAGAGACCTGGAGGATTTCATCGGTTAGCCCCCATTCCCTGCCTCCTGCAGGGTGGTATAAATACCTAAAAAGCAGGGTTTCACACTTAAGAATCCATAAATTTGAGTCCCGGGGGGGGAACTTTTTCTAACTTAGTCCACGCGAAAGCCTGCGGCTTTCTTCATTGGAAAAGTAGCTAAACCTGGTTGCGGTATGGGTAAGAACAATATTGAGAAGTATGATGTCTTCTATCAGCTTCTGAAAAAATACGTCGATTTCTGGCATAACTATATCTTTTACCGTAAAGTCCTGGCTTACGGTAAGGACAATATCGATTTCTCGGTACCGACAATATTTGCCCCCAACCACCAGAATGCGCTCATGGATGCCATGGCTGTCATCGGGACACTCGACAGGCAGCTGATCTTCCTGGCAAGAGCTGACATCTTCCGGAAAAAGATGATTGCGCGGATCCTTTACTTCCTCAAGATGCTGCCCGTCTACCGGATAAGAGACGGCTTTGAGCACCTGAAACAGAACGATGACACCTTCCGTGACACGCTTAGGGTTATGGAGCACCGCAACGGCGTAGTGATACTGCCCGAGGGCAACCATGCAACCTACCGGAAGCTCAGGCAACTAAAGAAGGGCATATGCCGGATAGCATTCCAGACGGCCGAAGCCTCCGGTTTCAGCAAAGAGATAAACATTGTGCCTGTCGGTCTTGAATACTCACACTACTGGCGCTTCAGGCAGGTGCTTACTGTTGTCTACGGACATCCTATCCATGTCTCTGAATACTATGACTCATACCGGGAGAACCCCAACAGGGCTATAGTGGAGCTGCGTGACAGACTCTCGGCAGAGATGAAGAAGGTCATGGTGCATATAGAGGAGGAGCAGGACTATGAAGCCATCAACGAGCTGAGAAACATCGTCAATGAAAAATACAGTGACAGCATCAGGTATCCGAAGCTATTCCGAGACCAGAGGCTTGTAAGCAAGGTCAACGAGTTGCATGCCTCAGATCAGGAGGCTTACAGGAAGATATGCACTGACTCCCTCACTGTCAGGGACCTTGCCACACAGTTACAGCTGACCTACAGGCAGCTCAGGAAGAAGAAGCATCCCATAGGTTGGATGATCCTGTCATCCCTCCTGCTGCTGATTACCCTGCCTGTGTTTATTGCCGGAGCCCTGCTCAACATACTCACTTTCCAGGTCTCCTACATCCAGTCAATCAAATCCAAGGATCCTGCATTCATAAGTACTGCCAGGTACGGTTTTTTCCTGGGGCTCAGTTTCATCTTCGGGCCTCTCTACCTGATACTGGCCCTCATCTTCATCAAGCCATGGTGGCTGGCGGTGATTGCCTTCCTTATGATTCCTGTGCTTGGGATCCTGGCATGGAACTGGTTCCTGCTCTTCCTCAGGACTGTCGGAGGCTTCAGGATATGGCACCTCATCAGGGTCAAAAACCCGCTCTTCATCAGGCTTCGTGAAACTTACGGCAGACTTATCAACCGCATAACCGCGCTCTGACAATGAAGGATTTCTTTACCGGGAAGGTGGTCTGGATCACCGGGGCCTCCTCAGGCATTGGTGAGGCACTCGTAAGAGCTTTTGCCGCTGGCGGCAGCAGAGTGGTAGCCTCATCAAACGACAGTGTCAGACTCACAGAGGTGACTGCTTCATGTGCCTCCATGAGAGGCAGCGTCACCGCGGTTGCCTTTGACCTGAGCGATATGTCAGGCATTGAGGAGCTCGTTGCGGGAGTGGTTGAGAGAGAAGGAAGAATTGACATCCTTCTTAACATAGGAGGCATCAGCCAGAGAGCCCTGATCAGGGAAACACCCCTTTGGCTTGATCGTAAGATAATGGAGATCAATTATTTCGGAACCATTGCCCTCACCAAGGCAGTTTTACCCTGGATGATACGCAGCGGGGGCGGACAGATCGCCGCTACAAGCTCCATTTCAGGGCGGTTCGGTTTTCCGCTCCGTTCAGCCTACTCTGCATCAAAGCAGGCGCTGCACGGTTTCTTTGAGACTCTCCTGATTGAGCACCGCAGAGATAACATCAGGGTCTCTGTACTGATTCCGGG
Organism: Bacteroidales bacterium; assembly: GCA_041303295.1. Taxonomy (GTDB): domain Bacteria; phylum Bacteroidota; class Bacteroidia; order Bacteroidales; family VadinHA17; genus SR-FBR-E99. Next base: position 14,307 of record JBFYPM010000042.1, read on the forward strand.
AAGGGTGCAGACCCGGATCTCATTCCATGCCCTGACAGCCACCGGTGCTGAACACGGGAAAATGGACGACGGTCAGGCTGGCGGAGTCACTGCAGATAAAGCAGCACAACAGATAATCGGGGGCCTGCGAAGGAATAAGAGAGAGATACTGGTTGGAGGCAGCGAGCTGCTGATGCTTAAAATAAGAAAATACATGCCTGCACTCTTCTTCAGGATTGCAGGGAAGATCAAACCAATGTAAATGCACGATGAAGATCAAAGGATATACTGTCAGCGGGATACAGCAGATGGGCGTCGGGGTCTATGACCTCACCGAGGCCTGGGAGTGGTATATAAGAGCATTCGGGATGGACTGCCGGATCTTTGAAGAAGAAGCTGAGGCGAGGCTCATGCTTCCATATACCGGCGGTGAAACACGCAGCAGGCATGCCGTCCTGGCAATGAACCTGCAGAGCGGAGGAGGTTTTGAGGTGTGGCAGCACAAGGGGAAAGAGCCGGAGTACAGTCACCGTGAGACAAGACTTGGCGACCTTGGCATCTTCGCCTGTAAAATGAAGGTCAAGGATGTGGAGGGCGCATGGCAGTACTGGACAGATAACGGGGTGGAGGTTCTGGGCAGGCCTGCTGACGATCCCTCCGGGAAAAAGAGCTTCTTTTTAAAAGACCCCTTCGGAAACCTGTTTCATGTCGTCGGTGCCACCGACTGGTTCATGAACCTCAGGAAGATATCAGGCGGATCCTACGGGGCAATCATTGGCGTTACCGACATTGAAAGGGCCATGAAGCTCTATTCTGACATCCTTGGTTATGACAGGGTTGTCTATGATGTCTCAGGCCCCTTTGACGATCTGTCGCCGGTGCCCGGAGGCAACGGCCTTTTCAGGCGGGTTCTCCTGGCTCCCACCAGACCGTTCCACGGAGGATTCAATCCACTCTTCGGACAGAGTGTCATCGAACTCATTCAGTCGACTGACCGCATACCTTCACGTATTTTTGAGGGCAGGTTATGGGGTGACCCAGGATTCATTCATCTCTGTTATGACATCAGGGGGATTGACAACCTGCGCAAGTACTGCCAGGAAGCAGGCTTCCCGTTCACAGTTGACAGCCAGCAAAGCCGTGAGGGCGACAGCTTCGACATGGGGGAAGCGGCAGGCCACTTCGCATATATCGAGGACCCTGACGGCACGTTGATTGAGTTTGTGGAGACGCATAAGGTACCCATCATCAAAAAGCTGGGATGGTATATTGATCTGCGCAAGCGTGACCCGCACAAGCCGCTCCCGTCATGGATGATCAAGTCTCTAAGGTTTTCGAGGGTGAAGACAAAATAGTCGGAAGTCACAAGGACTGAAGGTCTCAAGTCAAATGGTCATGCGGTCATGCAGTCCTGCGGTCATGCGGTCCGGCAGACTTGCACTCTAAGTACCTGACATGCACTTCTTAAAATTCATAAATCTTAATTCTCATGCCCTCCCTGCAGTCTGGCTGCGTCTCCGCCAGCTGGCGGATCGCCCCTCTACTGCCTACTGCCTGACTGAAGACTGTGGACTGAGGACTTCCCTACTGCCTACTGCCTACTGCCTAAGCGATTGTACCTCCCGCATGACGCGCATGAAGTTGCCGCCCCAAATTTTGACAATATCTTCACGGCTGTAGCCGCGCCTGATGAGCTCCTTCGTAATATTCTTCATCATCGAGACATCACTGCATCCCTCTATGCCACCGCCGCCGTCGAAGTCTGACCCTATGCCCACGTAGTCAATGCCTATGATGTCAACAACGTGCTGTATATGGTTAACGGCGTCAGCCACAGTTGCAAGCTTAACATATTGTTTCTTCAGTTCGGAGTATTCGTTCCAGCGTTCCTCCTTCTGTGCTTCGGTCAGATCCGGTCCCATGGCCTGCCACTTCTCTCGCATTTCCGCGGCCCTGGCCTCGAACTCGGGATTGGGTTCGGGCTGCTTGAGATAGTCGCTGAGAATACAAATCTGTATCACTCCGCCGTTCTTCTTAAGAGCCTGCAGCATCTCGTCGTTAAGATTACGGGGACTCTCGCAGAGAGCCCTGCAGGATGAATGAGAAGCAATGACGGGAGCCTTGGAAACCTCTATCACATCGTAAAATGATTCGTCTGAAATGTGAGACACGTCAACAATCATTCCCAGGCTGTTCATCTCCTTCACTACCTCCTCGCCAAAGGCTGAGAGGCCGCTATGTTCAGGTCCGGCTTTGTCAGTGGACGAATCACATATGTCGTTGTTGTATGAATGGCATAATGTTATGTAACGTGCTCCCAGGTCATAATACTGCTTTACCCTGGTGATGTCCGTCCCTATCGGGTAGCCATTCTCAATTCCCAGGAAGACAGAGATTTTACCTTCAGCCTTCAGCCTGTAGGCGTCTTCAGGAGTCAGGGCTATTCCAGCCATGCCGGGATGTCGCCCGACACTGTTTCTGACCGTATCAAAAGTGGCGAGAGTATGCTGGTGTTCCAGTTCAAAAGCCTCCGGAGTACGCGGCCCCTGGCCGATAAAGATGGCAAAGAACTCGGCATCAAGTCCGCCCTCCTTCATCCTTGGGAAATCTATACATCCCTTTTCGTTGCGGACACCAAGGTCAAATCCGCCCCTGTAGAGGCGCATTGGAGTGTCACAGTGGGTGTCTACGGAAAGCATTTCCTGGTGCAGCTTGTCGGCCTTGCGGGATATCTTCTCCTCACTTGAGACACAGCTGGCAGCTGCCAGAAACAGGGTTACCAGAATATATTTTATCAGCATGATGATCAGTTTTGTTGTCTCCGCTAATATACGCATATCACAAACTGATTGTCATCATGTTGGGTGGGTAGAAAAATTAAAAAAGGTTAAATAATCCGACACTCTGCCTGGGCTCACCTCCCCCCGGTGCAGTGAGTGAAATTGTCTGCCGGGGTTCACCTCCCTCCGGTGCAGTGAGTGAAATTGTCTGCCGGGGCTAACCTCCTTCCGGTGCAGTGAGTAAAATTGTCTGCCGGGGCTCACCTCCCTGCTGCACATAAATCGATAACCAACCAGCCGGGAGTGCGGAAGATCCTAACGGAAGTCAAAAAAAAGCCCCCGATGAAGTCGGGGGCAGCCATGAAAAGAATGGAAAAATTGCTTTTGGACAGTAAAAAGCATCTTTAAAGTCTCACGACTCTGTATGTGTTGTAACTTACTTCATCATCAACTTCATGCAAATATAATAAAAATGTTTCCCTGTTGAAACTTTTAAAGACAAAATAGAGAGTTCCGGACATGATCGCCTGATTGATGCAACTAACTTAACTTTGTTGCGTCATTTGTAAATATTACCTGAAAATTGCAGACACCGGATTTGCACATACATGATAATCTGATAAACGAGTGCCGCAGGGGGAACCGGAAAGCACAGTTCAGGCTGTATGAACTCTATTCAAAAGCGATGTTCAACACGGCATACCGCATTACAGGTAACAGGGAGGAGGCTGAAGACATGCTTCAGGAGGCCTTCACTGAATGTTTCAGGAACATAGGGTCATACCGGATGGATTCAACCTTTGGCGCATGGCTTAAAACGATTGTCATAAACAGGTGCATAAGCAGGTTACGAAAGAGGGAAGCCGAGCTGGTTCTGGTCAGTGACTACAGCCGGCATGAAATGCAGGAGGAACAGCCGGGTGAGACGCCATGGCCTGACATGTCAGTGATAGCAAGGGCGGTGGAGAAGCTCCCTGACGGTTACAGGGTGGTACTCAGCCTTTACCTCCTGGAGGGATATGACCATTCCGAAATATCCCAGATACTGGGGATATCGGAGTCGACATCCAAAACACAATATTCAAGGGGAAAGGATAAACTAAAAAAGATAATATCATCAATACACAGAGATGGATGAACTTGAAAAATATATAGGAGAGCACCGGGAGGAGATGGATATCCATGAGCCTGATCCCTCACTGTGGAACAGGATCGAACCGGGACTTCCCGGAAGGGAGAGACGCCTGAGGGAACTACTCTGGCGTGCAGCTGTTGCCGTTATTATTGCCGGAACCTCTATGATGGCCCTCTTCAGTGTTATCAGGCTGCAGGAGAGGAGGAATGATCCGCAGGTTGCGGCAGTCAGGGAGACCTATTATTATTATGACAGCCAGATAAAGATGCTCTTCGAGGAAGCGGAGCCGCTCCTCACCGCCAATCCTGATATTGACACCGAGCTAAGGCTTGGGATGGATGTGCTTGACAGTCTTTCAGCAGAGATCATAAAGGATCTCAATGACAATATTGCCAGCAGCGAGGTGCTGGAGGCACTGATAGGAAACTACAGGCTTCGCATTGAACTGCTGGAAGAGATGCTCCAGCTAATGAAGGAGAATGAAGAGGGACCTGAAAAAACAGTAGAAAATGAATTATAGACTTTTTTTCATCATCATGGTCATGCTGCCTCTGAGCATCAGCCTGTGCGGACAGGACTATACTGACAGCAAGACCCTCAGAAAATCGTTCAGGGCTGGCAGCGATCCCATCCTTGAAGTGACCAACAAATACGGAGATATCCATATCAGCCATTCTCGCAGTGATTCTATCAGCGTCACGGCGGAGGTAACTGCTTCCTCCAATACAGGCGAGAGGCTTGATGCGATGCTGTCCGATGTGGAGATCAGCCTCACAATGACAAATGAGACTGTCAGGGCCCACACCTCATTTGCAAAGGGTATCACTCCTCTCTTTGAGAGTGTCAAGGGACTCACAAAAAACCTTATAAACTTTGACTCAAGGCTGAAAATCGACTACTTCATCGAATGTCCCCCGCAGACGGTGCTGAGGATCACAAACAGCTACGGCGATGTTTACATCGGGGATGAGTCGCCTGAACTGACACTGGTGTTGTCAAACGGCACCCTTGATGCCGCCGCCGTAAAGGACGCTCAGCTCATGGAGCTCACCTTCTGCAAGGCGAATGTGAAAAGCATTGACCAGGGCAAACTGACACTCTCGTTCAGTGAATTGCGGGCCAGGGAGACAGGAAAGATCAAACTGACCTCCGTCTCATCAAAGGTCTGGATCGATAAATGCGGAACACTTGATCTCGACTCAAAGCGCGATGACATAAATATTGGGACCGCCGGGGTGATAACAGGTGCCAGCTATTTTAGCGATATCATTGCAGATAACCTGGAAGGGGAGATAAACATGTCAGCAAAATATGGCAACCTTTCATTCGGAAATATTGATCCGGGATTTTCACTGGTGGATATGCGCTCCACTTATACCGACATAGACCTGGCTCTGGCTGAACGGGCCGCATACGATCTTGAGATCAGGCATACAAACGCCTTTGTATCACTGCCTGGCGTCAGACCGGAGCCTGAACGTACCGAGATAAGCGCCCAGGACAAAATATATCTCACCAGGGCCGTTGTTGGTGGTAACTCAGGCCGGTCAACGATCAGAATTGAAGCCACAAGAGGCGAGGTGCGGGTGCTGCAGAAATAATTTTCATCATCCGTGCAACCCGGGCAAAAGTTTTTTGTCCTTTAAAAGAGAACGACAAAATGTAAAGAAATGAAAACAGGAATTATCACAGTTCTGCCGGCACTGGTTGCACTTTCATCATGCACGTTAATAGTTGATTGCATTGAAGGCAACGGTAACATCCGGACAGAAGAGAGAGAGGCAGTCACATTCAATGCTATTGCAAATGAGACCTCTTTTCATGTAGTCTATATTCAGGGGAACGAATACAATATCACTGTAGAGGCGGAGAGCAATATTCTGCCATTTATTGAAACTGATATTCGAGGCGGGGCTCTGGAGATCAACACAGTTAAAGGCACACACTGCCTGAGATACGGGACCCAACCAGTCATAACAGTAACGGCTCCGTTCGTCAGCGAGCTTGTCAATGCCGGATCAGGTGACATCGTGGCTGGCAATCTTGAGGGTGAAGATGTAAAGATTGTTGTCAGCGGCTCGGGCGATATCTTCACCGGTACCGTTGGAGGCGAAGATCTCTCGGTGGTGGTGTCAGGGTCAGGGAACATAATGACCGGTGAGATTGGCACAGCAACCTTCAGGGCTACACTCACCGGCTCGGGAGACCTTACACTCAGCGGTGAGGCCGTAAGCAGCAGGTATGTAGTCTCAGGATCGGGATCGGTCTTTTCTGTAGACCTCCAAATGGAGTCAGCCGTAGTCACAATGTCAGGCTCAGGTTCGGTATATGCTACCATCTATGACCAGCTTGATGCCGTGATAAGCGGCAGCGGGAACATCTACCTTCGTGGCGACCCGGCAGTTAGTCTCACGCGCACAGGATCGGGCCGCGTCATCAGTTTATAGCACGGGCATCAGCAGAATCCATGTAATAAACAACAAGAGGCGCAGATATTGCGCCTCTTGCTGTTTAATCATTAAACAGTGTTACGTGAGATCAATCTCATTCCCGTCACGGTCAAAGAAATCGTATTGCAGGAAATGATATGATTCAATAGCCTGCACCTTGATGCTCACACCGTGTTTCTTGTTTATCTTACCCAGCAGGGAGAATATTCCCTCCTTAAGATAAGCAGCTACGAACGGATGGGTACGCAGCAGGAACTTTCGGGTCTTCACCTTCTCAAGTATGGTTGTGAGCGTTCGTTCCATCTCATCGGTGAGGAGGATGGTCGATGCTGTTTTGCCTTCTCCCCTGCACACCGGGCACTTTTCGTCAGTGATGATTGTCATTTCGGGCCTCACTCTCTGACGGGTAATCTGCATCAATCCGAATTTACTCAGTGGAAGAATATTGTGTTTGGCTCTGTCATCGCTCATCAGCTCCTTCATCTTGTCGAAGAGAGCCTGGCGGTTTTCATTTGACTGCAGGTCGATGAAGTCGATGACAATGATTCCGCCCATATCTCTCAGTCGCAACTGCCGGGCTATCTCCCTGGCGGCTTCGAGGTTGACGGAGAGGGCATTTGACTCCTGGTCAGAGCCTGATTTTGATCTGTTGCCGCTGTTGACGTCTACGACGTGCAGTGCTTCAGTATGCTCTATAATAAGGTATGAGCCGCCCTTGAATGAAATGGTGCGTCCAAAGAGCCCCTTAATCTGACGGCTTACCCCGAACTGATCAAAGATGGGGTATTGCTCCTTGTATACCTTTACTATTTTTTCCTTTTCAGGGGCTATCTCCCTGATGTAGCTTCTTACTTCGCCGGCTATCATCTCATCATCAACGATGATGTTGCTGAAGTCGGTACTGAGAATATCCCTGAGGATCGTTGTGGTGCGGTTCATCTCGCCCAGCAACAGCCGTGGCTGCTTTATGTCCTTACGGATTGAACCGAACGCTGTTTCCCAACGGTTTAATAGCTCCTTGAGCTCTGCATCGAGGGCTGCAACTTTTTTCCCTTCGGCCACAGTACGTACAATGACGCCGTAGTTCTTGGGTTTGATGCTCTGTATGAGCAGCTTGAGGCGGTTGCGTTCATCGGGGTTCTCTATCTTCGATGAGACGGAGACCTTGTCTGCGAAGGGCATCAGCACCAGGTTTCGCCCTGCAATGCTTACTTCCGATGCCAGCCGCGGTCCCTTGGTAGAGATGGGTTCCTTTGTTATCTGCACAATAACCGTCTGCCCTGCTGTCAGGACATCAGATATCTTTCCCTCCTTATCGATGTCAGGTTCCGGTTTGAACTTTGACAACGGCGTCATCTTCAGCTTGCCCTGTGTGGCCTGAATATAACAGCGGTGAAGGGTCCTGAACTGGGCTCCCAGATCAAGATAGTGCAGGAAAGCATCCTTTTCGAAACCAACGTTGATAAACGCTGCATTCAATCCCGGCATGATCTTCTTTACCTTTCCCAGGTAAATGTCACCGACAGAGAATTTTACATTCCGCTTTTCCTTATTTAACTCAACAAGTTGCTTATCCTCAAGAAGTGCTATGGATATCTCAGAATCGCTGACGCTGATAATTAAATCCTTACTCACATTCCGGAATTTGTTAATTCGCTTATAGTCCTTTTCAAAATGCAACTAACCTAAAGATCACTGATCTTTAGGTTAGGTTTCAAGGTACAGACTATGCATTATACGCTATTTCTTCTTCTTATGCCTGTCTTTCCGCAAGCGCTTCTTGCGCTTGTGGGTAGCCATCTTATGCCTTTTTCTCTTTTTACCGCTTGGCATTGTGTTACTTCTTAACGTGAGATTTCACTTTTGTGATAAAGGTCTTGGCTGGTTTGAAAGCCGGGATGTTGTGTGCAGGAATGATAATGGTGGTATTCTTTGAAATGTTCCTGGCTGTTTTCTTAGCGCGTTTTTTTACGATAAAACTGCCGAAACCCCTGAGATAAACATTATTGCCGGTAACCATAGAGTCTTTAACTGATTCCATAAAAGCCTCAACGGTCTTCTGTACGGTCACTTTCTCAATTCCAGTGTTCTTGGCAATTTCGTTAACAATGTCTGCTTTTGTCATTTTGCAAGAATTTTAAATTCAACAAATTATTTTGATGTCTGTTTTTTCAATGTGCAAATATAAAATATTATTTGTCAATTATAAGTGATATAATTTTTTTTTCGCTCCGAATACTCTGATTTTTTGATACCTATAAAATATAAGGGACAAAACAGCCCCTTTTCGCCCCGCCTGACAGGCCACGATGCAAAGCCCGATAACCTCTCCTGACCCTCTCAACATTTTTTTTTGTAACTTTACATCCTTCCAACAACAGAAAATTTATTAAAGCTATGTCATTCAATAAAGTAATATTGGTAGGCAACGTCGGCAAGGATCCGGAGATCCGGCGTTTTGAGAATAACATCAAGGCATCGTTTTCACTGGCAACAAGTGAGACCTACACTCCCAAGGGAGGCGACAAGGTTACGCAGACCGAATGGCACAATATTGTGGCCTGGAGAAGGCTTGCCGAGCTTGCCGAGAATTACATCAGGAAGGGCTCACAGATACTTATTGAGGGCAAACTGCGCTACCGCTCCTATGATGACCGTGACGGAAATAAAAAATATATCGTTGAGGTTGAGGCTGATGTCATCCAGCTTCTCGGACGCAAGCCAGATGGTCAGACACAGCCAGGTCAGAGTTACCAGAACAACAGCGGCAACTATGCTCCTCCTTCACAGCCGGCATCAAACACCGGTGACGGTGTCAATGAAGACCTCTCAGCACGTGACACAGCTGATGACCTGCCTTTCTAGGTAACCAAACAGACTGATTTTGGAGACACTGATGTCAGGTTCCCTTGCAGGGTTAGTTGCGGTTTCAGCAATATCAGGAACACCGGCAGCCCTGGTCACGGAGATAATTTTCCTTGTCCTGCTCATTATTGCCTCTGCATTCATTTCGGGATCAGAAGTGGCATATTTTTCACTTACTCCCAGTGACATGGAAAAGATGCAGCACGACAGGGGAAGGAATTCCTCCTCCGCACTGAAGCTGCTTTCAAAGCCTGACAGGCTGCTGAGTACAATACTCGTAGCCAATAACACCCTGAATATTGCAATTATTATTCTTGCTGCCTTTATCAGCTCAAGGCTTTTTGACCTTAGCAACAACCCCCTCCTCTCCTTTTTGATTGAGGTTGTAGTCATTACCTTTATCCTGCTGCTCTTCTGTGAGATCATGCCCAAGGTGATGGCATCACGCTATCAGCTTAAGTTTGCTCTTATGATGGCCCCGGCGCTCACTATTACTGCAAAGGTGTTCAAGCCCCTGGCATCACTGCTCTCATACTCCTCTTTCTTCGTGAAGGGAAGGTCGAGATCAAGGGACAACATACTCAACATTAATGATCTCTCCGTAGCCCTGGAGCTAACCTCCTCAGAGATCAAGGATGACAAGGACCTGCTTAAGGGGGTGGTGCGGTTCGGGAACATAAACGTCAGCGCCATCATGTGCCCGCGGATGGATGTGTCAGCTCTTGACATACAGCGGGGGTTTCATTCAATCATGGCCGAAGTTATTGAATCAGGCTTCTCAAGGATACCCGTTTATGCAGGTTCATTTGACCATGTAAAGGGTATCCTGTTCGTAAAGGACCTGCTACCCCACCTGGGCAAGCCCGACACTTTCCGGTGGCAGTCTCTCATCAGGCCTGCCTATGTAGTCCCGGAAACGAAGAAAATAAGTGAGCTGCTGAAGGAGTTCCAGGCAAAGAAGATACACATGGCCATTGTCGTCGACGAATACGGAGGCACAAGCGGCCTTGTAACCCTTGAGGATGTCCTCGAGGAGATTGTGGGGGAAATCACTGACGAGACTGACGAAGAGGTGCCACTCTACAGAGAGACAGGAGAACGAAAATGGATCTTTGACGGGAAGATTCTTCTCAACGACTTCTACCGTATTACCGGCACTGAGGATGATCCGTTTGAGGAGATACGGGGTGATGCAGAGACCCTTGCAGGTCTCCTGCTTGAGCTCCTGGAAGAGATACCTGTCAAGGGTAGGGTGATATCCAGTGGTAAATTTCATTTTACAATTGAGACTATTGAGAAGAGGCGGATCAGGGAGATAACCGTTGAAAAGAAAGGCGATTGATCATGAGAGATTTTTTTGCAGCAGCGCTGCTGACGACAGCGCTTCTGCTGACCGGCTGCGGGCAGCCATCAGTGCCAAAACCGGCCGGATATTTCAGGATAGACCTGCCGGAGAAGAGCTATGTCCGGTATGAAACCCCCTGCGCCTACTCTATTGAGTATCCTGATTATGGCAAGATAAACCTCAGACCTGCGGTTGCCACCGACACATGCTGGATGGACCTTGAGTTTCCAGCATTCAAAGCCAAGGTGCACCTCACCTATTTCAATCTTGATGGTAACCTGGCATCACTCTCTGAGATGTCACGTGAGCTCGCCTATAAGCATACTATCAGGGCTGATGCCATTGACGAAAGGGTATGGGCAGATGACTCAACCCGTGTCTACGGTATCCTGTATGACCTTAAAGGCAACACGGCATCAGCAGTACAGTTCTACGTCACCGACAGTACCAGACACTACCTGCGTGGGTCACTCTACTTCATGGCACAGCCCAACGAAGACTCGCTCATGCCGGTGATAAGTTTCCTCAGGGAAGATATCATTCATCTGATTGAGACGCTCAACTGGAGATAAGCAATGGGCTGCATAACCAAACACTATCTTAACAGGGAAACAGTCATCGGTGTATGGAAGATCGAGGAGGAGCTGTCAACCCTGCTTGAGATGGTCGATATGAGCCCCGAGGACAAAAAGAGATACGAGGTCTTCCGCAGCACCTCAAGGAAACTGGAGTTCCTGAGCGTACGTGCACTGCTGGCGGAGATGATGGGAAGGGATGCAAGAATAGTCTACAACAAAAATAACAAACCATTCATTAAGGACGGCTCTCACTTCATAAGCATAACCCACTCGAACAAGCTGACTGCCATTCTCATGAGCCGGGATGAGCGGGTAGGGATTGACCTGGAGTATATGCGGGTGAATATCAATGCCTTTGCATCCAAGTTCCTGAATAAGAGGGAGAAGATAACACGCCGGTGGGCAGACCGTACATATCACCTCTATATCCATTGGTGCGCCAAGGAGGCGATCTACAAGATCTGTGACAAGGAGGGCATAAACATAGTAAATGACATCACAATTGAACCCTTCGACATACATGACTCTGGGGAGATCAGGGGCAGCGTGAAGAATGAGAGGATCGATGACCAGTTCACTCTCTTTTACTCAAAATACGACAACTATACTATTGTCTGGACCAAGAAGAAACATGAAAGTTGAGATCCCCGGAAGGAAGAGGAAAATTGTGGCACAGCTTATTGACCCTGATCGTGCAGGGGAAGAGTGGCTGGCTGTTACCACGCGGCAGGCAACTGAGTCAAAGGTTGACCTGTTCCTTGCCGGTGGTAGCCTGACAAACGTTCCCATTGACCAGGTCATCAGGAGCCTGAAGAAGTTATCAGACATTCCAGTCGTACTCTTCCCAGGCAACCTGACACAACTTACTGACGTGGCAGATGCCATCTTCCTGCTGTCGCTCATCAGCGGCCGTAATCCTGAACTGCTGATAGGCAATCACGTCATCGCTGCTCCGTTCCTGAAACAGATACGTGACCGTGTCATTCCGGTAGGTTATATCCTTATCGATTGTGGTGGAGGAACCTCGGTTGAATATATGAGCCAGACCTCACCGATACCATACGGTAAAAACGATATTGCAGCTGCCACCGCCATTGCAGGCGAGATGCTGGGACTGAAGGCGATCTATCTTGAGGGAGGAAGCGGCGCGGCAAGACATGTTAACCCTTCC
>JBFYPM010000043.1:0-17345 GCA_041303295.1 Bacteroidales bacterium
AGTAAATTCTCCGCTGCCGTCAGTGGCAACGGTTATGTGCCGTACCTGACCCAAGACAACAACCGATTGTATGGCAAATATGACAATGAATGCATACATCTTCATGACTGCTTATTTTGTAATGTATCGAGACCCTAATTTAGTTTTTTATTGTTATTTTTCGACAACGCTGAAATCCAAATACAGGATCAATATGAAAGAGACAGGCAAGTTTTCTTTTGGAATCGGAGACAGATTCTCGCACCAGGGTAAGGCCCAGCTGGAAGCCCTGATGAAGGCCTCTTCCGAACTTGGAATTGACATCACCCCTGTCTGGAACAAATCCAACAGGGAACATAATATTGTCCATTCAGAACCCTCAGACACCCGTTCCGAGGCTGATGCAGCGGTCAGTGATCTTGGTTATGATGGTCCATACTTCGTTGATGCCGACCATATTAACCTGACAACCGTCGGGCGATTCATAGACCACTCCGACTTCTTCACCCTTGATGTGGCTGATTTTATTGGTAAGAGCGCATCAGACACTGATATCGAAGGCTTTGTGGAGGCACACCGGGCGTTCTGCGGTGAACTGCAGATCCCTGGCATCACTGACCACTTCACAATAACTGAAGACTTTCTCAGGGCTTTCGCCTCAAAATTCCTCTTTGCAATCAATGAGGCTGCCGCAATCTACAGGCATATAGCATCGGTCAAGGGCGAAGGCAACTTTGTCACCGAGGTCTCAATGGATGAGGTTGACCAGCCGCAGCAGCCCCTTGAGATGCTCTTCATCCTGAAAGCGCTTGCTGACCTGAAAGTTCCGGTGCAGACAATTGCCCCCAAATTCACCGGCAGGTTTAACAAAGGGGTTGACTATGAAGGCGATCCGGTCCGCTTCGGGAAGGAGTTTGAAGAGGATATCCTCGTCATCAGGTATGCGGTCAGAATGTTCGGCCTGCCCTCAGGGCTCAAGCTGAGCGTGCATTCGGGAAGCGACAAGTTTTCGATCTACCCGGTCATGGGACAGATAATAAAGAAACACGACTGTGGTCTGCATGTCAAAACGGCCGGCACCACATGGCTCGAGGAGGTGATTGGTCTTGCCCTCGCCGGAGGCACAGGGCTTGATATCGCAAAGCGAATCTATCGCAGTGCATATGAAAGACGAGAGGAACTCTGCGGGCCATATGCCACCGTAATTGATATCAAACCGGAACTGCTTCCTGCTCCGAAAGTTGTTGATACCTGGGACACAAAGAAATACGCTGAAACACTCAGGCATGTTCCGGGACACCCTGACTACAACCCCAGCTTCCGCCAGCTTATTCATGTGGGCTACAAGGTGGCTGCTGAGATGGGGAAGGATTATACTGATGCCCTTGATGCCGACTCCGCAATCATAGCATCATGTGTATGGGAGAACATCTACCGCAGACACATCGTACGCCTCTTTACCCGTCAGTAATAAATATCTGCCAACCAATGAAAGAGTTCATCAACGAAGACTTCCTTCTCCAGAATGAGTTTGCCAGGAAACTATACCATGATCATTCGGAAGGGATGCCTATAATAGATTACCATTGCCACCTGAGCCCGGAAGCCATTGCTGCCGACAGGCGCTTTGACGATCTCGGCCAGCTGTGGCTTGAAGGTGATCATTACAAGTGGAGAGCCATGCGGACCAACGGGGTCGATGAGAAATATATCACCGGGAAGACTACAAGCTTCCGCGAGAAATACGACCGCTGGGCAGAGACTGTGCCCTTCACAATGCGTAATCCCCTGTATGCTTGGACACACCTCGAGCTGAAAAGAGTCTTCGGGATCAGCAGGATTCTCAACCGCTCCACCGCACCTGAAATATGGGAAGAGTGTACGGATCTTCTCCGGAGACCTGATTACTCGGCACGAGGGCTGATGAAAAAGTTCAACGTCGAAGTGATTTGTACAACTGATGATCCGATAGACGACCTCGCGCACCATATCAAACTGAAAAAGAGCGATTTTGAAATTAAAGTACTTCCTGCATGGAGGCCTGACAGGGCCATGACCGTTGAAGATCCCGGAAAGTTCAGAGAGTATATTAATATATTATCAGAGGTCTCTGACACTGAGATTAAAGGATTTGACTCCCTGATTGCAGCTCTGCGAAAGAGACATCAGTTCTTTGCTGATGCCGGCTGCCTCCTTAGTGATCATGGCATAGAACAGTTTTACTCCGAGGACTGTACAGCCAGCGATTCAGATGCCATCTTCAGGAAAGTGATTGGCGGATCCATGCTGAGCCGTGAGGAGGTGGTGAAATTCAAGTCAGTGATGCTTTACGAGCTGGCAGTGATGGACGCGGAGAGAGGCTGGACGCAACAGTTCCACTACGGGGCCCTCCGCAACAATAACAGTCGTATGCTTGCCACACTCGGTCCTGATACCGGCTATGACTCCATCGGCGATTTCCATGTGGCAAAAGACATCTCAAAAGTTCTCGGACGGCTTGATGCCGCCGGCAAGCTGACGAAAACGATACTATATAATCTCAACCCCAGGGATAATGAACTTATTGCCACAATGATCGGCAACTTCCAGGATGGCAGTGTTCCCGGGAAGATGCAGTTCGGCGCCGGGTGGTGGTTCCTGGATCAGGAGACAGGTATGATTAACCAGCTCAATGCCCTTTCACTGATGGGACTGCTGAGCAGGTTTGTCGGGATGCTCACTGATTCAAGAAGCTTTGTCTCATACCCGCGTCATGAATACTTCCGCAGGATTCTCTGCAACATACTCGGTGAGGACATCGAAAAAGGCAAACTGCCGGAGACAGAGATGGAAACCATTGGAAAAATGGTGGAAAACATCTCATACTACAACGCAAAGAACTACTTCGGCTTCTGAAAAAAAGATAATAGTGATGAGCAGTTTCACACGTATACAGGTTGCGCTGGCCATGCAGGATGCAGGTCTTGTGCCTCTCTTCTACAACCATGACGGGGAGATATGTAAAAAGGTTATCTCAGCATGCCATGCCGGCGGCGCAAGAGTCTTTGAGTTCACCAACAGGGGCGATTTCGCGCATGAGGTATTTGCCGAGGTTAAGAAATGGGCCGTGGAAAACTGTCCGGGAATGATGATCGGTGCAGGCTCGGTTTCGGATGCACCTACCGCAGCCATATTCATGCAGATGGGTGCAGACTTTATCGTATCCCCGGTGCTGAATCCCGAAGTGGCACGGATCTGCAACAGGAGAAAGGTGCTGTGGATTCCCGGCTGCGGCACCCTGACCGAAATCTCACAGGCTGAAGAACTCGGCGCCGAAATAGTGAAAATATTTCCCGGTGATGCCGTTGGCGGGCCCTCCTTCGTCAAGGCTATAAAAGGCCCCTGTCCCTGGACATCCGTAATGCCTACCGGCGGGGTTGACCCTTCAGAGGAAAACCTTAAAAAGTGGTTCTCTGCCGGAGTGGCATGCGTAGGGATGGGATCTGCACTTATAACCGAAAAGATTGTGAATGCAGCCGACTGGAAGGCATTGACAACAACCGTCAGAAACACACTTAATACAATTAAGAACATAAGACCTGCAACAACCTGACCAAAAAAGTTGATTCCTTCAAACATCATATGTTAATCACTATATATTAATCCCTTAAGAAAAATCCATGTCTGCACAAACCACTGTTTCGAAAATGACAAATTACAGGTGGGCCATCACCGGGCTGTTGTTCTTTTCGGTAGCAATCAACTACCTCGACCGTCAGGTTCTCTCCCTGACCTGGAAGGATTTCATTGCGCCCGAATTCCACTGGACCAACAATGACTATGGTACCATCACCGGTCTCTTTTCAATTTTCTATGCCCTCAGCCTGCTTTTTGCCGGAAGATTTGTCGACTGGATTGATACAAAGAAGGGGTTCCTCTGGGCTATCGGCATCTGGTCGGTCGGCGCCATACTCCACGCCTTCTGCGGGATTGCCACATCAGGTATTACAGCCGGAAGATGGTTCGTGGACTTTGAAGAGGCACGTAACATCATTGGCACAATTAACGATGTTGGCATGGTGACCTCCGTCAGCGTGACGCTCTTTATCTTTGCACGCTTCGTACTGGCCCTTGGTGAAGCGGGTAACTTCCCGGCTGCCATTAAGACCACTGCCGAATTCTTTCCGAAAAAGGACCGTGCATTCTCAACAAGCATCTTTAATTCAGGCGCACAGATTGGTGCCCTCATCGCCCCGATATCAATACCCGTGATTGCAGCAAAATGGGGATGGGAAATGGCATTCATAGTAATTGGTGTCATTGGATTCGTCTGGATGGGATTCTGGATCTTCATGTATAAGAAACCTCATGCTCATCCGCTTGTAAATAAATCCGAACTCGATTACATCAACCAGGACACCATTGCAGAGACCAGGGCGAACAATAATGTAGAAAAGATTGAGAAGAAGATGCCATTCAGGCAATGTTTCAGATACAAGCAGACATGGGCTTTTGCTTTCGGTAAATTCATGACTGACGGAGTCTGGTGGTTTTACCTGTTCTGGACTCCTGCTTACCTGAGCGACGTATACGGACTCACCTCTGACACAAACATGGCCAAACTGCTGATATTCGTGCTTTACGCTATCGTAATGCTTTCAATAATCGGGGGGTGGCTTCCAAAATACTTTGTAGACAAACTGGGGATGAACCCCTACGCCGGCCGTATGCGTGCCATGCTCATCTTTGCATTTTTCCCGCTGCTGGCCCTTCTGGCACAACCTCTGGGTCACTTATCTTACTGGTTCCCTGTTGTCATAATAGGCATTGCGGCAGCAGCTCACCAGGCATGGTCTGCTAACCTCTTCTCAACCATTGGCGACATGTTCCCGAAATCAGCAATTGCAACTATCACTGGTATTGGAGGCATGGCAGGCGGATTCGGAGCATTCATTATCAATAAGGGTTCCGGCCTGCTCTTTGATTTCTCTTCAGGCACCACTTTGGTTGCCGGCAAAACTGATGTAATGACAAAGGAATTGCTTGCTGCCGGTGCACAGTATATTACTGAACCGATGAAGTTTTTCGGGTATGAAGGCATTAGGGCAGGTTACTTCATAGTGTTCTGCATCTGCGCGGTTGCATACCTGATAGGATGGATCGTAATGAAAATGCTAGTACCAAAATACAAACCGATAGTAATTGAATAGAAATTATAAAAGAGATGAATGATTTCAGTGACCTGAAAGGGAAAGTTGCCGCCATCACAGGCGGCAGCGGGGTGATAGGTCAGACCCTCGTCAAAGGTCTGTGCAGCGCCGGAGTGACAGTAATTATTCTGGATGTGAATCCGGAGAGAGGAGCCGGGATGGCAGCAGAGATAGCACAACGGCCTGATTGCGGAATGGCAATCAGCTTCGGAGCAGATGTTACTGACAGGGAGTCGCTGCTCAAAGTCCGCGAAGAGATACGCGCAAGGTTCGGTTCACTTGATATACTTGTCAACTGCGCCGGTGGAAACAAAGCCTCAGCCACAACTGTCAAAGAGGTTATTTCCGCTGACGATAAGGAACTGAAAGGAACATTCTTTGATCTTGACATTGCAGGATTTGACGGCGTCTTTGACCTGAACTTCAAGGGTACCGTTCTGCCAACCATGATCCTGAGTGAGGATATGGTGAAGAAAGGAAGCGGCAGTATCCTTAACATCTCATCAATGAACGCATACAGGCCGCTGACGAAGATACCAGCTTACTCGGCTGCCAAAGCTGCAATTAACAACTTCACCCAATGGCTTGCGGTCCACTTTGCTCCCACAGGTGTCAGGGTTAATGCAATAGCTCCCGGTTTTCTGCTCACCAACCAGAACCGCTTCCTGCTGACAGACGAGCAGACAGGAGAGATGACCCCGCGAGGCAGGAAGATAATTTCCGCCACACCCATGGGACGTTATGCCGAACCTGAGGAACTGGTAGGCACAATGCTCTACCTCCTGTCAGGTACCTCATCCTTTGTCACCGGTGTGGTGATACCCATTGATGGCGGATTCAGCGCATACAGCGGTGTCTGACGGGAACTTTACCGGCTTACATTTGTATTACTAGTAACTTACCGGCAATGACAAACAAAATGAGTCTTCTGGAAGAATTTAAACCGGAAAAGGATTTTTTTATCGGCATCGACTCTGACGGTTGTGTCTTCGATACAATGGAGGTCAAGCACAAGGAGTTCTTTTGTCCCAATACAGTGAAATACTTCAGCCTCTTCGCCATTTCCAAGTATGTGCGTGAGACATGGGAGTTCGTCAACCTCTATTCCGTAACCCGTGGTATTAACCGTTTCCCTGCGCTGATAAAGGTGATGGAACTCCTGGCCTCGAGGCCTGAAGTAAAAGAGACGGGCATCAGCCTTCCTGACATGGAGCCACTCCGTGAATGGGTGCGTAAGGAGACCAGGCTTGGGAACCCGGCCTTCAGGGAGTATGTGGAAAAGAATCCTCACCCTGCCCTGGAGACTATACTTGAATGGACCCTGGCAATCAATGAAGAGATAGCCAGGTGGCTGCGTGACACTCCCCCCTTCCCCTACGCCCGAAAATCAATTGAGAAAATTAGTACGGCGGCTGATGCCATAGTGGTTTCACAGACACCCCTGGAGGCACTGACAAGGGAGTGGAGGGAACACTCTATAGACGGATTCGTTAAAACAATTGCCGGGCAGGAACAGGGAACCAAGAGCGAACATATTGCCATTGCAACGGAAGGCCGGTATCCCCCTGACAGGATCCTCATGATTGGAGATGCCCTGGGTGACCTGAAGGCGGCAACAGATAACGGGTCTCTCTTCTTCCCTGTGGTGCCGGGGAAAGAGAACAGGTCGTGGAGACTCTTCCATGATGTGGCCCTTGACAGGTTCATTGCCGGCACATACAAGGGAGAATACCAGGACCGGCTGATTGACGAATTCCGCCTGTCACTGCCTGAGAAACCATCGTGGTAATGACAAATCACACCGGCCATAACCTCAGAAGCCGTCTTTGAAAAAAATGAAATAATATGATATACTATTCAGAAAACGGACACGAAAAGGGATTTGACAGAGACCAGGTCAGGTCTGCCCTGGGGGGGATCCTTGGAAGCTTTGGTGAGAGGAAGAGGGTGCTTATACTTCCCCCCGATATCACACGCGCCCATTCCGGTGCAGGGATGATAACCGAACTGCTCTGGGAGATGCTCGGTGAACGTGTCACAGACATCCTGCCTGCACTGGGGACACACGTGCCCATGGAACCGGGCGAGATAGACCGGATGTACGGCAATGTACCACACTCACTCTTCAGGGAACACCGGTGGCGCACAGACATCGGGGAGCTGGGAAGAGTCCCCGCTTCGTTTGTGTCAGAGGTGACTGGCGGAAGGCTCACCTTTGACTATCCCGTTCAGGTGAACCGTCTTCTTTCAGATGGGGGGCATGACCTTATAATATCAGTTGGGCAGGTTGTTCCTCACGAGGTGACAGGCATGGCCAACTACAACAAGAACGTCTTCGTGGGGTGCGGAGGCAGTGAGGCTATTAACAAAAGTCATTTCATCGGTGCCGTACACGGCATAGAAAACATCCTCGGAACAACTGACAACCCCGTCAGGGCAGTTCTGAACAAGGCATCGGAGATAGCGGCCAGGAGATTGCCCCTTCTCTATATCCTCACTGTTGTTGCTCCCGACAGCGAAGGCAGGCTGAAGATAAGAGGCCTCTTCGCCGGGGATGATATCGAAAGCTTCCGGCAGGCAGCAGCCCTCTCCCGCGAGGTTAACTTCACCACCCTGCCGGAACGGCTGAAGAAGGTAGTAGTCTGGCTTGATCCTGAAGAATTCAAGAGCACATGGCTCGGCAATAAGAGCATCTACCGCACGCGGATGGCCATCGCAGATGATGGCGAACTTGTGGTGCTTGCCCCAGGAGTGAAGACCTTCGGTGAAGACCCGGCCATTGATAAGCTGATAAGAAAATACGGTTACCGGACCACACCGGAGATACTCGCCTTCACCGAGGCCAACAATGACCTGAAGGATAACCTGAGCGCCGCCGCCCATCTCATTCATGGCTCACCCGAGAACAGGTTCAAGGTGACTTATGCTGCCGGGCACCTTACCCCTGAAGAGGTTGAGTCCGTCGGATACAGCTACGGTGACATCAATGCACTGATGAAGAAGTACGACCCGCTCAGCCTGCAGACCGGCTTCCACACGGATGCCGACGGTGAAGAGTTTTACTTCATCTCCAACCCGGCCACCGGCCTCTGGAAAGCAGCACGTTAAGCCAATGAAGATCATTATAGACGAAAAAATACCGTACGTAAAGGGAGTATTTGAGCCCTGGGCTGAGGTAGTCTACAGTCCGGGCCACGCCATTGATGCCCGCATGGTTGCCGATGCCGATGCCCTGATAGTCCGTACCCGCACTAAATGCAACAACCGGCTCCTCGAAGGCAGCAGGGTAAAAATTGTGGCCACAGCTACAATAGGATATGATCACCTTGATATTGCCTGGCTTGACAATGCTGGTATTAAGTGGGTGAACGCCCCGGGTTGCAACTCGGGATCAGTGATGCAATATATAACTACAGTACTGTTCTTTCTCGCTTCCAGCCGTTCGCTTGACCTTCCTGCTCTGACTCTTGGAGTCGTGGGAGTGGGAAACGTAGGAACAAAGGTTGTCAGAGCCGCCAGGGCCATCGGAATGAGAGTCCTTCAGAATGACCCTCCCCGACAGAGGCGCGAGGGAGGCAATGAGTTCCATCCTATCAAAAAGCTGTTTGCTGAGTCCGACATACTCACTCTGCATGTGCCCCTTATCCTTGAGGGTGTGGACAGGACCTGGCACCTGATAAACAGCGCCAACCTGCCAGGGATGAAGAAGAACTGCATCCTGATAAACTCCTCGCGCGGCGAGGTGGTGGATAACACTGCCCTCAGAGAGGCCCTGACAACAAAGACCCTGGCCGGCGCAGTACTTGATGTCTGGGAGGGAGAGCCTGATGCGGACACCAGACTGGTTCATCTCACGGATATAGCTACCCCTCACATTGCAGGCTATTCCGTTGAGGGTAAGGCTAACGCAACCGTAAACTCGGTCAGACGTGTTGCTGAAGAGTTTGGCATTCCGCTGCAGGACTGGACTCCCGCCTCGCTGCCCCAGCCTGCATATCCGGTCATTGACCTGACACAACAAAAAGATGACAAAAGTGCTCTTGAGCTTGTTGCCATGGCTGTCAGACATACCTATCCGGTTGAGGATGATGACCGAACCTTCCGCCTTGACACCGGAAAATTCGAGTATCTTCGCGATAACTACAGGATCAGAAGGGAATTTGAATCATACACTGTGCAGACCTATGACCCGCTGGCACGACAAATTCTTTCGGACCTTGGCTTCAAAATAATTCAATAATGCGAAAACGATTTAACTCATTTTATCAACTACTTAATATTCCATAATGAAAGCAGATATAGGATTGATTGGCCTCGCAGTGATGGGAGAAAACCTTGTGCTCAACATTGAAAGCAGGGGATTTACTGTTGCAGTATTCAACCGCACAACGGAAAGGGTGACGGATTTTGTGAACGGACGAGGGAAAGGCAAAAAAATCATACCCTCCTACTCACTTGAGGAGCTGATCTCGAACCTTGAGAGGCCCCGCAAGGTGATGCTGATGGTCAAGGCAGGCAAGCCGGTTGACGACTTTATTGAGAAGATCATCCCCCTGTTGGACAAGGGAGACATCATAATTGAAGGCGGAAACTCGCACTTTCCTGACACAATCAGAAGAACACAATATGTTGAGAGCAAGGGACTTCTCTACATCGGTACCGGAGTCTCAGGCGGTGAAGAGGGTGCTCTGCTCGGACCCTCAATGATGCCCGGCGGGTCCAAAGAGGCATGGCCCCACGTGAAGGATATCTTCCATGCAATTGCTGCCAAAGCCTCTGACGGGGCTTCCTGCGTCACATGGATAGGCGATAACGGCGCAGGCCACTTCGTCAAGATGGCCCATAACGGAATAGAATACGGCGACATGCAGCTGATCTGCGAGGCATACCACCTGATGATCAATACAGGCGCATTCACCTATGAAGATATGGCCGGTATATTCGAAGAGTGGAATAAGGTTGAGCTCGACTCCTACCTTATTGAGATCACCGGGGAGATTCTAAGATACAAGGATACTGACGGAGAGCCAATAGTCACAAAGATACTCGACTCTGCAGGCCAGAAAGGAACAGGTAAATGGACAGTCGTCAGCGCCCTTGACCACGGGGTGCCTCTGAGCCTTATAGGTGAATCGGTCTTCGCCAGGTTTATCTCTTCAATGAAGAAGGAAAGAGTTCAGGCCGCTACCCTATTCAGCAGCCCGTACAAAGGACCCATCATCGACAAAAAACAGTTTGCAGATGACATCCGCCAGGCACTGTATGCTTCAAAGATCGTTTCGTATGCCCAGGGATTTAACCTGCTTCGCAACGCTGCCGTTGAATACAAATGGGATCTGAACTACGGTGAAATTGCAATGATCTGGAGAGGTGGATGCATCATCAGGTCAGCTTTCCTGAACAAGATTTATGAAGCATTCAGGCTCAACCCCGGACTGCCCAACCTGATCATGGACGGCTATTTCTCAACTATTCTGAAGGAGAACAGCGAGAGCTGGCGAAGGGTTATCGCCGGGGCAGTCAGGGACGGCGTTCCTGTGCCTGCCATGAGTGCGGCTCTGGCGTGGTTTGACAGCTACCGGTCGGCCTGGCTGCCTGCCAACCTGCTGCAGGCACAGCGCGACTATTTCGGGGCTCATACATACCAGCGTATTGACAAACCTGAAGGTGAGGTCTTCCACACAAACTGGACCGGCCGCGGAGGTGACACCGCCTCCTCTTCATACAACGCTTAACCGTAAGGAAATAGCAGGACGGGGGAGATGCAATAGCCCGGCCCGCTTACCGTGGAGTTCTGTTTGTTAATAAGCAGCGACTCCCGTTACGCATTTTTTTTATTATTTTTACTCTCAATCAAAAGCTATAATCCGTTATGACTAAAAATGTAAACGAACGCGCAGCAGACAATATCAGGATCCTCTCTATGGCAATGGTTGAGAAAGCTAACTCCGGTCACCCGGGAGGAGCCATGGGAGGAGCAGATTTCATCCATATCCTCTTCTCCGAGTTCCTCCGTTTTGATCCGGCAGATCCGGCATGGATAAACAGGGACAGGTTCTTCCTCGATCCCGGCCATATGTCACCAATGCTCTATTCAGTCCTGACACTCACAGGCCATTTCACAATTGACGACATCATGCAGTTCCGGCAGTGGGGCAGCGTGACACCGGGTCACCCCGAGCTCGATCTGAAACGTGCTATTGAAAACACCTCCGGTCCTCTTGGTCAGGGTCATACAATGGCTGTGGGCGCAGCCATCGCGGAACGCTTCCTTACAGCCCGCTTCGGCCGGCTTTTTGAGCATAAGATTTATGCCTACATATCTGACGGCGGAATCCAGGAGGAGATCTCCCAGGGCGCCGGCCGTATTGCCGGACACCTCGGGCTGAGCAACCTGATCTTATTCTATGATTCAAACGATATTCAACTCTCAACCGAGACCTCTGTTGTCACATCAGAAAACACAGCAGCCAAATACAAGGCTTGGGGATGGCGGGTGATGGAGATAGATGGTCACAGCCATGACCAGATTCGCGGAGCTCTCAGGCTGGCAGGCGATGAAAATGAGAGACCGGTGATAATAATAGGTAAAACCGTGATGGGCAAGGGCCTGGTAGAAGAATCAGGAAACAGCTTCGAAAGTAAGACCTCAACACACGGGCAGCCGGTTACTCATGCCGGAGCCTCCTTTAAGAAATCAGTTGCCAACCTTGGAGGTGACCCGGAGAAACCATTTGAGTTATTTTCCGATGTAAAGCAGCTTTACAAAGAAGTGCTGTCAGCCAAATCTGCCGCAGCTGCGGTCTGGAAAAAGAAAAAAGAGAACTGGGCAGCAGAAAATCCGGAAGCGGCACGGCATCTGAATGATTTCTACTCGGGCGTCATTCCTGAGATAGACTTCACGGCCATAGCCCAGAAGGAGAATGACGCCACGCGTAACGCATCAGCCGTCATGCTCTCCCACTTTGCCGCGAAGATACCCAACATGATAGTCGCATCGGCAGACCTCGCCAACTCTGACAAGACTGATGGTTTCCTGAAGAAGAGCAAACCGTTTGCCAGGGGTGACTTTTCAGGAGCCTTCCTGCATGCAGGAGTATCGGAACTGACAATGGCCGCCGTCATGAACGGCATGGCACTCCACGGTGGAGTGATACCCGCCTGCGGGACCTTCTTTGTCTTCTCTGACTATATGAAGCCAGCTGTCAGGCTTGCAGCGCTCATGCGCCTGCCGGTCAAGTATATATGGACACATGACGCTTTCCGCGTAGGCGAGGATGGTCCAACCCATCAGCCAGTTGAACAGGAGGCCCAAATCAGGCTTATGGAGCACCTGAAGAACCACCATGGCGAGAACAGCATGCTGGTACTGCGACCGGCAGATGCACTTGAAACCAATATTGCATGGAAGCTGGCTCTGGAGAATAAGAATACTCCAACAGCACTGATACTGTCGAGGCAGAACATCAAGACGCTTCCCTCTGAGGGCAAGCCACGGATTGAGGCAGCTGCCATGGCATCCAGGGGGGCTTATATTGTCACTGATGCACCCGGCAAGCCTGATGTGATAATGGTTGCCAGCGGCTCCGAGGTGGCTACCCTGGTAGAGGCGGCAGCCATCCTATCGGCAGGAGGCATCAGGTCAAGGATAGTCTCAGCACCTTCTGAAGGATTATTCAGGATCCAGGATGAGAATTACAGGCACAGTGTTATCACACCGGGAGTGCCAGTATTCTGCCTGACGGCCGGACTGCCTGTGACTATGCTGGGCTTCGCCGGATCAGAAGGCAGGGTTTGGGGCTTGGAGAGTTTCGGCTATTCTGCAGCTTATAACGTGCTTGACGAGAAATTCGGTTTCACCGGTGAGAATATCGCGAAAGAGGTAAAGAAATTCATCAAGGGCTGACAGAACAGTCGGCAGTCGCCAGTATACAGTCGGCAATCAGTAACTATCTTATTGACTGAAGACTGAAGACTGAGGATTGTAGACTGTAGACTACTGCTCTTGTCTTCTAAGCGAATAATCGTACTTTTGCGCTTCAATCTGACAATAAATGAAATTCGATATCACCCCCGGGGTAAAAGGACTGATTTTTGACCTCGACGGCACCCTGGCTGACACTATGCCATGGCACTACCAGGCATGGCAGAAGGCCTGCCTGCATTTCGGAATAAACATGGACACCGCGTTCCTCCAGGCGCACACCGGAGCCCCGGGATGGAAAATAGCAGAGGAAATAATTGAACAAAACGGGATGACCGGAAAGGTCTCCCCGGAAGAGATCATGGAGGTAAAGCTTGAGGAGTTCTACACAATACAACATAATGTAACACCCATTGAGCCGGTAATTGCCCTGGTACAGAAATACTACGGGATAATACCCATGTCGGTCGGTACAGGGGGTCATCGCGAAGCAGTGGAGAAGACGCTGGAGATTGTTGGGATAAGAGAATACTTTGACATAATCGTTACAGCCAACGACGTGACCCGGCACAAGCCTGACCCTGAGACATTCCTCAGGTGTGCAGAGCTTATGGATGTAGCGCCGGCCGATTGTGAGGTGTTTGAAGATGGCGACCTTGGCATAGAGGCCGCACGCAGGGCAGGCATGATCGCAACCGACGTAAGAACATGGTACGACTCGGACTGGCAGCAGCAAAAGGGGTCCGAAGGTCTGAAGGTCTGAAGTCTGAAGGTCCTGCGGTCTTGCGGTCGTAATTGATTGACTGCCGACTGTGGACTGCAGGCTGCCGACTGATTTTGTCAGACTGCTGATTACGGCCTTTACCCTCAAAATACAATGAATCCTGAACTCAAAATAACGCAAGATGGCTCACATACACTTTACGTGCCTGAAATCGACGAGCACTACCACTCCCATTTCGGGGCGATAACTGAATCTCAACATATCTTTATCAATGCAGGCCTTGCGAGTCTCGAATCTGAAGCGGTCTCCATATTTGAAGTCGGATTCGGCACAGGACTTAATGCACTTCTCTCTGCAATCCATGCGGAAGACAATAAGATGCGCGTCAGCTATACCTCGCTTGAGAAATACCCCCTTGACCAGGCTGTTATCCGGCAGCTGAATTACGGATCCCTTACCGGGAGCCGTGGAGTGCAACTGTTTGAAGCCATCCATGCAGCGCCCTGGGGTGAGAGGACCGCTATTACAGAATGGTTCTTACTGAAGAAGATCCTGTCTGACCTGACCGTTGAGGACCAGGTGGGCCTGTACGACCTTGTCTATTTCGATGCATTCGGACCGGACAAACAGCCTGAAATGTGGAGCGAAGAGGTGATGCGCCGGATTGAAGCCATCAACCACGCCGGATCCGTGTTTGTCACATACTCCGCAAAGGGCAGCCTGAAGCGGATGCTAAGGGATCTGGGCTTCGCTGTTACCCTCCTCCCGGGCCCTCCCGGAAAAAGGGTTATGACAAGAGCGGTGAAGAGATGAATTTGATATCTTTGCGTGATTTAAAAAACATGCTGCGTAGAGGTTGCACATTCTGCATCCCTGCAGGTAAAAAAGTATAAAACCGAAGAAATGAGGACCGCCAGACTATTAACCGTCGTGACCCTGCTTGTCATGACAACACTCGCCACCACCGCACAGAAATCGAAATTCGTCACCTCTGAAGACTCCCTCTCCTATGCTCTCGGTGTGGCAAACTACAAATATTATGTAGCTGACAGCATCAATATAAGCACAAAGATGTTCACCAAAGGTATGACCGACGCATCCAAAGAGAAGTCGCTTATGACAGATACCGCTGCCAGTGCATTTATAGTCACATATATGCAGCGGCGTGAAAAGGCCAGGCTGATGGCAAAGTACGGTGAGCAGATCAATGCTGCAAAGGTATTTCTTGATGAGAACGGAAAAACGGATGGCGTTGTCACCCTGCCTAGCGGACTGCAATACAAGGTTGTCACCCAGGGAACAGGGGCTATGCCCGGCCCTGATGATGTAGTAAAGGTACATTACACCGGTAAGACGGTTGACGGAATCAAATTTGACTCTTCTTATGACCGCGGTGAACCGGCACAGTTCAGGGTCAGCACCGTGATCCGCGGATGGGTCGAAGGACTTCAGCTTATGAATGAGGGTTCAAAACTGATGCTCTATATTCCATATGATCTTGCCTACGGCGAGAGAGGTGCCGGAAATGTCATCAAACCTTTTGAAACCCTCATCTTTGAAGTTGAACTTCTCGAGGTAATAAAAGAACAACTATAGCCTCAGATTGACTTCCAAAATACTATCTTTGCCAAAATTTAAATAAAAACTGATACAATGAAAATCAAAGCTTTAGTTATCCTCGCCGCTGCAACGGCAATGATCGTAACATCATGCAGTCCCAAATCAAGTTTCACCGGAGCCAAGGTGAAGAGCCAAGAAGACTCCCTCGCATACGCAATCGGTGTGAATTTCTACTTCAGTGCCATGATCGACAGTATGGACATCGATCCGGTATTACTTGCTAAGGGAATGTTCGATGCAAAGGAAGGCAAGACCACTCTTGACGGGAATAGTGCACAGAGTTATATCATGACCTACATGCAGAAGAAACAGGCAGAACAGATGAAAAAGATGTACGGCAAAAATATTGACGATGGTGAAAAATTCCTTGCTGAAAATAAGAAACGTGACGGCGTTCAGGAAACGGCAAGCGGACTCCAGTATGAGGTGATAACCATGGGTACAGGAGCAATGCCTAAACCCGAGGAGGTTGTCAGGGTTCATTATACAGGAACACTCATGGACGGTACCAAATTTGACTCATCAGTCGACCGTGGCGAACCCGCCGAGTTCGGTGTGAACCAGGTCATACAGGGCTGGCAGGAAGGTATCCAGCTGATGCCGGTAGGCTCAAAGTTCAAGTTTTATATCCCTTACGAACTGGGTTACGGTGAGAACGGCACAGGTCCTATTCCGCCCTATTCAACCCTCGTATTCGAAGTTGAACTTCTTGAAATCGTCAAACAGTGAAGTTTGCCGAAATACATACCCCGAAAGGGGTAATGAAGGCAGAACTGTATGATGATGATGCTCCCGGCACAGTCGAAAACTTCGTGACGCTGGCCAGGAAGGGGTTCTATGACGGACTGGCTTTCCACAGGGTCATTCCCGACTTCGTCATACAGGGCGGCTGCCCTTTCTCGAAAGACATGAGTGATCCACGAATTGGGACTGGTGGACCCGGCTATAAGATCAAGTGTGAGCTTACCGGAACCAAACAGTACCATGACCGAGGCATACTTTCCATGGCTCATGCCGGCAAAGATACTGGTGGTTCACAGTTCTTCATATGCCACAGCAGATCAAACACCAAACACCTCGACAGGAAGCATACATGTTTCGGTAAGGTTATTGAGGGGGTTGAAGTGATTGACCTTATCAGGGCTGGTGACACCATTGACAGGGTTGTCATTACAGAAACAGAATAATGGAATTCCAGATTACAGGCAAGGTTTCCGAAGTCTACCCGGTCAACAGGGTCAATGAACGCTTCCGCAAGCGTGAGTTCGTGATAGAACACAAGGATAGCGGCAGCGGACAGGCATACGTCGACTTCATCAAGTTCCAGCTCACACAGGATAAATGTGAGATCATTGATGAATCATGGCTCAGGCAGGATGTGACCGTCACCTTTAATATCAAGGGTAACAAATGGGAGAAGAATGGGATGGTGAATTACATAACCAACCTGAATGCTCTCTCCGTGGCACGGGGAATCGATGTTGCGGAAAACGGCCAGCAGGCCATCCGAAGCCCAAAGCTTGAGGATGCCCCGTCAGCCAGCCCTGAGCTGGATGATCTGCCATTCTGATCTTTCCCACTAAACAAATAAGTGCCATATCTCCAGGGATGTGGCATTTTTTTTAGGCAGTAGGGGTTGGGAAATAGGCAATAGTCCAGTCCTCAGTCTGCAGTCCTCAGTCAATCAATAACTTACACTACTGCCTATTGCCTAATGCCTGAGTGTGACTGCCGATTGCAGACTGAAGATGGACCTTCAGACATCATCCTCCAGCTGGCGGATCAGACCTTCAGACGGAGCGCAGCGACAGACCGCAAGACCTTTTAATTTTGAATGCTAATCACAAATAGGACTATATTTGCCATACCACAATCCATAACCATGGCCACGACCACCCCTCCACCCAAC
>JBFYPM010000044.1:0-4678 GCA_041303295.1 Bacteroidales bacterium
CTTGGGACTGCCGTAATGGCTGTCGGGACTGCGCCGGGGTTGTTTGACAATGACAGCCTCGAAAGATCGCATATCTTCTCCGAATTGTTGTAAAGTTCAATATACTCCTCGCAGCCCTCCGCCGGATCAAACAGCAGTTCGCTGAAGAGTATGTCTCCTGGCATGGGGTCCGATGGAATACCGGTTTTTAACTCTGCCTCACAGGCTCTGTTTCCCGCAAAATCAGTCAGTGATGATGCTGGCAGCAGTGTGATTATCTGATCCGGTATGATCGCCCCGGTAAGCGGTACCAGTACCTTACGGTCGGCCGGGTCACCTGACAGTGCCGGAAGGGTCTCTATCCCGTCAGCCAGCCAGTGTTCACCCCCGGATACCATTACTGTCTCGTCAAACAAAACAGCAACGGTGTCTGCCGACTCCGGCCAGACAGCTATGACAGACGGGCACTTCAGATCCGGGGTTTCTCGGTCCGTGGAATTGGCTCTGCCCGGGGTGCCTCCCGAAGGATCAACCGACGGGCTCCATGCTTCGGGTTCATTGAAAGGATTACCCATGTCTGTCATCTCGGCCGACCATCCTCCTCCTGACTTTGGCCCCTGGCCGAGAAACGCCGGGGTGTAACATACCGCATGAATGAGCCTGCCGCCTCCATCGCGCAGCGCGATGATCTCACCATCATTATTCAGCGAAGGGAAGGACTTGACCGGCATGACTCTTCCAAAAGGAAGAAAATCGGCCCTGCTGCCGGTGGAACAGAGGATGACAATCTCACCCGGGGCAATGGCTTCTGAAGGCAGGTATGCAGTATCCGGACCGGAGATCAGCATTATGCCTCCTGTAACCAGGCTGTCGCCGGTGCGGTTGGTGATCTCGAGATACTCCCTCTCCGGCAGCCCGTAAGACGGCACGGGGTCAGCCATGATCTCGGAGATAACCAGGGATGCCGGTCTCCCCTCACAGCCACCATGTACCTGTGCAGCAACTGACAGATATAACGGCAGCAACGACAACACAATAATCTTTTTCATGCAGCGGGACTAAAAAAGGATTAAATTTGTCGCACTTTTCTTATATAAAGTTCGATAATTTTTTTCAAATAACATAAAAATGAAAGTTGCAGTTGTTGGAGCCACAGGGATGGTGGGAAGGATGATGCTGAAGGTGCTCGAAGAAAGGAATTTTCCAGTAGACCGGCTATTTCCGGCAGCCTCGGAGCGTTCCGAAGGCAGGGAGGTGATCTTTCGCGGTAAGCCGGTGAAGGTTGTCAGTGTGATGGAGGCAGTGGAGGGCGTTCCTGACATAGCGCTGTTCTCAGCCGGAGCGTCAGTATCGAAAGAGTGGGCGCCGGTTTTTGCCGAGAACGGAACGATCGTCATTGACAACTCCTCTGCCTGGCGGATGGAGAAGGATATCCCGTTGGTTGTACCTGAGATCAATGCTCCTGTGATCACCGGGGCTACCAGAATCATAGCTAACCCCAACTGTTCCACAATACAGATGCTAATGGCCATCGCCCCGCTGCACAGGGAGTATTCAATCAGGAGGCTTGTTGTATCAACCTACCAGTCAGTTACGGGCACCGGTGTTAAGGCTGTGACACAGCTCGATAATGAACGGCGCGGACTGAGCGGAGAGATGGCATACCCATACCCTATTGACCTGAACTGCCTGCCACACTGTGATGTCTTTCTTGATAACGGCTATACCAGGGAGGAGATGAAGCTGGTTAACGAGACATGCAAAATCCTCGGTGATGAGTCAATTCGTGTTACCGCCACAGCCGTCAGAGTACCCGTCAAAGGAGGACACTCAGAGGCTGTGAATATTGAGTTTGAGAAGGAATTCGACCTTGACAGGGTCAGGGCCATACTTTCTGATACACCGGGAGTAATTCTCTATGACAATCCCGCCGAAAAGATATATCCAATGCCCATCATCGCGCATGACCGTGATGAGGTGTTCGTTGGTCGGATAAGGCGGGATTTCTCACAGGAAAAGACACTTAACATGTGGGTGGTAGCCGATAACATACGTAAAGGTGCTGCAACCAATGCCGTCCAGATAGCTGAGTATATGATGTCGACCGGGCTGCTTAAATAGCCGGCTCCTCCGAAACGTACAGAAAATCGTTGTATGGGTACCGTTTCACGTGTATCTTCCTGACCTCTTCATAGAGCATCTTACGCAGCTCCTCCATGTTATCGCGCGTTTTGGCGCTGATGAATACCGTGCTCTGGTCCTTCCCTCCGGCCATCCAGGTCATGCGAAGGTCATCGAGCGACAGGTTCTCCCTCAATACAGGGGTGAGATCATCTTCGTCCTTTTCAGTGAAGGAGAACAGGTCAACCTTGTTGAATACTATTATTGTAGGCTTGTTCAGAGAACCGAGATCATTCAGGGTGGAGTTTACAACAGCCATTTGCTCCTCGAAGCCAGGATGGGAGATATCTACGACATGCATGAGAAGGTCAGCCTCCCTCACCTCATCGAGGGTCGATTTGAATGACTCCACCAGGTCATGTGGCAGCTTGCGTATGAACCCGACAGTATCTGAGAGCAGGAAAGGGAGGTTACCAATCACCACCTTGCGCACCGTTGTGTCAAGGGTGGCAAAGAGCTTGTTCTCGGCGAAGAGATCCGACTTGCTTATCTGGTTCATCAGGGTAGATTTTCCTACATTGGTATAACCCACCAGTGCAACTCTTATCATCTTGCCACGCCCCTTGCGCTGTGTGCTCATCTGGGTGTCGATCTTCTTAAGCTGCTCCTTCAGTTTTGATATCTTATCACGTATGATACGCCGGTCAGTCTCTATCTCTGTCTCACCGGGGCCGCGCAGCCCGATACCGCCGCGCTGCCGCTCGAGGTGTGTCCACATTCCGGTGAGCCTCGGCAACAGGTACTGATACTGTGCCAGCTCAACCTGTGTGCGGGCGTGCGATGTGCGGGCACGGCTGGCAAAGATATCGAGGATGAGGTTGGTGCGGTCAATGACCCTGCAGTTGAGCTCCTGCTCGATGTTGCGCATCTGGCTGGGAGTGAGCTCATCGTCAAAGATGGCAAGGGTAATGTCACCGGCGGCAACGAAAGAGGCTATCTCTGCCATCTTGCCTTTATTAACAAAGGTACGAGGATTGGCATGATCAACCCTCTGAAGAAATGACTTTACAGGCTCCGCTCCTGCCGTCTCGGCAAGGAATGCCAGCTCATCAAGGTAATCGCGGGCATTGCCCTCACTTATCTCCGGGGTAATCACCCCTACAAGTATCGCTCGTTCTATCTCAGTGTAAATTAGACCGCAAAAATAAAAAAAATCCCCCTGAGTGGGGGATTAAAAATTCACATACGGTTTATTCCCTGGGATTGTACCAGGAAAGGTTATCAGTTGATGTACCTCCGGTTCGCCTCCATGAACCCCCTGATCGCCTGTTTCAGGTTCTCAGTGCACATGATTATCATATCTACATCCATCGGGAACGGGACTATCTGCGACTGCAGCATCTGTTTCTGTGTAAGGGAGAGGGCATTGACATCCCCTATTGCCCTGGCAGAGACATGCTCGAAGTTTGAGGTAGCACCAATGGGATCCTTCTTGATGGTCTTCTCCGGATAGAGTGCCAGCATCTCCACATCACCGGCAATTACGCACTCCTTGACCTGGTAGGTCTGGATCAGGGCACACTGGAGATCCTTGTACTTCTTGACTTTGACATCATTGCCCAGAGAGTCCTTCAAAACGTTACCCCTTGCATCCTTTACATAATCAAACCCGTCTTCAACGGTGGCCCTCACAAGGGAGTCACGCTGGAACTGTTTGTCGGGACTGACAGCCACAGTCCTGATATTGATATTCACCAGGTAATCGATCTGGGTATCCCTTTCCGGCATGGTGGTGTAATACTCAACCCAATCGCTGTTGAGTCGTGGCAGGTCAAGGGCAACCAGATCCTTCTCAAATGCTTCGGGGAACTTTGTGGCGGAGTAGTTCTTGATTGTGACATAGGCGCGACTGATGCCCAGGTATCTTGATTCCTGCATCATCTGGTCAATGCCTTGATAGTCGCCCACATACTCCCTGGCCCTGACAAACTCAGCGTATGCCTGACGGTAGGAGTCCTTGGTGCCGTTATTCATCAGCTCCTTACCGTGTGTGAAGTAGAAATCTGCGGCCTTCTTTTTGGCTATCACCATCTCCTGCATATAATCGACGTAAGGCCACTGGATAGTGCGTCCTTCGTATTCGATCGGGGTCACGGTACGAACTGCCGACTGTCGGTCACTCATCTTCTTGTAGATGAGGTAGATCTCGTCCCAGGCATTGGCTCTTCCCTCTATCTTCAGGAAACGGACGCGTTCGTTGTCCTGGTCGAGGGCAATGTTCATTGCGCGTTCAAGGGTCTCAATGTCCTTTTCGCTCTTTGGGTTTTTCCTGAGTTCGGCCACTGCCTTATTAATGGCAGCGTCATAGTTTCCGATCTCAAGTTGTTTCTTTGATGATCCGCAGCCCGACATAAGCAGTGCTGCGACAATAAAAATTCCGAAAGTCCTTTTCATCAGATTAAATTATAATTTTATAAAGCCTTATGGAACCCAAATGTTATAATGAATTAATTACATCGATGTATGCGTTTGCATAACATGTGGATTTCATACATTGTTAATTAAAACCCCGCTATTC
>JBFYPM010000045.1:0-10961 GCA_041303295.1 Bacteroidales bacterium
GCCCGGAGGATACCTGACGGTTACATCTCCGGCCATGCCAACCAGGCGAGGATACAGACCTTTCCTGTCGCCAACGGCACCACCTCCATAACAACAGCAGAACTCGACAAGGTCTTCAATCCTGAGGTTGAGACCATTTACGCAGCTGACATCGTGGATGTGGCGCGAGGCTTCGGATGGTATGATGGCGCTGACACCGGCTTCAGCTTCAGCGACGTATATGCACCTGTAGACTTCAGCGGCGCCCGCTTCTGCGATGCACGCGTGTGGTCAGGCTTCAATAAGGTCAACAGCACAATGGGTGATTATCTCAATTATGCCATGGGTCATGATCTGACCAACAGGATGCCCCTCTGGATCAAGCCCGACAGGAAACTGGGCGTGGATGACGTGATGGGACTTATGAGAGACTACTACCAGGATACCCCCATGGACATGAAGAAGGATGTTGGCGCAGGCCCTTACCTTAACACAGTCAGATGGCGGCCGATGAGCTGGAAGGTTGACGGTCAGTCATATCTCCATGAAAGAGCCATCTCAACGCAGCAGACAGGATTCTCGTTCGTCACCCAGTCGCGTAACTGGCTTCCCGACCCTGTCGGAGGAATTATCTGGTTCGGCGTTGACGACACCTACTATACGGTCTATACCCCGATGTACTGCGGTATCTCTTCCGTTCCCTCCTCCTTTGCGGTTGGCAACGGCGACATAATGACCTACAGCGCCGATGCAGCCTTCTGGGTCTTCAACGAGGTAACCAACTTCGTCTACACACGCGCCAGCGACATGACACCTGACCTGCAGGCAAAGCAAAAAGAGCTGGAACAGAAATATCTCAGTGAGACCGCAGAGATCGACGCCAAAGCGGCCGAGCTCTTCAAAAGCACTGCCAAAGGCTCGGCCAAAAAAGGTACGGAGTTCATTACCGCCTACTCCGTCACCGCCGGAAACAGCACTGTTGCTGAATGGAGAGAACTATACAAGCATCTGTTTACCAAGTATATGGATGGCAACATCAAGACCAGGCGCGAGCTGAAGGAAGGGTATAAGTACATCACTCCCGAGGTGAAACAGCCCGGCTACCCGCAGGACTGGCTGATGAGAATTGTCCTTGATGCTGGTGACAAACTGAAGATGCCGGCAGCCGCAGGTCACTGATCTGTACTGATAAAGCAATAATTAATTTGCAGATAATAAAAATAATTTTGTACCTTTGCGACCTGTTTTAAAAGAGTAGAGATCATAAATTTATTTGCGCGATGGACTTAATGAAAGTAGTTGAAAAGGAGTACGCCACAAGCAATGAGTTCCCTAAATTCAGGGCCGGGGACACTGTTACGGTACATTATAAGATCAAGGAAGGTAACAAGGAGAGGATACAGCAGTATCGCGGTGTTGTCATGCAGAGATCAGGGGGGAACGGCATTACTGCCACCTTTACGGTCCGTAAAATGTCCGGCAATATAGGCGTGGAAAGAATTTTCCCGGTCACATCGCCCTTCATTGACAAGATCGAGGTCAACAAATATGGTAAGGTACGGAGGGCACGCATCTTCTACCTGAGGAACCTCACCGGTAAGAAGGCACGTATCAGGGAGAAGATCTTCTAGACCTTCAGAAATTTAAAAATGAGCCACTGAAGAGTGGCTTTTTTTTTGCTGCAAGCTCATGCAGGACGAACCGATAAGTTGCCGATTATAGTAATCCGGTACAGACATAAAAAAAGGGGTGCTCCGGTGCACCCCTCATTTCAATCGGGTCGTCAAACCATCAATTGGACTAGTAAACTGTATTCTGCGGGTTCCAGTTGCACCATCCGGATGTCCAGTTCTGTGATCCAAAGGCCCCCCTGTATGTGGTGGGGGTAAAGAATGTGTCGGTAAGTCTTGTATTTGTGAATGAAGCTCCTGAAAGAAGCGGTGAGCCTGCTGCCGGCAGCAGGTTCGGTGATGTGAGGCTGATGAGACTGCTGCCTATTATATCTGCGACTGCCAGATTATGAGAGTTGTTTCTGGCTGCAGCTTCAAAATATGCCGTATGCTGGGCCTCGGTATAAGGTACAGCTACCGTTCCTGTCTTTTCAACAAAGTTGACTGTCATGCCGGCGAGGATCGTATTTTCAATCTGCAAATCATTCTGGTCGGCACGGGTCGGAGAATTGCCCTTCTGGCCGTCAATAGAGAGACCCTGCGGGAATCCCACAAAGACAGAGTTATATACTGAAGTTATGGTTCCACGCCTGAGATGCAACGCCTTCTCATGCTTCGTCTCTGCAGGGAGTGTAGCTGTCACCGTGAACGGCCCGAAAGCTGTGACATTTGAGAAAACAGGAGATGTCACTGGTGTCAGTAATGACCCGTCAGCGTCATTGTCACTCTCAAAAGCATTAGAGCCCGACTGGTCGGATTTGAGTGGATCCTGGATGATGAGTCCAAACTGGATCTTTCCGCTGAAACCGTTATCCGTATCGAAACCGTCATCGAGACCGCCAAGGGCCACAAGGTATTTAGCGCTTACATTCCCGCCGAACCATTCGAAAGAGTCATCACCCGAGTAGGAAACCTGGATGTGATCCATGACAGTGGCTTTTCCTACTGAATAAAGCGTAAGTCCGTTTATCTCACTGTTTGCTGTTGAGGAAAGGGGAATACCCGGGAACTCTATCCTTACAAATTGCAGTACACCTGAATTGTCATTATCATCGGTTCCGCCATATTTTGAACCGATTCCACCCTCGGCAATGCCCACTCCGACGCCATCATCATGCTTATTGGTTTTTGCCTTTCCGCATATTACGACTCCGCCCCAGTCACCTGTGGCTCTCTGACCCGCCGGCTTGTCTGAGGTAAATACGATGGGTTTGTCAAGAGTACCTGCAGCCATTATTTTTGACCCTCTTTCAATGATAAGTGTAGCCTTTGTATTTGAGACTCCCTTGATGACCGTGCCGGGCTCAATTGTAAGAATGGCATTATTCTTTACGTAGACATAACCTGATAACATGTACTTGGCCTGTGCATACCATTTTGTGTCGGATGTGATATCTCCTGATATGGTTATGACCTGGCCCGTAGATGGTTCAACGGTTATCTGGCAGGTAGCTGTAAAAAGAGGATTCTCGACAGATGTAGCGGTAATAGTGGCGTTACCCAGGGCGACACCAGTTACCACACCGTCAGCTACCGTAGCAACGGATGCATTGTTTGTCGTCCAGGTAACACCTTTGTTTGTAGCGTCAACCGGATCAATGACAGGCATAATGGCTAATGTGGCTCCCACCTCCACGGTGGCTTCCTGTTTGTCAAGCGACAGGGCCGTCACCGGTACATCCTTCTCACAGGATACTGCCAGAAACAAGGCAGCACCAAGCATCAGCACCTTTAAAGTTTTTGAAAAAATGTTCGTTTTCATAATTTGCATTTTTGTTTAATTAATTACTTCCTTTAGTTAGAATTTGACCGAAAGACCGACTGAATACTGCCTTCCGGGATAAAATGATTTTGTATCCTGTGTCCTGTCAAATGCTTTGGTGCCGTCACCGCCATAATAAGACATATCTACGACACTCTTCACATTCTGCTGAAAGACAACCCTTTCCCCGAACAGGTCCTTGATGCCTGCCTTGAGTTCAAGTTTCTCACCTATCTTTTTACTAACAGATAGGTCTGCCTCGTTGCGCGGCATCTCGTAAATGTCAGGAATGCTCTCCCACTCGTTCGGAGAAGGTCTTCCCACAGCAATTATCCTTTTCCCGATACGGTTATATACAAGGCTTGCCATGAAACCCTTTTCCGGTTCCTGGTAGAAGAGACCGAAGTTCACAATGTAGGGTGACTGTCCCTGTAGGGGCCTGTCAAATGCAACAGAGCTTTTGATGAGGGAAAGGTTGACTACTGCTGTAAACTTTTCAAGCCGGTCGCTTAAGAACCCGAGGGACTTCCGGGCTTCAGTCTCCAGACCGAAGCTGTAAGCTGTACTGATGTTATCGAAAGAGAACTGGGCGGGGTTATTACCCCGTATGGATACCTCTATAGGATTGCTGAAATTCTTGAAGAAGATACCTACGTTAAAGGTTTCATTATTGCCCGGGTAGAACTCATAACGAAGGTCAAAATTATGGATGTAGGCCTCCTTTATGTTTTCGTTACCGTAGATCCCTGCATTCTGGTCAAAATCAACAAAGTAGAACGGGGCCATCTCCCTGAATTCCGGCCTGTTGACTGACATTCCGTAAGTGAATCGCAACAGGCTCTTTTCAGTCAGGTTATATGCAAGGTTTGCCGATGGGAAGAGATTGACAGTATCACGAACTACCCGCACCGGGGTAGTGGTACCCTGCCTGTAGCTTGACAGCTCCTGCCTGCTCTTTTCTACCCTCAGACCCATCGAAAGGTCAGTGCGTATGCCGAACTTCAGTCTTAAATTCAGGTAACCGGCCAGCATTGACGCGCTGGCTTCATATGAGTCAGATAAAGCAGTGATCTCCTTCAGCTTGATGCCATCAGTGAGATTGATGTTTTGCGGGTTGAATATCTCTGCAATTGGCATAGCCGTTGAAGCAAATGAGGATGCTTCACTCGCCATTGTATATCCGAAATTACGTGCCGTGAATGCTCTCTCCCTGTTCTCTGCCAGGACACCGGTCTTGAACTCGGTTTCAATATTACCCATCCTGAATTTCTGTGTGAAGTTCAGCAAGCCGGACAGGTTTGTCTCATTCAGGTCGAGCCACATCCTTGATATCGAAGAGAGATCGGGATTGTTTCCGAAAAGTACGATGTAAGGTGAAGTATCACCGTCATTGCTGATATACCTGTACCTCCGGATGTCAGGTTCTTCCTTGGCCGACAGGGAGTACCCTCCTGTCATGTCAATTATTGTCTTTCCATCATTGAACATCATTTCGCCTCCCAACTGGCCGGAGTAGATAATTCTGTTAGAGTATTGCGTCTCGCCTGATTTAACGAACCTCCCGTTGTTGTACCAGTCTCGGCCCTCCCTGAGAGTGACTCGTGAGTTGGAGGTGCTTGTAAAGAAATTTCTGAACTCCAGTTTAAGGCCCTCTACGGGATAAACTGTCCAGTTATGCATGAGCCCTACCCTTGCATTGGTCTTGTACTGCCTGTCCGTGAACTCATCAAGAATCCCGGGGGTATCATATGCGTAGTTATATATCGAGTAGTTATTATTCTGCACAGCAGTGTAAGAATTGGAGTAGCTGTATGTGAGTGAGGTAACATTCCCGGCAATGAAATTCCCCTTCCCGAAACGTCTGTTCAGACCAATTGCAACCTTCTGATCAGGGAGCGCTTTTACAGGGTTGGCTTCCCATGAGTTGTTCAGGCTACGACCGATCTCAGTAACCCTGTTCTGTATCTCCGGGTTGGTAGCGGTCTCATAATTGTCCAGATGTGCCGGCATATTTTCTGGAAGCCTCCTGTACCGTGCACCGAGGGTCAGCCAGTCAGTACTGCTGCCCTCCTCCTTCATGAAGTTGCTGAAGGTGGAGTATTGCCTGAAGGCTGTACCGTAAGAGACAAAGAAATTATTCTCGTTCGGGATTCCCGTTGTTGATATCTTGATGAATCCGCCCGAATAGTCAGCCGGCAGCTCTGCGGTGGGAGATTTAAGTATAAAAATATTCTCGATCATTGAGGAAGGGATCAGGTCGAAGGAGAAAGACCGTGTGTCAGCCTCCAGGCTGGGGGCAGAAGAGTTGTTCAGCCATACATTGTTATATCTTGCAGAGAGCCCTCTCACCACAATGAACTTATCATCTACGATTGAGACTCCGGGCAGGCGCCGGACAACCTCGGAGGCATCCTTGTCCTGTGTCCGGCTGATAAGCTGGGCCGAGATGCCTGACACTACAACAGGACTACTCCTTATATTGGTCATCACTGAGACCTCGCTGTCATTGCGCTTTGTTGCAACAACCACGATATCATCAAGCTCCACTGACTGATCAGTCATTGTGGCAGCAATCTCAGTGACAGCACCACCCCTGACCTCAATACCTTCAACTGTCAGTGGCTTGTATGAGATAAATGTAAACATGAGTTTGTAAGTCCCCGGGGTTACTGAAGGGATTGTAAACAGACCTTCTGAGTCAGTTGATGCTCCTCTGAGAGTTCCCTCAATGACAACATTCACTCCGGGCATCGTTTCACCTGTTGCTGCATCCCTCACTACCCCGGCAATGGTGCCGGTGGATGTCTGTGCCAGTGTGCTGAGGGAAATGGAAGTTAACAGGAAGATAATTGTTTTAATGGTTAAATTTTTCATTTCAATGGTTTGACTTTATTACGGCACAAAAGTCCCCATGACTTGTTACAGCACGGTAACAAACCGATTACGAAATGATGACATAAATATTACAGGAATGTTACGCTGCTACAACTTTGTAACAAAAAGAAAAAGAGGCTAATGGGCCTCTTTCCTGTATTCCTTAAAAGGCGGAAGGGGGTTATTTCAGCAACTCATCAGCCCTTGTCTTTGCTTCAGTTATGATTCCGTCTGCTTTGGCATTTGCCTCCGTAACAAGCCGCGTGGACTGCTTGTCAGCCTCTTTGTTAATTGCTTCAGCTGCCTTTTTAGCTGCCATAAGGGCTATGGCGCCCCGCGGTTCTGCATCCTTCACAAGTTTCTTTCCCCGGATGTCAGCTTCTTTGCGTATAGCCCCGGCGGACGATTCCGCTTCTTTTCTGATGATATCAGCCTTCTCTTCGGCCTCCTTAATTATTCGGTCAGCCTGCTCCCTGGCAGCCTCACTTACCTTTTCTGTAACCTCCTCTGTCACGGCTTTGGTAACGGCGGTGACAGGGCTGACTCCCTCCTGACTGCCGGCACTGCCGGCAAATACCGGAGTGATGACGGGGTCTGTGAAGGTGCCTCCCACCTTAAGGTTGATTTTTATGATCTCAGGCGGATTAAGGTTCAGCCCCAATGCCGCAAGCTGCGTGGAAAAGGCACCCATAAGGGCTGCCGCAGACTCTCCCAGTTCAGCACTGGGTATCTCCGTCCTGATAAGGTAATTTATGGTCCGGTCAATACCCTGATCTCCCGAGACGTTTAATTTTATATTGCCCAGCTTTGTGTTAAAAGGCTTGACAAAAATACGTCCATCATTGACGATAAAGGTTGCCCTGATGTCTTTTACGATGTTTGTATATGACTGATTCATCTTCAGAACACTCTTTATCCTGTCAAATGACTTTGATTCCAGTATCTGGACCGACTCCGAGGTTAGTTCCCCGCTCCCGGACATGGTGTTTAACACAGGCATCATACTTCCATTCAGCATGCTCCTGAAATCCATCCTCACTGTAACGGTGCCACCCAGTCCTGCAGCGGCCGGAACAAGTTGCCGTACTGTGTTGAAGGCATTAAATGTCT
The DNA here is from genome assembly GCA_041303295.1 of Bacteroidales bacterium. Classification (GTDB taxonomy): domain Bacteria; phylum Bacteroidota; class Bacteroidia; order Bacteroidales; family VadinHA17; genus SR-FBR-E99. The sequence continues at coordinate 7,396 of JBFYPM010000045.1, forward strand.
CACTTATATTGACTGCACTTATCAGCATATCAGCATCAATCAGCGGCTTGAGAGTATCACGGGTGTCATACGAGGCGTTCATAAGCATTGAGCCTCCCAGCGCCTTCATACCTGTCTCGCTTACAGTCACAACACCGTTACGAACAAGTATATTACCGGTAACATCTGTTGCTGCAAGCCTTCCATATACGAGATTTTCAACGGTGGCGTCAAAGGTAAAGTCTATATTTTCCGGTATCTGAATGATCTCCATTGCGGCCGTATCAGTATCCAGCGTGTCTGACGGGATGATATCGAGGATTTCATTCAGTTCAACAGTCTTTGATTTCAGTGACAGATTTCCTTTCAGTATACCGTCAGAGAAGAGGTAAGGTATGTAGTTTCCCAGCCTGCCGGAGAGGGTGAAATCGCTCTTATCCCCCATAGTGGCTGTCATGGTGGTCAGCTCAGCAAAAGCAGGATTAAAAACAAGTGCGGCATTGCTGATCTTAAAGGCAGGCATGTCAGTTATTGTCATGGCCATGTCCGAAATATTCAGTTTACCTGAAGCATTGAACTGATCGTACATTTTGTTCTCCAGCATTGACATCCGACCTGCCAACTCAAGAGAGACATCAATGAGTCCGTTGAGGGTTATGCTGTCGAGTGGTACTGCCTGCTGCAGTTTCGCCAGATCGATCTTTCCTCTGGCAGCTGCTGTTACCGAGGGGTCACTCAGAGGTGTTGCCAGCTTCAGATTCATATCAAACGGGTTGCCGGCAAGTTCGAAGTGAAAGCGGCTGACTTCAACGGTGGTGTTATCCATCTCCCTTCCGTCAGTCTGAACCATACCAGTAATATTAATGGAGGAGATCTTTTCCGGAAGGTCGGGATAGCTTATCACCCCGTCAATCACAGAAAAGCCTGCGGCAATGTCAGGAAGAGTGCTGTCGGCAGAGCTGTATATACCCTTAACAGCACCCTCCAGCGCAAAAGTACCGGAGGCTTTAAGTTCCTCAAAGTCCTTCATATAAAAGGCAGGCACCAGTGAAAGCAACGATTTGAACGAGGATTCCGGCGCACTGAAGACCAGGTCGAGGTCAATGTCATCGCCTGGCATTGCTGCAGTTCCTGAAAGATTCAGTACAATATCGTTTATATTAAGACTATTATCCCTGAGGGTAAACTTCATTGAATCGGTGAGGGCATCAATTTCAGCCTTGAAGCCCACCCTGGCGTCAGTCAGGTAATATATCTTATCCATAATAAAATCCACGCTGCCCGCAGCGAGGTCTATTGCAAGATCAGTACGGGATGCGCTCATGTTGCCGGAGAGATTGAAATCCAGGTCCTCGACAGCCGCAGCCATCCCTGACTCAATATCGGTATAATAAATCCGTCCGTCGCTAATGCTGAACTTTCTTAGGGCCACCTTCATAGGCTCCACACTCAATGTATCTGACATAACTTCCTCATCCCGTGCAGTTGACTCTTTCATTATATCCCAGTTTGCCATCCCGTTTTCGAGGACTATGGCATTGACCAGAAGCTCATCAACAGTAACGGATTTGATTTCGTATCCGCCGTCACCAAAAATACTCATGAGGTTGAATACAAGCGAGAACGATTTCACCGCTGCAAGGGTGTCGCCTTCGAAATTATCCATTCCTGTAACATTCAGGTCTTTCAGGGTGAATGAAGCATTGGGGAACGCCCTGAAGAGGCTTAGTTTATAGCCAGAGAAGACAATCCGGGCGTTTACCATTGAATTGATCTCTGTTTCAACCTTATCCCTTATTTTGTCCTTGAATATTATTGGAATGGCAAGTCCGGCTGCAATTATAATTACCAACAATGATCCGGTAATGATACCTGTAATTTTAAGTCCCTTTTTCATGTTTTCAACCTTTTGCACTTATCATTAACAATGATTCCCTGTTCTTTATTTCAATCTTCTTTCCCGAGACTGATAAAATTTTATCCTTTTCAAATTCGGCAAGTATGCGGCTTACACTCTCTCTTGAAGAATCGATGAGGTTTCCGATCTCTTCCTGGCTGATTGGAAGGGTGAAGCTGTCAGAATCATAAATCGGACCGGACATTTCGAGGATTACATCGGCAATCTTCCCTCTTAGCTGTTTTTGGGAACGGTTTACACATCTGTTATAAATCTCAAGCTCATTGCGGCAGATGTCGATTATTATTTCATAAGAGAAGTCGGGGTTTGAAAAGAGCAGGTTCCTGAAGGTGGTAATGTCAATGAAACAAGCCTCTACCTTATCAATGGCAGTGATTGAGTACTGGTTGATCTTATCTCCGAAGGTGGTAGGCAATCCGAGATAACCGGGTGCCTTGACGATCCTAACGATCTGGTCTCCGTAAGGCCCCTCTATATGTAACTTGATCAGCCCGCTGCGGAGATAGACCACATTTGTGGAGAGCATGCCCTGCCTGATGAGCACATCTCCCTTCCTGAAGCTTGTGAGAGCACAGTTGAAGGAGAGCGCCTCAGTCTCCGAATCCTTCAGCTTCTTAGCTGCCTTGGACTTGACACCACAGTGTCTGCATTCATTTCTGATCATAAAGTAGAGTATTTAGAGTGTGATCCAGATCACAAAGTTACATAATCGACCGCACACCCGAAAGTGAAAACCTGAAAAAAAGAAAGGCGTTATTTGCCTGATCACAAAACTAAACCCAGATCCACATGGAAACAACAGACAAAATCGTAGTTATAAGCACTACAGGGCCTGAATTTCAGGAAAAAGCAACGTTGCCTTTCGTTGTTGCCACAGCGGCACAGACAGTGGATACCCATGTCGTAATAATTCTACAGGCATCAGCTGTCCTGTTGGCGAAAAAAGGCATCGCCCAGAATGTCAACTCACCCGGACTGATGCCGCTGAAGCAGCTTATGGAAACATTCATTGAACTTGGCGGAGAGCTCCTGATATGCAATCCCTGCATCAAGGAGAGGCATATCACCGAGGACGAACTGGTACCTGGTGCGAAGCCCATTGCAGCAGGAACCGTAGTGACAGAGGTTCTGTCTGCAAAAGCCGTTCTGACCTACTGAAAACCAAGTAAAAATTTAAATCAACTAAACTCTGTGATGCAAACGGAACTCATCAGTGAAATAAAAGATCTTAAGTCAGAGATCGAGACCCTGAAGGCAAAGATTGAAAGGCTTGAAGGCTCACGCCAGGACCAGCTCTCCATTGCTCTTATTGCAGGTGATCTTGACAAGATACTTGCTGCAATGGTGATAGCCATTGCAGCAGCAGCCCAGGATACGAAGGTCAAACTCTTCTTCTCATTCTGGTCTCTTTCTGCGCTGAGAGACAGAAAAAAGAAGGCCACTGGCAAGGACTTTATCTCAAAGATGTTCGGCATAATGCTCCCAAAGGGAAAAGGCAAACTTAAGCTCTCTAAGATGAACATGGCCGGGATGGGGCCGCTTATGATAAAGGGGCTTATGAAGAAACAGGGAGTGATGTCGCTCGAAAAGATGTTTAAGGAAGCTGCCGATCTTGGCATTGAGATTACCATCTGTGAGATGTCAATTAACCTGATGGGATTAAAAAATG
>JBFYPM010000046.1:0-5241 GCA_041303295.1 Bacteroidales bacterium
CTTGGCAAAATAATGTGGGATTATTGCGGGATGACTCGCAATGAGGCGGGACTGACTGAAGCAATAAAACTGATAAGGGAGCTGAGAGATGAGTTCTGGAATGATCTTACTGTAACCGGAGGTCCTGATGAGCTCAACCAGGAACTTGAGAAGGCAGGCAGAGTGGCCGATTTCCTGGAGCTGGGCGAGCTGATGGTTAACGACGCCCTTAACAGGAGGGAGTCATGCGGCGCACACTTCAGGGAAGAGAGTCAGACAGCTGATCATGAGGCAATGAGAAATGATGTTGAATTTGCTTATGTGGCTGCCTGGGAGTATAATAGTGATCAATCTCCCATCTTGCATAAGGAAGAATTGAAATTCGAGTTCGTGGAACTCAAACAAAGAAGTTATAAGTAAAAAAATATCCCGGAAAGATATGAAGCTCACACTAAAAATATGGAAACAGAAGAACTCGGGATCTAAAGGCGGATTCGCAAAATATGATCTTGACGGTATAGCTCCCGAGATGTCTTTCATGGAAATGCTGGCATACCTCAACCAGACTCTTATTGAGAAGGGAGAGGAGCCTGTCGCGTATGATCATGATTGCCATGAGGGAATCTGCGGCAGCTGCGGGATGTATATCAACGGATACCCCCACGGACCTGTACCGGGACTCACCACGTGCCTCCTTTCCATGAGGTACTTCAAAGAGGGTGAAACAATTGTTGTGGAGCCCTGGCGGGCAAAACCGTTTCCTGTAATCAGAGACCTTATAGTTGACCGCAGCGCCCTTGACAAGATACAGGTTGCCGGAGGATTCATTTCCGTGACCACCGGTGCTGCACCGGAGGCCAACGCCATTCTCGTGAACAAGAAAAAGAGTGATCTGGCTTTTGATGCATCAATATGCATCGGGTGCGGCGCCTGCGTGGCGGCATGCAAGAACGCTTCCGCAATGCTTTTCGTATCAGCCAAGATATCTCAATACGCCCTGCTACCCCAGGGAAGGCCCGAGGCCAAAGAGAGGGTCAGGGCCATGATTGCCGAGATGGACCACCAGGGCTTCGGTAACTGCTCAAACACAGGTGCATGTGAAGCACAGTGCCCCAAGCAGATTAAGCTGTTCAATATTGCCCGCCTTAACAGGGAGTATTACAAGGCACTCTGAAACAGAAACGGCACCCATAAGGTTGCCGTCTCAGTCTTCTATTGTATAAATTTACCTTACCGCTGGCAGGTTTCCTCAATCTCTGCTACGGTCTTGGGTGCGGTTTTACCAAGAATCCTTGAACCGGTCGGGGTAATGAGAACATCATCCTCTATCCTTATGCCTCCGAAATCCAGATAGCTCTCCACCTTATCGAAGTTGATAAAGTCCTTGTGCACTCCTCCACCCTTCCATTTGGCAACCAGTTCAGGTATGAAATAGATGCCAGGCTCTACGGTGAATACATGACCCGGTTTGTAGGGCAATGCAAAACGCAATGACCGGAGCCCGAACTGGGTACTGCGTTTCACTTCATCATTGTAACCGACATAATTTTCACCGAGACTCTCCATGTCATGAACATCAAGGCCCATCATATGCCCAAGCCCGTGAGGCATAAAAAGAGCATGAGCTCCGGCGGCAACAGCCTCGGCCGTATCACCTTTCATAAGCCCCAGCTCCTTCAGCCCTGTCGCAATGATCCCGCACGCTCCGAGATGCAGGTCGCGGTTTGAGATTCCGGGACCGGCTTTCTTGATCGATTCAACATTTGCCTTCAGCACTATCTCATAGATCTCCTTCTGGCGCTGGTTGAACCGGCCACCGACAGGGGTTGTACGCGTCAGGTCAGCGGCATAATGCAAATTTGATTCAGCCCCGCAGTCGGTAACCATCATTCTTCCTTCCTTGAGAATGTTGACATGTTTGTGATTGTGCAGCGTCTGGCCATTGATGCTCAGGATCGTCGGGAACGACGGTCCGCTGCCCCTGGCCCATGCTATACCCTCAACTCTACCGAATATCTCCTGCTCACTGACGCCAGGCTTACACATTCGCATAGCCGTGGTCTGCATCTCACAGGCTATATCGGCTGCCTTTTCTATCTCTGCAATCTCAACATCCTCCTTTATTGACCTGAGAGACACCACCGCCCGGATAAGACTCTCCGATGCTTTGGTACGCATCTGACAGGGATTTTCACGAAGAAGGGCTCCGAGGGTCATCTTGGTCTCAGCCCTGTAGGGCGGGAGGAAATGTACCGGCGTTCCCCCGGAGATTGCTTGATTAATATAGTCATCAAGCTTTGACATAGGGAGATTATGCTCTACCCCCGCACTGGCAGCAAGTTCCTTAATCAATGGCTGCGGACCCATCCAGATAATGTCATCCACATCGAAGTCGTTGCCGAAAATGCACTCCTCCCCGGAATTGAAATCTATCATGCCTGTCAGCCCGGGAAGATCAATGCCAAAAAAATAAAGAAAATCACTGTCCTGCCTCCAGTGATAGGTATTATCAGGGTAGTTCATCGGAGACTCAACATTACCCGAAAAGAGGGCTATGCCGTTGGTCATCAGGGACCTCAGCCTGTTGCGGCGGTTAATGTAAACTTCTTTTGGGAACATATCTGTATGGTTTTTGTATCACAATGCTAATGTAACAAGAGCTGTTGATATTTTTCAGGTTATCAACAATTTTTAATTGCGAAGGGTATTGCTATATTTAAATTAGAGTGTATATTCGCATACCGCCAGAATCCATTACAACATAGTTTTATGCCTTATCGTCGCCTGCCCAACACCGATTCAGCCCGTCTCCGGGCGTTTAAAAAAGCTATTGAAATGAGCAAGGATATACCGCCCTTCCGGCTTGCCTTTTCAATGAAGACTCTTGTAAAGATCCAGGCATTTCTACCCGTCTTTGAGAATGCCATCAGCCACCAGAGGCAGACTCTTGTCAACCAGACGGAAAAGAGCAAGTCAAACCAGGATACCGCACGCAAGGCAAGACTATACATAACTCATTTCCTAAAGGTCATGAATATGGCCATAACCCGAGGGGAAGTTCCACCGGAAACAAGATCATTTTATGGTATTGCCTCGGATGATTCATCCATCCCTTCACTCACAACCGAGAATGAGCTTGTCGCATGGGGAAAGCGGATAATTGACGGAGAAGAATACAGGATAAGAAAAGGCAGCACCCCGGTAACCAACCCGTCTATCGCTGTGGTCAAGGTGCGTTATGAAAAATTTCTTGAGACACGGAATCATTACAGGACAATTAACCGCCGGGCTACCGAATGCGTCAACAAGACCTCTGACATGAGGGCTGAGGCTGATAACCTGATTACAACCCTGTGGAATGAGATAGAAGCAAGCTTCGCTTCATTGCCCGAGGCTGAAAAGAGGGCCAGTGCCGAAAAGTACGGTCTTGTGTATGTCTTCAGGAAGAACGAAACCACCGGGCAAGACCTTTCTCCTACCCTTTTTGAGGTTGACCAGGACAAAAACTAGCCGGCCATTGAAACTCGGAAACACAATATTAAGGGAGCAGCCTCTCTTTCTTGCTCCCATGGAGGACATCACCGATCCCTCATTCAGGTATCTCTGCAAGATGTTCGGTGCCGACCTCATGTATACCGAGTTCATCTCCTCTGACGGGCTCATCAGGGATGGCAAGAGCAGCGTAAAAAAGCTTGACCTGTATGATTATGAAAGGCCTATTGGCATACAGCTTTACGGTCATATCATTGAGTCAATGGTTGAAGCTGCCATCCTGGCGGAGGAGGCACAGCCAGACCTTATTGACATTAACTTCGGCTGCCCGGTCAGAAAGATTGCCGCCCGTGGCGCAGGTGCCGGTATGCTCCAGAATATACCGCTGATGATTGAGATGACCTCTGCCATCATAAAAGCAGTCAGGATCCCGGTTACAGTCAAGACCCGGCTCGGGTGGGATGACAACAGCAAAATTATTGTCGATGTGGCAGAACGACTCCAGGACACGGGCATTGCGGGACTGACCATACACGGACGTACCAGGGCACAGATGTATCGGGGTGAAGCTGACTGGACACTTATCGGCGAGGTAAAAAACAACCCCCGGATCACGATACCCATCATTGGTAACGGTGATGTCAACGGACCTGAAAAGGCAAAAGTCATGTTCGAAAAGTACGGCGTTGATGGCATTATGATCGGAAGGGCCACTTTCGGAAGACCATGGATCTTCAGGGAGATACGCCATTATCTTGAGACCGGTGAGCTACTACCCGAACCTACCGTCGGGGAGAAGGTTGATCTTGCCCTGCTGCACCTCGACAAATCGCTTGAACACAAGGAGGGCAAAGCATCGATTCTGGAGATGCGGAGGCATTTTTCAAATTACTTTAAGGGACTACCTGACTTCAGGGAGACCAGGCTCAGGCTCCTTACTTCCCTTGATGTCATCGAGATCAAGGGAATATTAGCTGAGATTCGCGAGAAATGGAATGGTTGCAGAAGCAGTGACCTAACCGGCATCTACGGCATCTGAAACGTTGATCCTTGCATATAGCTTCCGGATATCCTTCCAGCGGTATACCACAGCCATAATGCCCACAAACACCACTGACATTGCCACAAGTCCGATAAAATCCCTCCATGGGTAGATCTCCATCTGTTCATACATCGCCGGCGTCTGTAACGCTGAATCCTTGTGCGTAACGAATACTGAGAGAAAGGCGTTGTTAGCTGCGTGGGCACCTATGGCCAGTTCTATTCCATCATCAAACATCGTCAGCACGGCGAACACCAGCCCGAAGAAGACATACTGGGGTATCATAGTGAGGAACCCATATTCCCTGACTTCAGGATTAAGCGAATGCATCAGTCCGAAAAGCACTGATGTGATTAAGATGGGAAGCCATCTGTTTCGCGTTAGCACAGCAAAGCCCTGCATCAGATAACCCCTGAAGATGATCTCTTCAAAAGCCGCCTGGAAAGGTATGAGTAACAGAGACAGAGCCGCCAGGATAAGGAGCGTCTTTGAAGTGTTGTTCAGGCTGAAATTGCCGGGATCAGTCCGGACTGACCAGAACAGCCAGGCGGCGGATATGGCAATCCATACAAAAGCAGAGAACAGCATCTTTCCCCACCGCACTTTCCGGCCGCCATTGATCACCGTTCCAAAACTACGGTTGTGTAGTGGCTTCACCAGCCAGATGATTGTGAAAAAGGCAAGATGAACGGAAAGAGCATCAGGGCAAACCCGAGGTTGAGGTCTAT
>JBFYPM010000047.1:0-11300 GCA_041303295.1 Bacteroidales bacterium
CCCCGAAGTATTTCATGTACTTCTGGTAATTAAAGGAAAATAGAAGGCGGGTAATGAATTGAATCACCGTTCCGAAAGCAAATGCGATAACCACTGAGAAAAGGATACCAAAAATGATAGCCAGCGCTTTGGCCGTATTTATGTAATTGCCTATATCTGCGAGATTGTCCGTTGAATGATAAATCTTAACAAGAGAAATTGCTACAGCCGCCCCGAGCAGTTCGAAGACGATGGAGACAGTGGTTGATGTAGGGAAGCCAAAACTGTTGAATGTGTCAAGAAGAATGACGTCCGTTATCATGACTGCAAGGAAAATGATCATGATCTCAGAGAAATAGAACTGGCCTGGATGAAAAATGCCCGAGCGTGCAATCTCCATCATACCGCTTGAAAAAGTTGCACCAACCATAACGCCAAGACCGGCGATTGTCAGGATCACCTTTAACGGAGCAGCTTTGGAACCGACGGAAGAGTTGATGAAGTTAGCGGCATCATTGGATATCCCGACAACCAGGTCAGAAACAGCCAGGATCAAAAGGACAATTACTATTATCAGATAGATATCCACTATGTTATTTCTGTTTTGTCAGGCCGAAATTACTCCAATTTCGAAGAAGTATCAAGTAATCGGCCTGTTACATTTTTGTTACACAGTCCCGGGAGCTGAAAATGAACAAGATCTATGGTTAAATAACTTCAGACCTGATGTGCATATTCTGTGCACCAATTATGGCAGGAGAATGGCCTGCCCTCAGGCAGTCGGAATCATGTTTTCGTGTCTGATTGCAATTTTATTCGCATGAGATGATTGCTATCACATATAATAAGCATAACTTACCTTTTGATTACAGTTAGTAAGGTTAAACTTCAAAGGGGAATAAAATATGTTTCTGAAGATACTAAAATGGTTTGCCCGGATACTGGCAATCCTGTCAATTCTGTTCATGATCATGTTCTCCCTTGATTCATTTGAGGGGAGTGAGTCCTTTGGACATAAACTGATTGGTTTTATGAAGCATAATATACCGGCATTCGGACTTATTGTATCCCTCGTTGTCGCATGGCGCTATGAGGTTGCCGGCGGAGTATTGTTCATAATCTCTTTTATGGCCCTGGGTATCTTTTTTAAATCTTTTGCCGGAAACAGCGCCTCACTGGTAATAATTGCACCGTTTCTCATATCAGGCATATTATTTATCGTTCACGGAGTACTTTCTCCCGAAAACAAAAATAAAGGCATCACATAGATGAAGAAAAATGTACTGCAATTACTCGCGTCAGGGTATCTTGCCCTTTACCTGGCAGCAGTTGTTACAGGATTCATCCAGGATGACCTGTCATTCACAAAGGCAGGTGATCTTTTAGGTATAGGTTTGTTCCTGTACTTTACATCCGGCCTCATTATTTCGTGGTTCAGTGAATTTGCCGGTGGAATCATGCTGCAGGTATGGCATCTCCTGATCTGGATAGCCAGCCTCTTTGTATGGCCCGGAGCCGGTATGATCCTGGTCCTGGCATTTCCTGTGCTTGTGATAGGTGTGTTGATGAACCTCAGCGCCTATAAGAAATCGGGAGGGACAGTGAAGCCGGATAAGCTCCGGTGGAGATTTGCCCTGAGGCTTCTACTCATTAATTACGGGATACTCTATTTTGTCATGATTCTTCATGACGTATTGATGGCGGAGATTCCGGATTACACAACACTTCCTTTTCTGCTTTTCCCGGTTCTGTTGCTGATTTTTATAACCGGTTTTTCCCTGGCATGGAGGAGGGAGTTTCTGGCTGGAATTCTCCTTGTGATATGGTATCTGATAGTGTTGTTTGCGACAGTACAGTTTCCATCTTTCGGTGACAAGGGGCCATATATCATGATTGGCTTTCCTCTGTTTTTGCAGGGGCTCTTTTATATTAGGCTAAGATGGTATCTGAACTGAAGTGATCAGCCTCCGGGCTGTCAGATGATACGCCCTGTCGAATGGCTTCAAATCGTACACTGTATATTTGCACGGCTTTATCCTGAAGTGGTAAGCCAGATACAGGATGCCATGCACAAAGATTACAATACCTATAAACTGATATGCTCCGCGGTGAAGAAGCTCAGGGTATACAATCTGCCCGGCCAGTGTTATTATATACCACAGGATAAAGCATACCCCGGCGGCTGCTTCATTTTGCCAGGAAAGGATAAATCCTGTCAGAAAAATGACAAGTAGCAGAGGTAACCGCACACCAGGCATTGTCAGCAAATCAATGGCAGGCCAGAAGATCATTTCAGAGACCATGAACAACAGGTAGTATGTAAGGTAGCTGACAAGAAGCAGTCTCAGGATGAATTTCCCTTGCTGCGATCTGGTGGGATACGGTACGCGGAAGGTCCTGTACCAGCTCAGTACCAGAAATGCTCCTGTGATCAGCAGGGGTAATCCTGTAATGATATCCATGCCCCTTGGCCTGTTGATGAATATACCGTTGACCCACAATGCTGTATAAAGAATGATCAGCATTGTCCCGGTTACGGGTTTTATGATTGATATTGATAATCTGTTCATTCTTTTGAATTGTATTGTAGGGTCCAAGGTCATTGAATTTTCGGAATCCAAGATAATTATAGCAGACGAAGCGTTATGAAATAATGGCGATCAGGTAAGGGAATTCCTTGTGCATGCAAACCCACAGCAAGTACGTTTTATTAAAAGCTTTCGGTAAATTTGAAAAATTGATACATTTACCCTGCCTAATACGCGATGTTAGCGTGACAATGTTGTAAAGGATTAATATAAAAAATAAATGTAATGAGCATCGAACTTAAAAAAGACTTTTCGTTCTCCTTGCTTGTTCCGACAAGCATGGGTGTCCGAATAACTCCGGTAAGCCACCAGCCTGTTCACAGCAGTGATACTTTCTTCATGCAGGCGACAAGCGCCGAGACTAATGTGGCCAGTATTGCCAGTTACCTGGGGCTGCCGGTAAAGGTTCTGACTACATTCGTAGAGGATAGTCCTGTTGCTCAATTCATCAAGAACAACCTTGCAAGCCGGCATATGACATATGAGGGCAGGGATATACCACAGGGCAACCCCTGGGGATACAGGCACCAGTTTAACATTGCGGACATGGGTTTCGGGTCACGGGGTCCCAGGGTGCATAACGACCGTGCGGGTGAGGTGGGACGCACTCTGAATGTGAAGGACTTTGACCTGGATCGTATTTTCAGGAAAGAGGGGATACAGATTGTTCATCTGTCAGGACTGATAGCTGCATTATCTCCGGAGACAAGCACCTTTTGTCTTGAGCTTGCCAGGGAGGCGAAAAAACATGGAACAAGAATCTCGTTTGACCTGAATTACCGGGCATCATTCTGGAAGGGTCGGGAGAAAGAGCTAAGCGGTGTTTTCAGGGAGATTGCTTCAGTGTCTGATATTCTTGTTGGTAACGAGGAGGACTTCCAGCTCTGTCTCGGGATAGAAGGCCCGGAGGCAGGAGGGAAGGAGATTGCATCCAAGATTGAGAGCTTTAAGGGGATGATAGGAAGGGTCAGGAAGGCGTACTCCGGTGCCTCGGTCTTTGCGACGACCCTTCGCCAGGTAGTGAATGCCAATACACACCTGTGGGGCGCCATCATGCTTGAAGGCGACAGCTGGCATGTGATCGAGCCACGCGAGATAGGCGTACTTGATCGCATAGGCGGTGGCGACGGCTTTGTGGGTGGACTACTGTATGGTATACTCAGGAACTGGGAGCCGTCTAAATGGGTACAGTTCGGTTGGGCCTGCGGCGCACTGGCAACAACCTTCCTGACAGACTATGCCCAGCCCGCTGATGAGGAGCAGGTGTGGAGTGTATGGGAGGGTAATGCCAGGGTAAAACGGTGATTTCATGAAATAGCAGTCCCCATACCCGGCCCGCGACATAACAATACCGGCGATATCCAGGTACAGGTTACTATTTTATGTCGACCTCCGCCAGATCACCATAATATGAAATGGGTTGCCGGTTGGTGCTGTTTACCTTCAGTGTTACCGACCCCGTCTCTCCGATATGAAAGGTATAGTCAAGACTGTCACTTTTGTTTTCGGTTTTAAACGAAATTATCCAGCCTCCTTTATCCCAGTTCTCTACTCTGAGGTCAATGATTACTCCCCTAAAGCTCATCGGCGAGTCAGTACTTCCGTACTCAGCACGGTAAGCCCTGCCGAAATAGGGGAGGTAAGAATCTATTTCACTGTTTTTTACAATCACCCTGTATGTAGAGTTCAGGGATCTGCTTCTGCCGGATAAAGGCAACATCTGTTTTGCATCAAACTGCCATGCGCCGGAGTTTACCAGGTCTTTGGTCTTTTCAATCAGGAGTAACTTCTGGGCTGCCTTTGCCTCTTTGCGTGTCATCTCTGTATCCTGGGCATATAGCATGGTTGTCGAAATCAGGATTACTACAATAATAGATAGTTTTTTCATGTTATTTTTTTTATAAATCATCAATAATAACAATCAACCTGCCATTTGTTCTTACGTCATAAAGTTAAAAAAAATAGAACCGGTTAATTTCAACTCTACTTTCATGTAAATTCCGGCCTCTTTCGTGGAAAATGAAAGTGGAGGACTTTTCCCTCCAACTACCGGTATGCCGAACGGCTTTTGGGATCAGGAACGATGAGTATTTCCCAGGTCATGTACACTGTCGGACTTCATAGCACCCTACATTTTGCGACTGCCTTCTGTTAATATCCGGGAGTAACCACCTCGGAATACGTTGAGTGAGGCGGGGTGTTCTCCGAACCGCCCGGCGATCGGTCGGGATCGTTGAAAATGACAGGCCACAATATAACAAGGGCCGGTAATTGAAGTGCGGAAGTCATACTACTTTGACTTTCTTTATGATTAGACTATAATATTGGTACGGATTTTGCGCATTTCTTAAATCTGGAAATGTAATTTTCTTTAAACGAAGAACTGGGAACAACCTGTAGTTGCATAATTTTACTTTTGAAGTATCTAGCCCCTGACTCCAACATCATGAAAATGATACCACTGATTTTTTTATTTTCTCTTGTATTGCTTTCCTGTGAAAGGCAAATTGATTTGGTTAACAATACGACAGATGCTCAAATTATTGGATTTGTTCCTGAAAAATGTTACTGCTGCTGGGGTTGGGTAATAAAAGTTGGAACAGAAACAATTAAAACTGAATATATACCAGACCTGAGCCCATCTGAAAATACTGTTTTCCCGATTGATGTAAGGATCACAATTGGTAATAAAACCATAGACTGTTCTGACAGAGTTATTGACAATGGCGGATTTCCTGATTATTATGAAATAAAAGAATGCACATTGAATAAATAGATCAAAAAGAGATAGCCAATTATGAAGAAATCAATATTAAGTATTTTCTCTGTCCCGGTCTTCATTGGGGGATTATTGTTAATTGGCTCTTTCCCATTTCATGGCTGTGAGCCCGAAACTGATGGTGAATGTGATACTTGTATTATGGTTCTCAAACCGAATATATACCTCTATCCTGAAGAAAATGCAATTCTGAGTCTGTCTCTGACTTTCCCTGCAGGTGGCAGAGTCACTGCCTCTATCCCTGACTATCGAAAAGGATGGCTGGTAAGTGCAGACACAGACGGGATCATAAATAACAGGTATGAATTCCTTTTCTACGAAAGTGAGCAACCTGATGTCTGGCAGACCAATGAGGGCTGGATAATAGCTGTTGTGGATTTAGAACAATTCTTCACTGCAAATCTGTCAGAATATGGATTCATCGGAAGAGAGATTAAGGACTTCACAGATTACTGGATTCCAAGGTTGAAAGATTTTGAATATTACGAGATATACCCACAGGAGAAGAAAATTATAGATTCTGTAATAGCACTTGAGATCATAAAAGCTCCTGATTCTGTATTAAGACTATTTTATTTAATCAGGGGCACGAACGGTGCCACAAATGATGCAATAACCGCACCCGCAGATCACACCCCATTTATTAGAGACGGGTTCTGTGTTACTGAATGGGGGGTGGTCCTAAAGTAAGGCCAAACGGGCGGGCGTACCTTCGGTGATCCTGGTGCTCCAGCCCTGCAGATAGAATCTATATCGCAGGCGGGTGTGTTCGTGCCTGCAAGCCGGGCCTCACTCTCCCTAAGCTCCAGTCCTGCAAATAGAAAACAAGCACCATGCTTCTCATGGTCATTTTTGCTTTCCCGTCACCCTTTTAAAAGCAAGCTATTAACGGGTTACGGTAAACCAAAAACCCCCTGGCGGGGGTGTTTGTTTTCTGCTTGATCGTGGAGCTGGCGGGAGTCGAACCCGCGTCCAGGCAAGGCGACCATATGCTTTCTACATGCTTATCCTGCCTTGATTGTCGGGAGTGACCAGGTGGCAGACAGCCGAGTCACACCTTATCTCCTTAATTTTCACCGTCAGGCCGGAGAGACCATCAGGCTATCCCTGAATTGCGTGCGCTTCCTGATCGGGTTGGTACAAGGCATCACCGCCCGGGAAACGTCTCGTCCCGGCACCTGGTGCCGGGATTAAGCATAACCTACTTAGTTCAGTTACGCAGCAAGAGCGTAGTTATTCTCGCCTGTTGTTGTTGTGAGACACAAGTTATAGAGATGCGTCACCCTACTCTGCATGCTTACATACCACCGCGGCTTGCTGTCAAAACCAGGTCAGCCCCATTTGATATATTTCGCAACGCAAAAGTACTCATTATTGCGTTGCATTGACAAATGTCTGCTCAAAAACCGGGCCGAATTATTATCTTCACACCACTACTCAAATATACACTTATGGAAAAGAGAGTCAAAGTGGGCATCATTCGTGAAACAAAGATCCCTCCGGACAGAAGGGTCCCTCTTACCCCGGCACAGATAGTTATACTGAGGGAGTCGTACCCGTTCGTGGAGTTCTTCGTACAGCCTTCTGATATAAGATGCTACAGTGACGATGAGTACAAGTATCTTAAGATTCCGATCCGCGAAGACCTCAGCAACTGTGACATACTCATGGGTGTGAAGGAGGTGGATAAGCGGACATTTATTCCGGGGAAGACCTACCTCTTCTTTGCTCATGTGGCCAAGAAACAGGAACACAACCGTGAGATGCTGGCAGAGATACTCAATAAAAGGGTCAGGATAATCGATTATGAGTACCTCACTACTGACAAGGGCCAGAGGGTTGTGGCATTTGGCCGGTGGGCAGGTATCGTGGGCTCATACAATGCCCTTAGAGCCAGGGGAATAAAGACGAACAGGTTCAAACTCAAACCGGCATTTCAATGTCGTGACCTTGATGAGATGTGGGCCGGCCTGAGACTTATTCAACTCAAGCCCGGGCTGAAAATCCTCGTCACCGGTGAGGGACGGGTAGCATCAGGCGCAATGGAGACACTTGCAAACTGCAGCAACCTTCTCCGGGTCTCACCGGAGGATTTTCTGACAAAGGAGTACGAAGTGCCGGTTGTGTGTCAGATTGGCCCGCAGCATTATGTTAAGCATACCGACGGACGTCCATTCGACTTTAACAACTTCGTCTATCATCCTGAGGATTACCGCTCGGACTTCCTTAAATATACCAGGGTGACTGATGTACTGATTGCAGCCCACTTCTGGGACCCGAAGTCGCCAGGATTCTTCACCCGCGAGGATGTAGAAAAGCCTGACTTTAAAATATCTGTCATTGGAGACATCAGCTGTGACATTGACGGGCCGATACCAACCACACTGAGGGCAACAACCATCGCTGACCCCTTCTACAGCTATAACCGCAACCGTCATACTGAGGAGGATGCCTTCAAACATCCTGATAACATCACAGTCATGTCAATAGACAATCTCCCCGGCGAGTTGCCCCGTGATGCTTCCAGCGACTTCGGCAAGCAGCTGATTGAGCATGTGCTGCACGACCTGTTCCTCGACAATGATTCTCCGATGATACAGCGTGCGACAATAACCAGCGGAGGGATACTGGAGCCTCAGTACCGTTACCTGTCAGACTGGGTCACTTCACAGGATAAAGGGCTATGATGCGCATTGTGATCTGCGGACCGGCGCATCCATACCGCGGCGGCATTGCAGCATATAATGAAAGGCTGGCTCAGCAACTCCTTTTGGAGGGAGATGCGGCAGCCATCTATACCTTCAGGCTGCAGTACCCTTCATTCCTGTTCCCCGGCAAGACACAATATGATGAGGGCTATGCCCCTGAAGGGGTATCGATTACCCGTGCCATCAACTCCGTTAATCCCCTCAACTGGTTCTCAATAGGCCTTCGTCTGCGCCGGACCAGGCCAGACCTCATGATCCTGCGCTACTGGCTTCCCTTTCTGGCTCCGGCGCTGGGAATAATCTCACGCATTGTGCGAAGCAACGGGCATACGAGAATCATTACAATCTTTGACAATGTGGTGCCGCACGAGAAGCATTTCGGCGACAGGATGCTAACCGGGTTCTTTATCAGGAGTATCCACGCAGCCCTGGTTATGACGAAAGCAGTGGAGCACGACCTGAGACAGTTCACGGCTACAATGCCGTGCGTCATCTCGCCCCATCCCCTCTTTGACAACTATAGTGAACCGGTCTCTCGGGCGGAGGCTGTAGTGCACCTGAAACTTTGCCCCGCAGACCGGTTCATTCTCTTTTTCGGATTTATCAGGGAGTATAAGGGCCTTGACCTTTTACTTGAGGCGATGGCAGACCCTGACATCAGAGCCATGGGAATCAAATTGATAGTGGCCGGGGAATTCTATGAGGATGAGAAGCCATATTTCGACCTGATGCATAAGCTTGACCTCGGAGAAAGTATTATCTTTCATTCTCACTTCATCAGCGATGAGGAGGTCAGATATTACTTCTCGGTCACCTCACTGGTTGTCCAGCCATATCGCAGCGCCACTCAGAGCGGCGTTACCCAGATCGCCTATCACTTCAACAAGCCCATGGTGGTGACAAATGTGGGGGGACTGGCGGAAATTGTGCCTGACGGCAAATGCGGTTATGTGGTAGCTCCTGATCCCGGAGCCATCGCAAAAGCCATCAATGAGTTCTTCAGTGGTGATGAGGAAAGGTTCAGACCGGGCATTGATGAGCAGAAAAAGCTTTACACATGGGACAGGCTGACGGAAGCATTGCGAACACTGGCAAGGCAGACGGGCCGGTTAGGGTTCAGGTAGTAGAGGTGCGAGCGTTAAGGAATGACCCGGTGGGTCATTCTAGCGAAGCAGCCAGTCTGCAGGTAAGGGCGCAATAGCCAAGTTTTCAGTTTTCAGTCCTCAGTCGGCAGTCAAAATTGACTGCAAGACCGCAAGTCTGCAATACCGCAAGACTGCAATACCGTCCCGACTCTTCGGTCGGGATCTCCGCTTCGCTCCGACAAGACCTTGAGACCTTGAAACCTTCAGACCTTCAGACCTTCAGACCTCATATTGAGTCTTTCCCTTACCAGGTAACGGTTCCTGTCTGACGAGCGCCTGTTGACAAGCTCAGCAAGAAAACCTGTAAGGAAGAGGAAGGAGCCTATTATCATCACCGACAGGGCAATGTAAAAATATGGACTGTCGGTTACCAGCGGTGCCCGCAACCCCTGGTGAATGAACACCAGCTTGCGTATCCCGAGGTAGGCAGCCATGATAAAACCGGTCAGAAACATAAGCGATCCCAGGGTACCGAAGAGATGCATGGGACTCTTGCCGAACCTTGTGATGAAGCTGATTGTGAGCATGTCAAGATAGCCTTTCAGGAACCTGTCGAATCCGTACTTGGTCACGCCATACTTGCGTGGCTGATGCTGCACAACCTTCTCACCGATATTCCTGAAGCCGGCCTCCCTGACAAGCATTGGAATATACCTGTGCATCTCGCCGTATACCTCAATACTCCTGACCACCTCACCGTCATAGGCCTTAAGCCCGCAGTTGAAGTCGTGCAGCCTGATACCCGAGAATTTCCTTGCAGTATAGTTGTAAAGTTTTGAGGTGGTTCTCTTTACGAATGGGTCATATCTCTTTTTCTTCCACCCTGATACAATATGGAAACCCTCCCCACGCACCATACGTACCAGTTCGGGAATCTCGTCAGGACTATCCTGAAGGTCGGCATCCATTGTAATCACCACATCTCCTGCCGATGCTTCAAACCCTGTATGAAGCGCGGCCGCCTTTCCATAATTGCGGCGGAACCTTACAGCCTTAATCCTGTTGTTGCCTGCCGAGAGCTGTCTGAGCACCTCCCAGGTACCGTCAGAGCTTCCGTCATCAATTACGATGACCTCGTAATCAATTTTTGATGAGACGCATACCCTGTCAATCCAGTCTGCCAGCTCCGGCAGGGATTCTGCTTCATTAAAAGCGGGGACTACAACAGTAAGATCCATTACTCCTTTGGTTCTTCAGCCACCTCATCAAGGAGAGGATTGCCCTTTTTCATTATGAACAGGGAGACAAGCAGTGAAAGTATAAGTCCGTAAAAGACGCCGTTGATAATAGACATCAGTGCTGTAAACCAGGGTTTCATCAGTTTGGCTTGCATCTCAAGAGCTTTGTCAATGGCAGCTTCAGGCATACCCCGTGCAATGAACCGCTCTTCCTGCACTGCAATCGACTTGTCAACGAGTCCCGGATCAATGAATGCATAGAGTACATAAATATAGATTGCGGCAATGATAGCAGCATAGAGATTGATAACCACCCCGGCTCCGACTGCTTTGCCGAAGGAGATATTACCGTTATTGTAATGATCACGGTATGAACGAAGCAGAAAGAAGAGTACCAGGATACTGATCAGAAGGCTGGGCCACAAGACCCATGTCTTGAATGTCAGATCGAACATATATGTCAGCAACGAAAGGCCGACAGTAATGAGACCAAGTATGATTCCATAATTAAGAGTCTCTTTCCAGACTGATCTTTTCTGTTCCATTTTGCACGAATTTTTGATTTTGAAAACAAATATAATCTATTTGCTCAAATCTCTGGCTTTAAGAAAACAAGAGTTAAAATTTGGAGCAGGATTTAAAAGTTCGTATTTTTGTGCGGGGTAAGTCTCATACGACCAGCTCCCTTTGAACTCCCCCAGGGTCGGAAGGCAGCAAGGGTAGAAGGTTGTAGCGGTGCGATGTGAGTAGCTTACCCCTCTTTTTTTATCCCCTCTCGTCAGAAGTTTATATATTTGCCGTCACTTTGAAGCAAAGATGATACTCAAGATCTATCCGGAAAACCCGAATCCTGATCATGTGCGCAGGGTAACCTTTGTACTTGAACAGGGTGGTATCGTCATTTACCAGATCGGAAGAGCGTC
>JBFYPM010000048.1:0-17401 GCA_041303295.1 Bacteroidales bacterium
AGAATCAGGACTGCCCGTGAGACTCCAATTAAAAGAATAAAAATTTACCGGAATGTCAATTTGCAAGAACTGCGGTGTTGATCTCGGAGAAGGGAATGAAAAATGTCCCCTCTGTGAACCATCAGAAAACCAGGTGCACATGGTAGCCTCCCCGGCTGATCTCTTCAGGGTTTCAAGGATTGAAAACAAAAGGCATCTTTATGAGATTACCATGCTTATCCTGATTTCTGGAGTTATAATAACGATCGCCATTGATGCGGTGTTCAGGAGGGGGATGAGCTGGTCGCTTACCACCACAACCAGCATAGGTTATCTTATTGCCATGGTATCAGGAACATACCTGCTAAGGAAGAAACCCTTCCTGGTGATAACTGTCACCACCGTTGCCACTCTTGTCTTCCTTTGGCTCATTGACCGGCTGACCGGTGCCAACGGCTGGTTCAGGACTGTAGCCTGCCCGATGACAATATCCGCAGCCCTTCTGACTGCCGCGGTCATCTTTCTCAACTCCCTGTCAAGGTACAGGGGACTCAACCTTCTGGCAACCATATTGGTAGCAGTAGCATTGTTTACTGTAATAACTGAGTTTCTCATAGACAAGCTGATTACTTCAGTGTTCACACCACAGTGGTCGGTAGTTACAGCCGCCTCCCTGTTCATAATTGCCATGATATTCATTTTTATACACTACAGGCTGAAGCGAGGCCGAAGCCTCGGGAGGCTTTTCCATATCTGACAATTTTCATCAGATGCGTTTAGAACATAGATCTATCCTGAACCGGGTGAGGATATTTAAAATATATTTACACCCTAATCCACTCCTATGACAAGATTTTTTCTTTCTCTGATGGCTGCAGCAATATCTGTGAGCATGTTTTCGCAGGAACTCATGACTCCTGATCAGTTTCTGGGCTATTCACCCGGCGAGCGGTTCACCCTGCAGTCTGATGTCACCGGATATTTCAGGCATGTCGCCGAAGTCAGCCCCAATGCCACATACCTTCAGTATGGTGAGACCTGGGAAGGGCGGACACTGGGTGTCTGCATCGTCTCATCACCGGAAAATCTGGCCAGGCTGGAGCAGATCAGGCTTGCGAACCTTCAGCGGACAGGACTGGCGGATGGAGAGCCACAGGCCGAACCGCTACCCATAGTCTGGCTCGCTTACAGTGTCCACGGATCTGAGCCTGCCGGTGCCGAGGCATCAATGAAGGTACTTCACACCCTGGTCACGTCCGCATGGAAAGGCTCTGAGGAGTGGCTCACCAATATGATTATCATCATCGATCCATGCCAGAATCCTGACGGTCGCGACCTGTTTACCTCGAGGTACATGAGGGCTCAGGGCTGGCCCCCCAGCAGCGACCCCAATGCATGGGAACATAACCAGGGCTGGCCCTCTGCCAGGCTTAACCATTATCTCTTTGATCTCAACCGCGACTGGAGTTGGCAGGTACAGAAGGAGACAAGAGACCGGATGAAGCTCTACAACAGTTACATGCCACATGTGCACGCCGACTTTCACGAGATGGGATCCGGCAGTACCTACTTCTTCCCTCCCGGGGCAGAACCATGGCATGAGGTCATAACCCCCTGGCAGAAAGAATACCATGCACTTACAGGTAAGAAGGCAGCCGGAATCTTTGACGCATCGAACAAGCTATACTATACCAAGGACAATTTTGACCTTTTCTGTCCGAGTTTCGGCGACACATGGCCGCTCTTCAACGGTGCCATGGGCTTTACCCTGGAACAGGGTGGAGGAGCCCAGGCAGGATTATCACTCGGGCGTGACGGCATAGATACCCTAACCCTGACACAACGCATTGAAGGTCATTTTCTTGCATCTATGGCAGTGCTCTCTGTAGCGGATGAGAACCGTGAAAAGATGCTGAAGGAGTTTTTTGCTTTCTTCCGGAACAGCGCAGAAAAACCTTCCTTTAACTATAAGACTGTCATTATAAAAGGAACCACCGATGCCGCTTCAATGCATTCGCTGAAGCAGCTTCTTGAAAACAACCAGATAAGATATGACACACCCCGTGTCACCGGGAAAAAGATTGTCGCTTATGACTACCGGACAGACAAGACAGGAAGTCTGACTCTCTCTGCGGGTGATATTCTGATAAGTGCATACCAGCCACAGGGCCGGCTCATGCAGGTACTCTTCGAACCAGACTCAAGGTCATCGGACTCAATCAGCTATGATCTGACGGCCTGGGCATTGCCATATGTATTTAACCTGGAAGCGTATGCCACTGAAGAGCGGTTGCCGGTAGCAGACGGTGCGAAAGCCCCTGAGTCCCCTGCGAAGACACAGTCCGATACACTCCCTCCATATGCCTACGCAGCTTCTATGACCGGTTTCAGTGAGCTGAAATTCATGGCACATCTTTACAAGTCGGGGGTTAATGTCCGTTTTTCACTTAAACCCTTCACCGCCGGAGAATCATCATTCAACCGCGGATCAATCATAGCTGCAAGGGGTGATAACCTGAAGGTGACGGGCTTCGATGAGAAGGTGGCTGTAGCCGCCTCGGCTAGTGGCATCAGGCCGGTGCAGCTTGGCGGAGGAATGGTCACCACAGGTAAGGACCTGGGGTCTGACTACTCCCCGGTGAATAAGGCCCCGGCAGTGGCCCTGGTCGGCGGAGAAGGAACATCCCAGGCCTTCGGGGAGATATGGTTCTTCATGGAGAGAGAGCTCGAATACCCGGTGACGGTCATAGACGGGTCAGACCTTAAAGATGCAGACCTCTTTGACTATGATGTAATTATTCTTCCCGGTGGAAGCCTCGCCGAGGCTAAAGATAAAATAATGGCATTTATCTCCGGAGGGGGTCGCGTCATTGCCATGGAGAGCGCCCTGGCCCTGTTCAAAGCGGAGAAGACAACAGTACTTGGAAAGGCATACGAGGCTAAAGAGGCCGAGGAGAAGAAAAACCTCAAGGCTACCGGCACCGATACCACACTTCTGAAGCGCTTCGAAGACCAACGCCGCCTCTCAGCAACTGACAGATCAGCCGGCGCTATCTTCAGGGTTCGCCTCGATGATACCCATCCCTTCGCATTCGGTATGGGAAAGGAGTGGTTCCTGATGAAACGAAACGAAGGTCTTCCTTTCCTCGAAAAGGGAAACAACATCGGCTTTATCACTGACAACACTCCTGTCTCAGGATTTGCCGGCTATAAGTTCAGGCAGAAGATTAAGAATACCGGTGTGATTGTATCGGAAAATATAGGCAAAGGGACAGTTGTATATCTTTCAGATGATCCCTACTTCAGGGCGTATTGGAAGAGCGGAAGAGTCCTTCTGGGAAACCTTGTCCTCAGGTAATGACAGATGAAAGGGGCCGGAATCCTGATTGCTTTTCTCATCCCTTAACATTATATTTATTTGCTGAACCAACTCATCACCCGATGCAAAATCTCCTTACCAGGTTTCTTGATTATGTTCGCTTTGATACAAGTCCTGACGAATCCAATTCATCATCGCCCTCCTCTCCGAACCAGATGCTTTTTGCCAGGCGCCTGGCAACCGAGCTGGAAGAAATCGGGCTTTCAGATGTAACCCTCGACGGGAATGGATACATCATGGCAACACTGCCGGCAAACACGCACTCGATACGCCCCGTGATAGGATTCATTGCACATATGGACACCAGTCCGGATGCACCCTCCAAAAATATAAACCCACAGGTTCACAGGGATTATGACGGCGGCGATCTTGCCCTGACCGCTGACAGAAGTATTATCCTGTCGCCTGCTGATTTTCCGGAGCTTTCCCGGTATAAAGGGCAGACCATAATTACCACAGACGGTCATTCATTGCTCGGGGCCGATGACAAGGCCGGCATAGCCGAGATTGTCACTGCCGCCGAATACCTTCTGAAGAATCCCGGCCTGGAGCATGGCACAGTAAGGATAGCCTTTACCCCTGATGAGGAGATTGGCCGGGGTGCGGATAACTTTAACGTCAAGACGTTCGGAGCCGACTATGCATACACCCTTGACGGTGGAGGCATCGGTGAGCTGGAATATGAAAACTTCAATGCCGCAGCCGCAACGGTGACTGTCAGGGGCCGCAGCGTTCACCCAGGCACGGCAAAGGGGACCATGATCAACTCCCTGATGCTCGCCAGGGAATTCGACTCACTCCTTCCTTCAGGGGAAAGACCTGAGCACACAGAGGGATACGAGGGATTCTTCCACCTTTATGACTTAAAAGGTACTGTGGAAGAGACAGTGATGAAGTACATCATAAGAGACCATGATCCTGTGCGGTTCGGTGACAGGAAAAAGGTGATGAATGATGTGGCGGAGGAGATCCGCAGGAGACACAGAGGATCCGGTGCAACTGTCGGCCTTAAGGATCAGTACTTCAACATGAAGGAGATAATTGAAGCAAATTACTACATAGTTGAGGAGGCCTTGAATGCCTACCGCAAGGCGGACATTGAACCGGTTATTAAACCAGTAAGGGGCGGAACTGACGGGGCGCGGCTCTCGTTCATGGGCCTTCCCTGCCCGAATCTGTTCACCGGCGGACATAATTATCACGGCCGCTTTGAATATATACCGCTGCAGTCTATGGAAAAAGCAGTAGAGGTAATCGTCAACCTTTGTCTATCAGCTAAAAAAACCGGAAAATGAAAAAGTACATCCCCCCGATTATCGCCCTTATAGTTCTTTCAGTATTAAATTCCTGCGATGATACGCTCAGGAGAGCCTCGGCAACAATTACTGCCGGTGAGCTAAGTGAATATACAGCTACCCTTGGCGCTGACAGTTTCATGGGACGAAAGCCCTTCACCCCGGGCGAGACAGTGACAACATCATATCTTGCTGAAGAGCTTGGGAAGATAGGATTCAGTCCTGCTTTTGGCGGAAGCTGGTTCCAGGAGGTACCTATGGTTGAGATAACCACCAGGGTCAGCGGGAAGGTGCTCGTCACCGGTGGAAAAGAAAGACTGGAGTTGTCTGCACCTGATGATGTCGCCATAGAATCACCGTCAATGAGCCAGATAGTGGAGCTGGTTGACATACCTATGGTCTTCTGCGGTTTCGGAATTGTGGCTCCCGAATACGGGTGGAATGACTATGCCGGAACAGACGTGAAGGGTAAATGTGCCGTGGTGCTTGTTAATGACCCTGGACTCTACACAGGCGACACCACACTGTTCAAGGGCCGCCAAATGACATATTACGGACGCTGGACATACAAGTATGACGAAGCGGCCAGACAAGGGGCAGCAGCAATACTGATCATTCACGAGACCGTGGGAGCCGGTTACAATTACTCCATACCCAGAAAAAGCTCTGTGTCACCAGGATTGTACATGGAACCCGGCGAGGGAGATATAACCGCCTGCCCTGTGACAGGATGGTTCAGCGCGGAGGCTGCCTCCAGGATCTTTGCTTCACGAAACCTCGACGTGGAGACGTTAAGGAGCGATGCATGCCGTCCGGGTTATACCGGATTTGAGATGGGTACTTCCATCTCGCTGAGACTTGAAAACAGCCATATACGTAACAGCTCGGTAAATGTGGCCGGCATACTCACTGGCAGCACACACCCGGAAGAATGCGTGGTTGTCTCAGCCCACTGGGACCACTTCGGCATCGGCGAAGCCGAAAACGGCGATTCAATCTACAACGGTGCCGTGGATAATGGCACATCAATGGCCTGGGCTTTCGAGATCGGGGAGGCATTCGCCTCAATGAATAAAAGACCCGAACGATCAGTAATCCTCTTCTTCCCCACTGCCGAGGAACAGGGACTGCTTGGATCTGCATGGTTCGCAGCCAACCCTCCCGTTGAACCTGAAAACATCATAGCATGCTTCAATAACGACCTCCTCCTACCCATCGGAAGGATGAAAGACATCATGGTCACAGGCTACGGACAGTCGGAACTGGATGACATGCTGGCTGTGGCAGCCGCTGCACAGGACAGGTATATTCTTCCCGACCCTAATCCAGAGACAGGAATGTATTTCCGCTCAGACCACTTCCCTTTCGCACTCATAGGTGTGCCTTCTCTCTTCGCACGGGGCAACTGCGACAGCAGGGAATTCGGAAGAGAGTGGGCGGCAGAGAAGGAAAAGGAATACCTCACCCATATGTACCACAAACCTGCTGACAATTACTACCCGGAAATGAATTTTGAAGGCATCGAGGAAGATACAAGGGCCATCTTTGATGTGGCCTACCGGATAGTGACAAGTGATATCAGACCTTCCTGGAAACCAGGATCTGAGTTCGCAAATATCAGATCATCAAATAATTAATAAATAGATCAACTGTCGACAATAAAAAGCACTACATATGTTGTGTTATTTTTATAACACTGTTATTGTATTAACAAAGATTTAGTATCTTTGCGCCATGAATTTATTGATGAGGCTCTTCTGAATTAGAATAAACATGAAAGTAAGAGAAATTTGTTCGGTACTGAATGGTGAACTGATATGCGGCGATCAAAAGAACGACAATGAGGTAAGCCATGCCTTTGCATCCGACCTGATGAGTGACGTACTTACAGTTAATTGTGACAGCCTACTGCTGATAACAGGACTTGCCAATCTTCAGACCATACGCACCGCAGAGATGTCTGATATAAACTGCATCCTGTTCGTACGAAACAAATTCGTGACTGCCGAGATGAGAGACCTCGCCGAAGAACTGGGTATAACCCTGATCAAATGCTCTTCAACCATGTTCAGGGCATCGGGCGAACTTTACCGGGCAGGCATTAAACCTCTCTACTGAAATTCATGGCAATGAGCTTCGAATATAAGGTTTCAGGAGGCGATTTCACCCATGCAGGGTATGCCTCCAGCCAGGTCAAGAAGATGCTGAAGCAGCTGGGAGTGGACAATACAGTTATCAAACGTGTTGTAGTCTGCCTCTATGAAGCCGAGGTAAACATCGTGGCACATGCCTACAGCGGAATCATCAACGTCAGTCTTGACACCGACACAATCTCAATGAGACTTGCTGACAAAGGGCCGGGAATTGCTGATATTAAGCAGGCGATGCAGAA
Organism: Bacteroidales bacterium; assembly: GCA_041303295.1. Taxonomy (GTDB): domain Bacteria; phylum Bacteroidota; class Bacteroidia; order Bacteroidales; family VadinHA17; genus SR-FBR-E99. The sequence goes on from JBFYPM010000048.1 coordinate 7,046, forward strand.
GGGTTTCTCAACCGCCTCCCCGGAGGTAAGGGAGATGGGATTCGGCGCCGGCATGGGACTGCCAAACATCAGTGCCAATGCCGACAGGTTTGTTATAACGAGTGAACCAGGAACGGGTACTACTCTTGAGATATCAATTAATCTTAACAGCATTGCACTGTGACATCATGGAAAAGGGATTCTTTCATCACGCACTGACCATCCGCGAGGATATCTGCACCGGCTGTTCCCTGTGCATGAGGGTATGCCCTACCGGAGCCCTGAGGATACGCAACGGCAAGGCTCGGCTGACAGAGGACCGGTGTGTCGACTGTGGCGAGTGTTTCAGGAGCTGCCCTGTCCATGCCATCATCATCGAACAGGATGACTTCAGCCGGATATTCGACTACAAGCATCGCGTAGCCCTTGTGCCTGCAGTCCTCCACGGACAGTTCAGGCATGAGGTTTCAATGGCAGAGATAAGCACCGTCCTCAGAAGCCTCGGGTTCACATGGGTCTACGAGGTTGAACACGGGGCTGAGGTTTTAAAACCCGCCATCGAGGAGCTCATGAAGGTAAGGACTCTACCCCGACCTCTCATCTCGACTTACTGTCCCGCAGTGGTACGCCTGATCCAGGTCAGGTTCCCTGCCCTGATACGTAACCTGGCAACCCTCAAGGCCCCGCTGGAGATGGCGGCGTTCTACTGCCGGAAGGTACTGCGCGACAAGGGAGCCCATAACGCTGAGATAGGAGTATTCTATGTCACGCCATGCGCCGCAAAAATAGCCGCAGTGAAATCGCCCGTCGGTGAAGAGTCTACCCCGATAACAGGTGTTATTAACATGGACTTCATATATAACAGGATAAACCGTACCCTCAGGAACAAGGGGGAGCTGGCCCGAGGTGAGGAGCACCCCTATACGGTTGATCCCGATACACTGGTGTGGAGTCTCACCAATGGCGAGGCATCTTGCGTCAACGGACGAACACTTGCAATTGATGGCATCAACAATGTCACCGAATTCCTTGAGCAGCTGGAGAATGACGAGATAACCGGTGTCGATTATCTTGAACTCCGGGCATGTGATGAGGGCTGCGCCGGAGGCGTACTGCTCTCCTCAAACAGATTCCTGGTGGCAGAGCGACTCCGGACAAAGGCGCTTACGCTCAAACCGGTTATAAATAGCCCCGGAACAGAAGAGATACCTGGGATTGAAGCTTACAGTGATTACCTCATGAACAAAGTGCGCATCACCGAGGAGATCAAGCCCCGCTCAATGTACAGGCTCTCTGACGACCGTGATGAGGCTATGAAAATGATGAAACGGTCGCGCCGCCTGATGTGCTGGTTGCCAGGCACTGACTGCGGCCTGTGCGGAGCACCCTCCTGCCAGAGCCTCGCAGAAGATATTGTCCGGCACCAGGCAGACATATCACAGTGCGTCTTCATACGTGAGTCAAACATGGAAAAAGATCTGATGGATAAGGAGCGGTCTGCCGATATAATGAGACGCATATGGGGCGATAATAACTTTACAAAAAACTGCAATAAGAAAGGAGCTGAAAATGAAAGTAACTGAAATCGTTGAAAAACTTGGGCTGACGGTCTTCTCAGGACATGAAGGGCTCGGCCGTGAGATCACCGGAGGTTACTCCTCTGACCTGCTCAGCGACGTCATGGGTCATGCCGGTGCAGGGGCAGCATGGGTAACTATCCAGACACACCGCAATGTGATGGCCATCGCTTCCCTGCGGGACCTCTCTGCCGTGGTTATCACAAGTGGTGAGACTCCGGGAGACGACACCATGGCCCAGAGCAACGAGGAGGGAATCCCCGTGCTGGGAACCGCACTCAATACTTTCGAGCTGACTGGCAGACTTTACTCTCTCATAAAAGAAAAATGAAACCATTCAGGGCTGACCTTCATATTCACTCCCTCCTATCGCCCTGCGGCTCACTTGAAATGAGTCCCGCAGTGATAATCCGCCATTCTGCCGCGAGAGGGCTTGACATGATTGCTGTCTCTGATCACAACACTACACTGCATTGCGAGCTGGCAGTGACCCTCGGATGCGAGGCAGGCATTACCGTCCTCAGGGCTGCTGAGGTGACCAGCTCCGAGGAGGTCCATTCCCTTGTTATACTCCCTGACAGGGAGGCCATGATCTCCTTCCAGAGATGGCTGGAGAAACACTATACCTTTGCTCCCCATGACCCGAAGATCTTCGGTGACCAGGTGGTAATCGACAGGAATGAAAATATCATCACCGAGATAACCCACTACCTGCCTGCAGCGTTGAATGCCACCCTCGACGAGGTGGAAGCAGCGGCTCACCATCATCGTGCCCTCTTCATCCCGGCCCACATTGACCGGCCCTCATTCAGCATCAACAGCCAGTTGGGATTCATCCCCGAAGATCTCTACATTGACGCCATTGAGGTCGTAGGCGCCACATGTGACCTCCTCTACCCGGTCATACGCAACTCGGATGCCCATATCCCTGAGCATATCGGACGGCGCTATACCTCTTACATGCTTGACCATCCATCATTTAAGGAGCTGGCTATGGCGCTTCGGAGCGAGGCGGGAAGACATATAATCACATCTGAGAGATGAAGGAGATTGCCCTTCATATTATGGATATAGCCCAGAACTCCATCAGGGCCGGTGCAGACAAGATAATGATCACTGTAAGTGAGTCGCCCTCCTCTGATACCCTCACCCTGATTATTGCAGACAATGGCAGAGGCATGGATGAGGAGACAAGCAGAAAGGCTACCGATCCGTGGTTCACCACACGCACCACCAGAAGGGTTGGGATGGGGTTGCCCCTGTTACAGATGAACGCCCGGCTCTCCGGCGGTGAGATGATAATCAATTCTGCTCCGGGCAAAGGGACAACAGTCACTACCACCTTCGGCTACAGTCATTTAGACAGACCTCCCCTGGGCGATGAAAGCGGCACAATTGCACTGCTCATCTCAGCTAATCCTGCAATCAACATCATATATGCCCATTCTTTCGAGCAAGCCGGATGGAGCATCTCAACAGCCGAAATCATTGAGGAACTTGGTGCAGAGGCTGTGACAGACCTGACGATTGTCAGATCATTGAAAGAGATCATCAGCGAAAACCTTTATGAAATAACAAATTTCGAAGCATGATATGACAAATATTAGGAATTTAGTAACTTATCAGGGGTAGTTTTGCAGATCAAAAAAAGAGGAAACAGAAAATACAATATGTAACAATAATTAATATGGAAAAACTTAAATCACTGGCAGACCTGAAAAGAATCCGTGAGGAAGCACGGACAAGGCTTGATCTGAGGGTCAAGGGAGACAGTCCGGAAGGACTCGTTCAGGTGAAGGTTGCGATGGCCACCTGCGGCATTGCATCAGGAGCCAAGCCGATAATGGATTTCTTTGTTGATGAGCTCGACAAAAGAGGCATCGGGGCTGTCGTAACCCAGACGGGATGCATGGGATATTGCTATGCCGAACCCACAGTTGAGGTGCAGCTGCCGGGCCAGGAGCCCGTTGTTTACGGATTTGTCGACAGAAAAAGGGCCGACGAGATTATTGAGAAATACATCAAGAACGGTGAACTGGTTGACGGAATCATACCGGTAAACTATGAAAAAATAGACTAATATCAGGGAGGAAAAGGATAATGTCAAAGTTCAGAATGCACCTTCTTGTCTGCGGCGGGACCGGTTGTCGCGCCTCGGAAAGCAATCTCATAGTTGAGAATCTGAAGAAGGAACTTGAAGAAAAAGGCCTCAGTAACGAGGTGCAGGTTATAATGACCGGTTGTTTCGGTTTCTGCGAAAAGGGACCCGTGGTTAAGGTGATGCCTGACAACACATTCTATGTGCAGGTTAAACCCGAAGACGCCCCTGTAATTGTGGCAGAGCACGTCATCAAGGGAAGAGCGGTTCAAAGGTTGCTATACGTTTATCGGAAGACCAGGGAGCATATAAGCGACTCGTAGCATATGTTCTTCTACCGGAAGCAGATCCGCATCGCCCTGCGCAACTGTGGTTTCATCAACCCGGAGAACATTGACGAATACATTGCCCGTGAAGGATATGCCGCACTGGGCAAGTGCTTGTCCGAACTCACTCCTGAAGGCGTCATAGATATTGTAAAGAAATCAGGACTGCGTGGACGTGGTGGCGCAGGATTCCCTACGGGACTAAAGTGGGAGATAGCATCAAAGAACAAGGCTGATCAGAAATATGTTGTCTGTAATGCTGATGAGGGAGACCCGGGAGCATTTATGGACCGTTCCGTCCTTGAGGGCGACCCGCACTCTGTGCTTGAGGCAATGGCTATCTGCGGTTATGCAATGAGTGCATCGAAGGGATTGATCTACATCAGGGCTGAATATCCCCTTGCCATCCAGCGCCTGAAGGTGGCAATAGGACAGGCGCGTGAATATGGTCTGCTCGGCAAAAACATCTTCGGAACAGACTTCAGCTTCGATATTGAGATGCGTTACGGAGCAGGAGCATTCGTATGCGGTGAGGAGACAGCACTTATCCATTCAATGGAAGGCGCTCGCGGCGAACCTACCAACAAGCCCCCCTTCCCTGCTGAAAGCGGGTTCATGGGCAAGCCCTCAAACGTAAACAACGTTGAGACCTTTGCCAGTGTGCCTGTTATTATCAACAAGGGCTGGGAATGGTATTCCTCAATAGGAACCGAAAAATCAAAAGGCACGAAGGTCTTCGCACTGGCCGGGAAAATTAATAATGTCGGCCTGATAGAAGTACCAATGGGAACCACTCTTCGCGAGATTATCTACGAGATTGGCGGCGGCATCAAGAACGGCAAGAAGTTCAAGGCTGTGCAGACCGGCGGACCTTCCGGCGGCTGTCTGACAGAGCAGCATCTTGACACCCCCATTGACTTTGATAACCTCGTAGCCGCAGGATCAATGATGGGTTCAGGAGGCATGATTGTAATGGATGAGGACGACTGTATGGTCTCCATCGCCAAGTTCTTCCTGGAATTCACCGTTGAGGAGTCATGCGGGAAGTGTGCTCCATGCCGGATCGGCAATAAAAGAATCCATGAGCTGCTGACACATATCACAAAGGGTAACGGCACGCTGGCCGACCTGGATCGTCTGAAGAACATGTGCAATGTAATCAAGGACACTTCACTCTGCGGACTGGGCCAGACATCACCCAACCCTGTCCTCTCAACCATGGTAAACTTCATGGACGAGTATGTGGCTCACGTCACAGAGAAGAGGTGTCCGGCGGGGCAATGCCGTGACCTCATGAAGTACTCAATAATTGTTGACAAATGCGTAGGGTGTACTGCATGTGCGAGAGGATGCCCTGTCAACGCCATAACAGGCGAGCGCAAAGGGCCGCACTTTATTGACCAGGAAAAATGTATTAAATGCGGCGCCTGCTTCGAGAAATGCAAATTTGGTGCAGTGCTAATCAACTAAAGAAGAGGTAGATTGACGATGGAAACAATTAAACTGACAATAGACAACAAACAGATTGAGGTCGAGAAGGGTACTACCATCCTCGATGCAGCAAGGAAGATGGGGATTGATATCCCCACACTGTGCCACATGAGGCTTGACGATCTGAATATAGAAAACAAACCGGGCGGTTGCAGGATATGCGTCGTTGAGGTCCACGGGCGAAGAAACCTCTCTCCTGCATGTATCACCAAATGCGATGACGGATCGGTTATCCGAACCCATACACCAAGGGTCATGAATGCACGCAGGACAGTTATGGAGTTTATCCTCTCGGACCACCCGAAGGATTGCCTCATCTGCCCCAAGTCGGGCTTCTGCGATCTGCAGGACATGGCCAACAGACTTGGTATAAGAGAGATACCCGGACAGGAGATTGCCGAGATGTCGACTTACAGGAAAGACACTTCTCCCTCTATCATACGCGATCTTGACAAGTGCATCATGTGCCGCCGTTGCGAGATGATGTGCAACGAGGTACAGACCGTTGGTGCCCTCTCAGCGGTAAACAGGGGCTTCATGGCTGTTGTGGCACCGGCCTTCGAGCAGAACCTTGAATATTCGCCCTGCACCTATTGCGGTCAGTGCGTTGCAGTATGCCCTACGGGTGCCCTCACTGAGGTTGACCACACCCGCGATGTGCTACGTGCCATAGTTGACCCCACAAAGACGGTGGTGGTACAGACGGCTCCTGCCGTTCGCGCTGCACTGGGTGAAGAGTTCGGAATGAAACCCGGCACCCTCGTGACGGGCAAACTGGTTGCCGCACTGAAAGAACTCGGGTTCGACTATGTGTTCGATACAGACTTCGCAGCTGACCTTACAATCATGGAAGAGGGCACCGAGCTGCTCACCAGGCTGGGTAAGTTCCTTAAGGGGGATAAGGACGCCAATATTCCTATTCTGACATCATGCTGCCCGGGCTGGGTGAATTTCTTCGAGCATAACTTTCCTGACTTGAAGGATGTTCCTTCTACAGCCAAATCGCCGCAACAGATGTTCGGAGCAATTGCCAAGACATACTTTGCCGATAAGATTAAAGTAAAGCGTCAGGATATGGTGGTTGTCTCCATCATGCCATGCCTGGCAAAGAAGTATGAGAGCCAGAGACCGGAGTTCTCCGTCGACGGCAATCCGGATGTCGACTTCTCCATCTCCACACGTGAACTGGCTCATTTCATCAGACAGGCTAACATCGACTTCAATAACCTGCCGGATATGGACTTCGACAGGCCATTGGGAGAGTCAACCGGCGCAAGCGTCATCTTCGGCAATACCGGCGGCGTCATTGAAGCTGCCGTACGTACTGCCTATGAACTCTTCACAGGCAAGAAGCTCAACCGCCTCGACTTCGATGAACTGAGAGGGATGGAGGGTGTCAGGCAGGCTACTATAGACTTTGACGGCTTCCCTCTGAATATCGGCATAGCCCATGGTCTGGGCAACGCCCGCAAGCTGCTTGACGAAGTCAGAGCCGGCCGGTCTAAATTCCATGCAATTGAGGTCATGGCCTGCCCCGGCGGCTGCATCGGCGGAGGCGGACAGCCATTGCACCACGGCGATTCCTCAATACTGAAGGCAAGAGCAAAAGCGATCTATGAAGAGGATAAGAACAAACCCATCAGGGTCTCACACGAGAACCCCTATATAATTCAGCTCTATAAGGAATTCCTTGGCGAGCCTAACAGCGAAAAGGCACATCACCTGCTGCATACACACTATTTTGACAGGAAAGCAAAGATAATCGTCAAACAGTGAGATCCTGGTAATAACATAAATTTCAAAGAGATGTCAAGTATAAAGATAGAACTGAGACAACAGGATGTTGATAAGATCAACGAGATATGTGACTCATTCAACAATGAACCGCTGGAGCTGATAAACGTGCTGCATAAGACACAGGAACATTTCGGTTATCTCCCGGCTGAGGTACAGGAGGCCATAGCCTCAAAGATGAACATTGCTACGGCCAGGGTATACGGTGTTGTGACATTTTATTCATTCTTCACCATGACCCCAAAAGGGAAGCATCCGATCAGCATCTGCATGGGTACCGCATGCTATGTCAGGGGAGCCGAGAAGGTGCTGGATGAATTCAAGAAAGAGCTTGCAATACAGGTTGGACAGACTACAGGTGACGGAAAATTCTCGCTTTCAAGCCTCCGTTGCGTCGGCGCCTGCGGTCTCGCACCGGTGGTGCTCGTGGGTGAGAAGACTTACGGAAGGGTCGCCCCTGATGATGTAAAAGCCATCCTTAAGGAATACGAGTAATAAAAAGAGGCCGGGTGACTGGCCTCTTTTTTTAGTCCTCAGTCTGCAGTCGCGAACTTATTGATCAACTGCTGACTGCCGACTGCTGACTGCCGGCTTTTTATTACCGTTTGCCCCTTGCCTTGAAAAAGTATTCCTTCTGCCTCCTCTTCTCCCCGATGTCACGCGCCACATATACCTTCTTCCCGGTGTAAGGGTCGAAACCGAGATAGTACATCGCCGTGGCAAGTGTCATGGGTGTCGGTGTGAAGTCCTGGACCTGCTCGGGATGCATTCCCATCGCGCCCAACTCCCGTGCCAGGCCACTCATCTTCTGTTCATTAGTTCCGGGGTGAGCCGATATGAAATATGGTACCAGTTCATATTTCAGCCCGCTGCTGCGAATTATATCATTGAATCTCTCCCGCAGTTTCCTGAAGTGCCTGAATGAGCTTTTCCTCATAAGGTACAGTACCTCCTCGTCAGTATGTTCAGGTGCAACTTTTAGTCTTCCACTTGTATGATTCACTATCAGCTCCCTGAGGTACTGATCCTCGGCCGCTCCTGCAGATTTATTAAAGTCCCGCATCAGCAGGTCATACCTGACACCACTGCCTACGAACGATTTCTTTATGTAAGGCAGGGCATTGACCTTGCGGTAAAGGGATGTAAGATCGTGATGGGAGGTGTTAAGGTTATCGCACACTGCTGGCCAGATGCACGAGGGACGTGCACATTTCATGCACCTTTCCTTGTCTTTCCCCGCCATCCTGTACATATTGGCTGAGGGACCTCCCAGGTCAGACAGGTAGCCCTTGAAACCTTCCATCCTGCTTATCCGTTCCACCTCCCTCATAATGGAGGCTTCGCTGCGGCTGCTCACAAACTTGCCCTGGTGAGCGGCGATTGCGCAGAAACTGCATCCCCCGAAACAGCCCCGGTGGATATTCACCGAAAAGCGGATCATCTCCCAGGCAGGGATGGGTCCCTTTTTGGCATAACGAGGGTGTGGCGCATAATTGAACGGCAGGTCATAGACGGCGTCGGCCTCTGCCCCGGTGGCAGGAGGAAACGGTGGATTGACCACTACCACCCTGTCGCCGTACTGCTCTGTGAGCCTTACCGGTCTCATGCTGTTGCTTGTCTTCTCGAAAAGGACAAAATTTTCAGCATATGCTTTTCTCGAGGCGATGGCTTCATGCCACGGGTGCATCTTCATCTCCTTCACCCCCGGTAATGGCTGAAGGGTCTCCCCGGTGTTGAACAGGAAAGCTGACTGAGGGAGATCATATATTTGATTCGCCTTCTCGCCCTTCAGGACACGCTTGGCCAGCTCCGACACGGCCTTCTCAGCCATACCGTAGATCAGAAGGTCAGCACCGGCAGAGACAAGTATGGAGGGTTCGAGTGCATCCTTCCAGTAGTCATAGTGCATCAGCCTCCGCATAGATGATTCTATGCCTCCGGTCACCACCGGAGTTGACGGGAACAGTTTCTTAAGTGCGTGTGTGTAGACCACCGTGGCATAGTCAGGCCGGAAGCCTGACGCACCTCCAGGTGTGTACGCGTCGTCTGACCGGAGTCTCCTGGCAGCTGTGTAGTGATTGACCATGGAATCCATGTTGCCGGCAGTCACGGCGAAGAAATAACGGGGAGCGCCCATCTTGCTGAAGTCGCGCAGGTCATCCTGCCAGTTGGGCTGTGGAACTACCGCCACCTTCATACCGGCGGCCTCCAAAACCCTGACAATAACTGCCGCCCCGAAAGAGGGATGATCAATATAAGCATCACCTGAAAAGAGAATCACATCTGGCCGTTCCCACCCCAGTGCCTCCATCTCCTTCCTGGATGAGGGCGGCCATGACAGCTCATTTTTTTCCCTGCTTTTCACATCGCCAAGTTACATAATATACATAACTTGCTTTTATAAGTGCTAAAAAAGAGCTACTTTCATTATTGCAAGTCAATGGCCAATTTTAAGTCAACATATCCTTTGCGTAAAGCAGGCAGGACAATTGTTTTTCTGTTTGTTTTGACTTTTACTGCCATCTCTCAACCCCTTCTGATCGGGCAGGATCCGCCGCCAAGACCAAAGCTCGGACTGGCTCTCAGCGGAGGCGGGGCGAAAGGGCTGGCACATATCGGAGTATTAATGGTTATGGAGGAGGCCGGACTGAAGCCTGATTATATCACGGGCGTCAGCATGGGCAGCATCGTTGGCGGGATATACGCAATGGGCTATTCTCCGGACAGCATCGCAACAATGTTCCGGACATTCGACTGGGACGCCGCCATCTCTGACAGAATACCGGAAAACAAAATTATCTTCCTTGAAAAGCGCCACTACTTTAACAGCATCCTCTCACTACCCATCACCCGCAATGCCATCAAGTTGCCGTCTGGACTCATCAACGGGTACCAGATCGAGAGCGGACTGAATCACTACTTCTGGCCTGCCGCCGGCATCTCTGACTTTTCGAAACTGCCTGTCCCCTACCTATGCCTGGCTACAGATGTGGTTACCAGCAAAAAGGTGGTTTTCAGGAGGGGATACCTCCCGGATGCAATCAGGGCAAGCATGTCGATTCCGACTGTTTTTACAGCTATAAGGACTGAT
>JBFYPM010000049.1:0-7648 GCA_041303295.1 Bacteroidales bacterium
CTTGCGGCCTGTCGCTGCGCTCCGTCTGAAGGTCTGAGGTCTGAAGGTCTGAAGGTCCCTCTTCAGTCTGCAATCGGCAGTCAGCAGTCCACAGTCACTACTGAAGACTGAGGACTGAAGACTGAAAACTGCCGACTGAGGACTAAAATCTCCACCCTTTTAGCAGAAAAGTGTACCCCCGATGCAAAGCGCCGGTTTAACTTTGATATTGCAATAACCATATACTTATTAATTTTAACTCTAACCCTATAACTATGTTGAAGAACAAGCGCATTTTCAGAAAACCGGTGCTGCTTATCCTTGCACTTGCTGCAGGGATCATGGTCCATGCTCAGACAAGGACCATACAGGGCACCGTCACAGGGGCAGCAGGTGAAAGGCTTATCGGCGTCACCGTCAGTGTTCCGGGAACAACAACCGGCACACTGACAAATGCCGACGGCTTTTACACGATTCCTGTACCTGCTGAGGCAACCACCCTCCAGTTCTCCTTCATCGGCCTCGAACCGGTGATGGAGACCATCGGAACCAGAACTACCATCAATGTTGTCATGCAGGAGAGCACACTCGCTCTCGATGAGATAGTAGTGGTTGGTTACGGCACCGTGAAAAAGAGAGACCTGACAGGATCCGTATCGTCAGTCAGGTCTGACGAGATTGTTAAAACAGCGTCAAGCAACGCCCTGCAGTCGATACAGGGTAAGGTTGCAGGCCTTGACATAACGAGAGAAAGCGGCGAGACCGGCTCGGAGATCAACATGACACTGCGCGGAGTGAGATCAATCAACGCCTCCAACTCCCCGCTCTTCCTTGTTGACGGAATAGAGTACGGCTCCACCCTTGACATCAACCCCTCTGACATAGCCTCCATCGAGGTGCTAAAGGATGCCTCCTCAACAGCTATCTATGGTACAAGAGGCGCCAACGGCGTTATCATCATCACCACAAAGAGAGGTGACGCTGCTGCCGGGGGAAAGTCGACGGTCTCATTCAACACATTCGTCTCAATGAACTCACCCACCAACCTGCCTCGTCTGATGGATGTTGAGCAGGATTACCTGTTCATGGCGGAACGCCTTCGCTACGCAGCAGAGAATGTTGCTGATACATGGGGACAGACAAACCTTTCGGCTTATCCTCCCTCAACAGTTCTGTCTGATGTTCTCTCATCACCATGGGAAAAGACTGTGCTCGACCTTTACAATGAGGGCGGTGTCGACTGGTTTGACCTTGTTATGCAAAACTCCGTGACCCAGAACTATGAACTGTCAGCCTCAGGCGGATCTGATAAGACATCCTATATTATCAGCCTTGGTTATATGGATGAAAACGGACTGCTGAAGAATGACAATCTGAAAAGGTATAACGGAAGGGAGAACGTCACTCAGAAGATATCCAAAGCATTTACCGCCGGCGCTAACCTGCAGTTCACCTACCGCGACTGGGACCGGAGGGAAGACAACGTCTATTCACAGCTCATCAAGATGCACGCCATGGCACAGCCATTCCTGGCAGATGGCACAATCCTGGACCGTCCTTCGGAACTGGCAGTGAGTCACACCAACCCCCTCCTAAATGAGGTTGAAGGTTTCTATACCAATAACACCCTCTCAAGCCGTCTCTTCGGGAATGTATTTGTGACATGGGACATTCTCAAGGGCCTGCAGTTCAGGTCGTCACTGGGCGTTGACGGACAGTCGGGCCGCCAGGGAATCTATGAAGACTATATGTGCACAGCCAACTACCAGTTCGGCCGCGGCTCTTACATCTCCGCCGAGAACGACCAGACGATGAAGTACATCATTGAAAACACCCTTACATACACCCGGGCAATCGGTGGGAACAGCGAACTGCAGTTACTTGCAGGACAGGCAGCCCAGAGGGAAAAGTATGAATCACACAGGATTTTCGGCTACGGACTGCAGGATCATTATACCAAAACCTCATTCTATTTCCTGCAGAACATTCTCTCTTCAGGCCGCCAGCTTGAGGATATTTATACCGAGAGCTCACTCCTGTCATATTTCGGAAGGGTGAACTACAAGCTGCTTGACAGGTACCTTTTTACCGCAACACTACGCGCCGACGGTTCATCAGTGCTGGCGGATGGAAACAAATGGGCCAGCTTCCCCTCCCTTGCTGCAGCATGGGTCATCTCCGAGGAGTCATTCATGGACGGTGTGAAAGCAGTGGACCTCCTCAAGCTGCGTCTCAGCTGGGGTATTGCGGGCAACTCTTCGGTAGACCCGTATATGACCAAGACGCGCCTTGGTTCAACATTGGTACCATATACCTTCGGTAGTACACTATTTACAGGAATGCTCCCGGCAGTGCTTGGTAACCCCGATGTAACGTGGGAGACAACTGCAACATATGACGCCGGCATCGACCTTTCCCTCTGGAAGGAAAGGCTCTCGCTGGTCCTTGACGCCTATTATTCAAGGACCTCTGACCTTCTGCTCTATAAAGGCCTGCCGGCCACATCGGTCTATCCGCAGGTGCTGGCCAACGTTGGCGAGACAGAGAACATTGGGTTCGAAGCTTCTGTGAGTGCACGTGTTATTGAAACAACTGACTTCCTCTGGTCGTCCGACTTCACATTCTCGACTAACCGTGACAAGATTCTGGCACTGGCAAGCGGTGAAGACCGCGATGTGTCAGTCCCGAACAATGCACTCGTAGTGGGTGAGCCGGTGAGAGCCTTTTACAACTATGAGGCCGACGGATGCTGGACCATAGCGGAGGCTGAAATGGCAGCACGTTATAACCGTGTTCCGGGTGACATTAAAATTGTCGATGTCAATAATGATACACTCATCAATGACCTTGACAAGCGACTCTACAACAAGAGCCCTCAGTTTATATTCAGCTGGAACAACTCAATCTCCTACAAAGGCATTACACTGTCAGGTCAGCTCTTTGCAAGGGTAGGTCAGTGGATCCAGTATGCATACAACACCGCATACAAGCCCACCGAGCAGGACGGTTCACCGGATGTTGATTTCTGGACACCCGAAAACCAGGATGCAAAATTCCCGCGTCCCGGCATTGCATCTCAAAATAATATGCCTGCACTGGCATTCGAAAAGGCATCCTTCCTGAAACTGAGAGAAGTTACCCTGGCTTATAACCTTCCTCAAAACCTTATCTCCAGGGCCGGAATAAGCAACCTGAGGATCTACGGTTCGCTGCAGAACTTTTTCACATTCAGCAACCTCGATAACTACGACCCCGAACGCGGAGGAAGCATTTCAAACCCGATGGCGAAACATCTGGTGTTTGGTCTCAACCTGGATTTTTAACGGACTGTCCGAAAAACATATAGAAATGAAAACAATAAGACAATTCATACTTGTGCTGGCGCTGCTAATGGTGGCAGGCACTTCATGTACGGACTTCCTTGAGGAGAACAACCGTACAAGCAATACTGAGGATATACTTTACTCATCAAAAAGCGGAATTGAGGGACTTGTTGCTGCCAGCTACTCATACCTGAGAGGCTGGTACGGCAAGGAAGCTGCCTTAGGGCTCAGCGAGGGTGGCACTGATACATGGCTTACCGGCTATGACAACAGGCAGAAGGTCCTTATTAACTACTCTGGCATCACCCCTGAAGTCGCCAGCTCAACGCGCGAGACAATGAACGCATGCTTTGACGAGTACTGGGAGATGCTTTACACTGCCGTAAACCTATGCAACACAGGCATAAAGGCTGTAAACAATGCCGGCGAACAGGTTCTCTCAGCCCTCGAAAGAGATCAGTATCTTGGCGAACTCAAGACACTCAGAGCCTTCTATTACTGGCACCTGGTTGAGACATGGGGACCGGTACAGATTAACAGGGAAGCTGTCAACAGCATCTCAAGCGTCGCCTACCGCGATTCGGAGGAGGATGTTTATGCGTTCATGCTGAATGACGTTGACGAAGCTATTGACCATCTGCAGGCAAGAACAGCCAAGACCGGACGCGTTAACCTGTGGGCCGCCAAGGCACTTCGGGCAAGATTGCTGTTATATAAAGGCAGCAAATTCAATGATGCGGCAGCTTACACAGCCGCAGCAGCGCAAGCCGAGGAGGTAATAACAGGTAGCGGAGCATCATTCTTCACAAATTACGCAGACTGCTGGCTGGGGGCCAACGAGGACGGGGTCAATAATAAAGAGGTGATCTGGCATGTTGATTACTCAACTGAGCTGGCATACAATATCATGCCCGCCAGGCTCAAGCTCGATGCCAGCAATAACCAGATGACATGGTCGGGGATGATACTCCGGAATGCAGCTAACGTCCTTGGCGGTAACGCAGCACACCTGATGTTCACCGGCGTATGGAACAGCGTGCCGGCCACCTCGGCAATTCTCAGGCGTACTGACACTGAAGCAAATAAGAACATTACATTCAGGGGCGTGGTATATAATGTAGGACTGAGCTACCAACCCTACTCCAAGGGCTTCACCCGGTTCGTTCCTTCAGGTTACCTTCTTGATGTGTTCAACAGGGCGACAGACCAGCGTTACCAGGCATCGTTCCGAGATGTTTACTATGTGGCGCCACAGCTGGGTGCAGCGTTTGAAGGAGGGGTACAGCCGCCTACAGGCTATGCTCTCATGCGTGACACAGCCCTCTACCTCTCTCCTGAGACTGTGACACCTGCGCAGGTGGCCAGAGCTGCCAACAGGTATGTACTCTTCTCGAGAACTGATGTCGGTGACCCGGTCGTGTGGCCGTTATATGAAACCGAAGCTGCCATCATGCCCACCATCGCCACCTCAACCAGCGGCGTGCAGAACAACAAGGGAAACAGGATGTTTATCGCACTGAAGAAGTTTGACGATTATACAGGTACTGTGATCAGAGACCTGGGTTCCAAGGATGCCTTTGTATTCAGGCTCTCCGAAATGTACCTCATCGCCGCAGAAGGGTATATGATGGCAGGCCAGTCTGGCCCTGCAATCCAGAAGCTTAACGACCTCCGCACGGCGCGTGCCATCACTGGCAAGGATAACAGCCTGACTTCTGCCGAACAGGCCCAGGTAACAGCAAAGGATATAGACGTTATTCTTGATGAGCGTGCCCGTGAGCTCTGTGGCGAACAGCAGCGGTGGTTTGACCTCAAACGTACCGGAACACTCATTGACAGGGTCAGGCTGTACAACGGTTCTGCATCCGCCAATATTCAGTCATTCCATACGCTGAGACCAATACCACAGCCGCAGATGGACGCCATCACCAACAAAACTTCAGGACCCGATCCTGAAGGCTTCTGGCAAAATACCGGCTACTGATCATGGTACGTCTTTTACCATTCTTATTTATCTTCCTTGTCACTGCCCTGCCTTCCTGCACGGGCGGTGACAGGTGGAAGATGGCCACGGAGATTGAACAGTCGATCCTGAGGACATCTTTCCCTGCCGATACGTTCAACATAACCGATTTCGGGGCAGTGGCTGATGACACTTCGTTCCTGAATACGGCCGCCATTGAGGCAGCGATACAAAAATGCAATGCTGACGGAGGAGGAGTGGTTTATGTGCCCTCCGGGACCTGGCACACAGGCCCCGTGACACTGCTGAGCAACGTCAACCTGCATATATCCGAAGGTGCAACTCTGCTCTTTGCCACTGAATATGAGCTCTACCTGCCACCGGTGCTTACTCGCTGGGAAGGAATGGACTGCTATAATATTCACCCACTGGTCTATGCCTTTGATGCAGCAAACATCGCCCTCACGGGCAAAGGCACAATTGACGGGCAGGCCTCAAACGAGGTGTGGTGGTGGATGAACGGAAATCCTGATTACGGCTGGCGCGAGGGAATGAACAACCAGAAGATTGCCGGCAGAATGCAGCTTCTTAGTCATGAACAGAACCAGACGCCTGTTGAGGAACGACGCTTCGGCCTCGAGGGAGCGCTCAGACCCCAGCTGGTAAACTTCAACAATTGTAATACCGTGCTCATTGAAGACCTGACACTGAAGAATTCCCCCTTCTGGGTCATCCACCCGGTCCTGACCGATAACTTCATCCTGCGAGGAGTGACAATAGTGAGCGCCGGCCCCAACTCGGACGGCTGTGACCCGGAATCATGCAACGGCGTCCTCATAGAGAACTGCTACTTCGACACCGGCGATGACTGCATTGCAATCAAGTCAGGGAGAAACAATGACGGGCGGCGATGGGCCATTCCCTCACAGAACATTATAGTGCGCAACTGCCGCATGGCTGACGGTCACGGAGGAGTGGTAATAGGCAGCGAGATCTCCGGAGGATTCTCCAACCTCTTTGTTGAGGATTGCGAGATGGACAGCCCTGAACTGCTGAGAGTCATCAGGATCAAGACATCAGACTGTCGCGGAGGCATTATTGAAAATGTGAACGTACGTAATGTAAAGGTGGGCAAGTGTTCTGAGGCAGTGCTGAAGATAAACCTGATGTATGAACCCCTTGAAGATTGCAAGAGAGGCTTTCCTCCTTTTGTAAGAAATGTCACATTGGAGAATGTTACATCGCAGGAGAGTCAGTACGGAATTTATATTATCGGGCTTGATGGATCGGTGAACGTCTCAGACGTAACACTCAGGAACTGCAGCTTCAACGGCGTGCAACAGGGAACATCAATCACCGGCGCTGAAAAGGTGAAGCTGAAAAAGGTATTTATCAACGGGGAGAAGATCAGGCTCTGATCAATTATCTGACAGGGCTCCATCCGTCGTGACGGGCAAACACCCTCTCTGCGGTGTATGTCCCGGCCTCCTTCCGGCTAAGCTGACGGCTCCAGGCAACGCGGGTACCGGGACTGGCTCCCGGACCTGTGTTGCGGTACTCGGCATACCTGGCTGTCCGTTCGTTCTGATGGTTATCCCAGTTATGCCAGCCTGCGGGCAGGATGTGGCTGCCAAGCTCGCAGTTCATGAAGAGGGTTGCGGCAAACGGCCGCCAGGGCCTGCCGAGATAAACCTTCGTAATACTGTCGGCGGCCGTGAGCCGGCACCTGTTAAAAACATATCCGTACTCATGACCCTCAACGGTTGATGCGGCGGTGATATACGAATTCTTTTTACTGTGAAGATGACATCTCTCAAACCAGGCAGTGGCAGGGCCAAAGATAAAATCTGTGGTGCCCTCTATATAGCACTCCTCATAGTATTGCCGGCTCTCCTGGTTGGCGGTGAGGAGTGTGTCCTGGTTACCGAGCAGCCTGCATCTGCGAAAGACAGCCCTGTCGGCGTCAACATGAACAGCCACGGCCTGGCCGAGCTGTTCGGCATTGTTCTCAAAGGTGATATCCTCGGCAGTAAATCCTGCTCCGAGCACCCATATGGTGTAGGTCCTGAAGGTGCCCATATTGCGGATGTTGGCATGGTCATTCCAGGTGATGACGGTGTTTTCAACGCTCTCCCCCTTCATGAAGAGATTGGTCACCCACGAAGGGATCACTATCTTTTCCCGGTAAGTGCCGTTCCTGATAAACAAGTATGTGGTATCCGACATATATGCCCTTATGGAGTTGACCGCTTCCTGGACGGAAGTAAATTCTCCGCTGCCGTCAGTGGCAACGGTTATGTGCCGTACCTGACCCAAGACAACAACCGATTGTATGGCAAATATGACAATGAATGCATACATCTTCATGACTGCTTATTTTGTA
>JBFYPM010000050.1:0-12769 GCA_041303295.1 Bacteroidales bacterium
ATTGCGGCATTGATGCTACAGGTAGATCATCTCAATGCACAGGTGCTTGATTATCAGAACAAGGTTGAGATTGTGCTTAATGACGGTACACATGTCATCCTGTTCGGAAAGGCCAAGTCACTTAACAACACCTACACAGGCGAGTACTATTATCTTCCGGTAGGTCTGCGCCTTTCACGCCGGGCCGATGCCACACCTGAATTTCTCTTTCTTAAATATACAACAGAACAGAGAGCAGAATCAGGAGGTGAACAGGGAGGTCTGATACATTTCCTGATGGAATGGGGACTTACACCTGCTCAACTTCAGGAGGCACAGGCAAAACTCGTGACCATGATCACTGACCTTGCCAAAGCTCCCGGAAGTCCATATAAGGGGATACAGAACCCAAAAATCATCGGCGCTGTTGATGTTTATACCGAGGATGAGTCTTTCCGCATCATCTCAGCATCGATGTCTGATCCGGAAAGCGCCAGGCTCATTACATCGGGTTCCGCTCCCACACTGCCAGGTGCAAAGGCAGCAGTAGCCGGGAAGCTTAACCCTATAACTGCCCAGCTTCTTGCTGCTACTTTTGAAAAGAACCGCTCTATAACAGATATCTCGCTTGAACTTAATTTTATGTATAACGTCATGATGCCTGCCGTTAACGGCAAGATCACCGTCGACTGGAGCAGGGTGCAGGAGCAGATTAAAACGGACTCGATTAATTATTCCCATGATACCAGGGGCACCAAGAGTGGCAGAGATGACAGGTATACCTATGATCAGCTTAGTCAGTTCTTTTCCAGGTGTATTGAAAGAAAGGCTGTGGTCATTGACATTGATAAAACCGTGGTCGGTGATGAACTGGCTGATAAGATTGTTGAGCAGTTCATGAACCTCATGATTGAGTCAATGACTGATAAGGATATGACAGCACCTCCCTCACAGCCCAGTGAAAAAGAGAAAGAGCAGGATCCCAATGTCAGGCACGGAAGAAGCTACGTTTACAACAGGACAGTGTCCGAGAAACGGTATGAAAGAAAGATTGAGGTTTATAACCTCAACTACCGGCTTACGGTGCCGAAGAACATTTCACTTACCGGCAACCTGGGGGCATGGTATGACGGAGTAAGGGACAATCCAAAATGCGTTGCTTCGGTTAACCTGAATGATCCCTTCTTTCAATACCGTGACATTAACCTGATCCTCGATATTGAGGCCGAGGAGATGTTTGGAACAGAGGTGAACTATGTGACTGTCAATGTCAGGAAAAGGAGAACATCTGGCAATCCCTTTGAAGATCATGTCACCATCGACAGGGAATACCTGGGAAATAAGGGTGTGAAGGCAACCCTCACCTATGCCAGGGGAGAAGACACAAATCCCGATGTCTATGAATATAAGGCGCAGTGGAGCCTGAGAGGCGGAGTTGTCTATCCGGACAATACACCATGGATTGTCGGTGAATGGGAAGGGGTGACCCTCTCTCCCCCCGTCAAGCCTGTCACCGTTGAGCTCGAAGCTGACCTTGACGAACTTAAGAGCAGTGATATCACCAGGGTTACTGCACAGGTCCACTACATGAAATTCGGTAACGAGGTCGAGGAAAACATACAGATATCTGCCGCCGCCGGTGAACCTGTCGTGCAGAAGACGATCTTTATTGACAAAAACACCAGGGGTTACGTTTACCGGCTGATCTTCAATCATAAAACTGAGGGGAAACTCGCTCTCGACTGGAATCCGCAGATCAATGATAATTACATTTATGCTTCAATACCCGAAGATCTTGTAAACACTGAATCAGAGGTATTCCATGTGGCCAAAGAGACGGGAAGTGAGATGCTTCAGAGCTCTAAAGAGAAAGTGCTTGACAAGTTCAAGGATATATTCGATAAAGTCATTAAATAAGCATTATCCAGTACAATTAGCTTATAAGACAAGTTCTTCAGGGTAATGAGTCAATACAAAAATCCAAAAAGATGAAAAAAAGAACCAAGGTTTTTGTTTTCGTGGGATTAAGCCTGCTATTGTGTCTCCAATCCAATACCGGCAAAGCCCAGAGTTTCCTTCTTGACAAACCTGTGGGAGCAGGTGATCTCACCCTCTTTCCTGATCTTGACAATGGTGACAACTACTATTACATGCCAAACCAGGTGCAGCTGGCCCTCCATCCGGACGGCAAACCAATGTTCTCATTTATCAAGTATGTAAGAAATACAGACGGATTGACCGGGACAGGAACACAGATCACCAGATCTGACGAGGCCGGAGGCATTATTCATGCTGTGGTGAGGCTGGATGTCACTGACGAACAGCTAAAGGAAGCTGAACGTGCTCTGCGCCGGATCAGGTCTAACGGCAAGATTGTCGGACCCGTCATCTACAAGAGCGGGACCGTCATGCTGGTCTCCTCATTCAACAGGGAAGGCGAAGATGTTAAACGGGTTGTCGGTCTCGGTACAGCTCCCATACTTGAAGGTCAGAACTGTGCCGTTTCTGTTCACCTGGCCAAAGAGGCATCTGACATTCTATGGGCCACTTTTGAAACGCCGACACCTGACTTCTCCATCTCTTTTGAAATGGAGATAGAGGGTTTCCTCTCACCTAAACGAGCTGAGATAAAGGCAAACTGGGACAGGATATATTCACACCATTCTTTCCAGGCAGCATTGGCATCACCAATTCTCTCAGCAGAGATACAGGCTGCTTTTGACGACCTTCGCGATGAGGGGGCCATAGAGGTAACCCAGATAGGTAGTGACGAACAAATGGATAAACTCGTGGAAACAGCATATAATCAGCTCGCAAATCTCATGCTGGATAAGATTGCCGGTTCGGGTGTTCCGGATGTCAACAGCCTGTTCCCCGGTAACAATAAAAGCATGCTTGACCGTGCGACGGAAAACCTCCAGAAATCGCGTAAGGAGGCAATTGATTACAATACAAAACAAGATCAGCTTTATAATGAACGGTTGAAACAGGAGAATCAGGCCCGTTCAGGTGCCCGGGCTTCAAGTGATGCAGCTGCGCAGGCCAGTGGAAGACCGGTGGTCCGTCCTGCAGGAACCGGCAGCAGCACTACAGGCAGCGGAGGAAATCGCGCTGATACAGCTAAAACACGGGGCCCTGACCGGATGACCGTGCCCGGATTGTCAATTGCCCTATCCTATAAGATGAAAAAGGAAAAAAGGTCAGGTCAGTTCAAAATAAACCTGAACAAATACACAATGGAGACCCGGATGAACCGTTTCGATCAGAATTTTGGTTCCCTCATATCCCTGGCACGCTGTCCCGATTGTTTCAGGAGGGTGAACCTCGATGACCCGCTTTACCAGCAGAGAGAGATAAACACCCGTGTAGACGGCTCTATTAACAGCGATGACTTCGGGAAATATATCAACTCGGTAGAGGTTCTGATCCGTAAGACGCACCAGGACGGGCAGCAGACAGTCCAGGGGGTTCAGATCAACAAACAGCTGTTCAATGAAAAAGCCAACAATTTTGTGATGATATATGGCTGGAAAGGTGATGATGATCGTAATAAATGGCTTTCATACGAATATAAAACAAGATGGAGTTACTTTGGTGGTGCAGCAACTGAGACCGATTGGACAAAGACAGAATCGGCTGTGCTGGCACTTGCTCCCGATTATGTACGTAAACCTGTATATATGGAAGCCGACCAGGGTTTCTTCGATAAAGAAAAGATACGAGCTGCTGAGATAACTCTATATTACACTATAAATAATAAAGAGCAATCCAAAAGGGTAACACTGCAACCCAAAGAAGACGGGCTCTCTCAAATGGCAGAAGTTGTTCTTCCACGCGACTCAAATGAGTTCGAATATGAAATTGCATATTTTGTCAGAGGCCAGTCCGCACCCAAAGTCATGCCCCGGCAAAAAACAAATTACGGTAGAATCTATCTTGAAACATTATAATGATCTGCTATGAAAAATAAACTTATCATACTCCTGCTTATCGTTTCAGGATTAAGCCTGAAGGCACAAACCCCGGTTGACATTTACTACCATGTACCGTTTATCCCTCAACCCACAAATGTTTCATGCTGGTCCTCCTCAATTGCGATGATCCTCTGGTGGCGGCAGAATGAGGACGAACAGATGTGCCTTGCCGATGCCCTCACTCCCGAAGAGGTCGAGAGAAACCTCCCCTTCTTTGAACACTATATCGGACAGGGATTGTCAAGTTATGATGCAAGTCCGTTGGAGTTTTATAATTTTATCTCTGTTCAGCCCAGCTCATTCCCGGTTGAAACATTTGTCGGCTTTCTTGGTCATGGTCCTCTGTGGGCAGCCTATTTTGGCTGCGCTGATCCTACTCAGAATTGCGGACATGCTGTTGTGGTTGTGGGTATTCGAGGTGACGGCACACCGGAAAATACTGTGGTGGTCCTGCATGATCCCGACGCAGGTACCGGTGTTTATCCCAGTCTGGGAATGCGTGACCGTGAAATGCCATATAATGAATTCATTCAAAGACTTAATGACAGAGCATTAGATCGGCTTTCGCAACCTGAAGCAAATGATAGTCCGGTAAATTTTCTGGCTTATCCCAGGCATGAATCGGATCCATTGAGGTTTACTACTGAAACGCAGGAATCAAGGGGCGGGCATTAAGGAGTGGAGCAGGCTCCCTGCATCAGGTAATGATGTAAAGCGAGACTATTGATATATCTCTGCGGCTTTACATCCGGATGGTTAATAACTAATAAATAAACCCCTGCCTCCTGATTACCTCAAGATATTTTGCAGAGAAGTATTCGTTGTCTGCCTTCTTGTAGCGTACATCGGTGAAGACCTGTGCCAGTGTCTTCTTACCGTTCTCCGCAATAAACTGCAGCGAGTCTGCCCGTACCTCCTTAGCCCTGTAGAGGTCATCAATCATTTCCGGAGAATAATCGTGATACCTCTCCTGGTGCACCACGGCTGCCAGCGGCAACCTGTCAGTCTGATCGGGTACCAACGCCGGCCATCCCATTGTGACAGTCGCAACAGGCACAACCCCTGAGGAAAGTCCCAGTATATCAATTATTTTATCAGCATTGTATGTCGTAGTCCCCAGGTAACATATTCCCAGTCCCTCCTCTTCGGCAGCATTGCATACAGTCTGCGCCACAAGCAAGGCATCAATGGCCGCCGTCATGAATGAGAGAAAATTGTCATAACCGGGCTCGGCTTCACGCTGCCTGCACCATAGGTTGAACCGGTTGAAGTCGGCACAAAAGGTAAGCAACACGGGTGCCGCGGTAACCATTGGCTGATTGAAGTGAGCCGGGGCAAGCAGAATCTTCATCGCTGCATCGCGCGTGACTATAATGCTGTATAACTGCATGTTGCCTGTAGTTGAAGCCCGTGTTCCCGCAGTGAGTATTCGTTCCAGAAGCCCGCTCTCTATCTCCTCATCCCTGTACTTCCTGACAGTCCGTCTGGTAAAATATATATCGTTCATCTCTGTTGCTTTTAATTGGCAGCAAAATAATTAAATAACGTTAAAAAATCCCCTGACAAATTTCCTTATCTTACCTTAGCATTAATAATAACAGACAAAACAGCCTTATATGAAAAAAATTCTTACAGTAGTTTTGGTGTTCGTGCTGGCGGGTTCATTCAGCCTGTATGCGCAGAAGAAAGAAACGAAGAAGGATGTAAAGGGATCTGAGAACCAGATCAAGCCTTCCGTCCCGACCTCACTATTCAGTGGCATCTCTTTCAGGTCAGTGGGGCCTGCATGGGCTTCCGGCCGCATTGCCGACCTGGCAGTAAATCCGTCGAATCATTCAGAGATCTATGCCGCAATTGCTTCAGGCAACATCTGGAAGAGCGTTAACAACGGCACCACATGGCAGCCTGTCTTTGACAAATACGGGGCCTACGCCATAGGTTGTGTTGTAATTGACCCTGATAACCATAATGTGGTATGGGCAGGCACAGGCGAAAATAACCACCAGCGCGCCCTTGGCTGGGGCGACGGTGTATACCGGTCAGAAGATGCCGGCGCAAGCTGGAAGAACATGGGCCTGAAGGAATCCCGACAGATAGGCGGTATCGCCATCGACCCCCGCAACAGTGATATAATATATGTGGCAGCAGAAGGATCAGCATGGGGACCCGGTGGAGAACGCGGGTTGTACAAATCAATCAACGGTGGCCAGTCGTGGGAAAAGATCCTGAATATCAGCGAAAACACCGGCATCAACAATGTGGTTCTGGACCCAAGGAATCCTGACATTATCTATGCCACCAGCGAGCAGCGCCGCAGACATATCGGCCTGAAAATAAGTGGCGGACCGGAATCAGCAGTATATAAATCTACCAACGGCGGCATGACATTCAACAAGATCATGAAGGGCCTGCCATCAGGAGACATCGGCGGCATGGGTATCGCAATTTCACCGGTGAACCCAGACGTCCTCTACCTCATCGTTGAGGCTCAGGGCGAATCAGGCGGCTTCTACAGGACATTGAACAGGGGTGCTTCGTGGGAGAGGATGAACTCATACCATGCCAGCGGCCAGTATTACAACAAGATCATTTGTGACCCCAAAGATGTAGACCGGGTTTTCAGTCTCGATACTTACACACAGGTCACCCTTGACGGCGGTAAGACCTTTTCAAGGGTCAGCAATGAGGGACGACACGTTGATGACCATGCCATGTGGATTGACCCGGATGATACGAAACACTTCTATATCGGCGGCGACGGCGGTATCTATGAGACATGGGACAACGGCGCAAACTTCATCTTCAAGTCGAACCTGCCCGTGACACAGTTCTACAGGGTTGCCGTTGACAACTCATATCCATTCTATTATATATATGGTGGCACGCAGGACAACAACTCTTTCGGAGGTCCTTCAGCCAGCACGAGCAACGGGGTGACCAATGACGACTGGTTTGTGACGCAGGGAGGTGACGGTTTCTGGGTGGCTATAGACCCGAAAGACCCGAACATCGTATACACCGAATCACAGTATGGCAATGCCTCGCGCTACGACCGTAAAAGCGGTCAGAGCGTTAGCATTAAACCCTTCCCCGGCGAAGGAGAACTGACCTACCGCTGGAACTGGGACACACCCATTCTTATCAGTCCGCACAATAATAAGCGCATCTATATGGCAGCCAACTTCCTCTTCTGCAGCGAAGACCAGGGCAGCAACTGGAAGACCATATCACCTGACCTGACCAGGAATGAAAACAGGGATAACTTCAAGGTTATGGATAAATACTGGCCGGCTGACGCAGTGGCAAAAAACAAGTCGACTTCACTCTGGGGAACCATTGTATCTCTAACCGAATCAAAAGTGCAGAAAGACCTCCTGTACACCGGGAGCGATGACGGCGTGATTTCAGTCTCGGAAGACGGTGGCAGCAACTGGAGGATGATCAAAACTTTCCCCGGGGTACCTGAATACACTTATGTTAGTGACATCCTGGCTGACAAATTCAATGCAGACATCGTCTACGCCACATTCAACAATCATCAGCGTGACGACTTCAATCCATATGTTTTGAAGAGCACAGACAAAGGAAAGAGCTGGAGCTCCATCAGCGCCAACCTGCCAGCAGGTGGTCCGGCACACACCATCGAACAGGATCACCTGAACCCGAACCTGTTGTTCCTGGGTACGGAATTCAGCTTCTTTGTATCATTTGATGCAGGCGCCAGCTGGACCGAATTCAACAAGGGTCTGCCTGTCATTCCGGTACGAGACATTGCAATACAGGAGCGCGAGAATGACCTTATCATCGCCACCTTCGGAAGGGGATTCTACGTCATTGATGACTATACACCGCTGCAGAATTACAAGAAAGATATTATCGGCCAGGCCGGTTATATTTTCCCTGTCAGGGATGCTAAAATGTATGTTGAGACAGACGAGTTTGACAACCAGGGGTCAATGTATTACATCGCCAAAAACCCGCCCTATGGTGCAACAGTAACCTACTATGTCGACACCGTCCCGAAAACAGAGAAGGATGTACGAAAGGATATGGAGAAGAAGCTCTTTGAGAAGGGTGAATTTATCCCCCAGCCGACAGCCAGGGAACTTAGCCTGGAGGAGAGGGAAATCAAGCCTTACCTTATCTTCACCATTTCCGCCGAGGATGGAACAGTAATCCGTAAGCTATATAAGTCGGCATCAAAGGGTGTAGGCCGACTGACATGGAACTTCACTCATGCCGGATACCAGCCCGTCAGGACTACTGGCAAATTCAATCCGGTCTCTGAAGGTGACGCTCGTAACAGATGGGGAGGCGGAGGCATATCGGTGTTACCGGGCAAGTACTTCATTTCGATGGCCATGTATGCCAAAGGTGAGGTTAAAGAGCTGGCCGGTCCCGAGCCCTTCGTATGCAAGCCGCTTGACATTGTGTCAATGCCTGTTACCGATGCGGCTGCAAGGGAGAAATGGCTTAAGGAAATGACTGCTTTTGCGAAGACAGCTTACGGTGCAATGTCATATGCAGCAGAGCTGGAAGGCAAGGTGAACACAATAATGCAGACAATTCATCAGACTCCTGAGGCGCCGGCATCGCTCATGCAGGAAGCCACCGCCCTCAATGATGAGATGAGCGAGATCACCTACCTCATCAGTGGCATTTCCGTCGGTGCCAGCACCGAGGAGACACCTCCGTCACCGGTGTCACTTTCAGCAAGGCTCTCAGCCATGTCAAGGTCACTCTACGGCAACTCCGGTGACATCTCCGGCATTGCTGACCAGCAGTTCAGGATCCTTAAGAAGGAGTTCCCTGTTCTGCTCACGCGGATTCAGAAGGCAGGCACGGCTGTTGATGCACTCAACGCCAAACTTGACGGAATCAAGGCACCGTGGACCTCAGGCAGGGTACCGAAACTGTAACGCTATCCGCCCATAAGCAAAAAAACCGGTTCTGTCCCCAGGGCCGGTTTTTTTTTAAGTCTTAAAGTCTGAAGTCCGTAAAGTCCAAAGTCTGATGTTCCAAAGTCTGATGTTCCAAAGTCTGATGGTCCCGACACTTCGTGTGCGGGATTTCCTCGCTGTGCTCGTCAATCTGTCGATTCGCTCCGTCCTGCCCTGCAATCTGGCTCCGTCGCTAAGTCAGCCCACCGGGCTGACTCTTAACGCTCGGCCCTGGTCATGCAGTCTTGCGGTCGTATTTGACTGAAGACTGAGGAGTGAGGACTGCCGACTTTTAAAACCTCTGGGTGTACCCGTGGCAATATGGTGACTTCCCGTTCCGGAAATAGTAATCCTGGTGATACTCTTCTGCAGGATAGAACTCCGAAGCCCTGGTAACCTGTGTAGCCACCTTCAGTCCCTTTTCTTTCAGAGTGCCGAGCAGTTTCTCAGCCACCTTTTTCTGTTCCCCGTTCATGTAGAAGATCTCCGACCTGTACTGGTCTCCAATATCAGGCCCCTGTCTTCCCACCTGTGTGGGGTCATGTATCTCCAGAAAGAGCTTCAGCAGTTTTTCATACGTTGTCTTTTGCAGGTCATATGTAACCTTCACAGTCTCTGCATGGCCGGTATTACCGTTGCAGACCTCCCTGTAGGAGGGATTTTTAACCTGGCCTCCGGTATAACCTGAGACCACAGCCACCACCCCAGGCTCCTTCTGCAGAAAATACTCCACACCCCAGAAGCATCCCCCGGCGAAAAGCGCTGTACCATAATTGCCGGCAGGGAGCACCTCCGGAACGAAATCAAGCGAAATTGAATTAACGCAGTGACGTGTGTTTTTCGGAGTGAATCCCTCGCCGGTAAAAACATGTCCCAGGTGACCGCCGCACGAAGCGCAAACAATCTCAGTGCGTCTGCCGTCAGCATCCTTAAGGCTCTTTACCGCACCATTGATCTCATCATCGAAGCTTGGCCATCCGCAGCTGGCATCGAACTTGGCATCTGAGTGATAGAGCGCATTACCGCACTGCTTGCAGAGATAGGTTCCTTTACCGTTGAACTTTTCATACAGGCCTGTAAACGGATACTCCGTTGATTTGCTGATTATTACCTTCGACTCGGCCGCTGTCAGGTCGTTGTATGCAGGCTTCGCCTGCGATTTTATTTCATTTTCCATTGAAAGCAGAAATATCATTGAAAATATAATTGTATAAAAGTAAGGTTTCATTGGTTTCCGGTTTTCTGAATAACAACTGAATCTGCTGATGGTTTAAAAAAACCTGTGTATCAAAATAATATTATGGCATAAATTTTGTTTTTAAAAATAAAGCTATTTTTGTCACAGACTTAAAGGCAGGTATTATGAAAAAAGTTGGTTTAATAGTTGTTCTTGCATTTGTTGCTGCGCTTGTGCTCAGTTCATGCAACCGTGAAGCATGCCCGGCATACAGCAGCAATGATACGGATACGACTGAACAGGCAGGCTGAACATCGCTCCCATCATACTGCCAGTCTTAACTTCTGCGGCATCATGAAAATGAGATTGTGGCATGTTATATTGTTTCTTATTGTCTGCGGGCCACTCGCGGCTCAGGGCGACCTTGATCCGCAGAGCCGGGTGTTCTGGCGCGATGAAAGATCAATAGGTGCTGCGCTCAATTCCGACGGCTGGTCGGTAATCTACCGTGATCTCCGCCAGATCAAGCCATCACACAGGTATTTTATAGAGGTAAATGCTGAAGGCTTCAAACACCCGAAGGAGATAAAGCTTTCGAACTATTATTTCCAGAGTCCCGGAACATTTGTCTTCGGCAAGCTTAATTCGACATGGACCATAGGCGCAGGCGCAGGGTACCAGCTGGAGATATTCGAAAAGCGTGATCTTGGAGGTGTTTCGGTCAGCTGGTTTGGAGGCGGCGGGGCAACCTTACTGTTTGCAAAGCCTATATACTATAAGATTATTGTTCTTGTAGGTCAGGACTACTACACAATTGAAGAGCAGAAGTTTGACCTTACGATTCACCAGCCCCTTGATATTATGAGCAAAGCCTCTTTCTTCAAGGGTTTCGATGAGATCAAGCTGTACCCTGGTCTGTACGCACGTACCGGGTTCAGTTTCGAATACAGTAAGAATGACAGGCTGACTCATACCCTTGAAGTTGGCGCTTCGCTTCATGCCTTTACAAAAGCCATCCCTATAATGGCCACTGAAGACAACAAGCAGTTTTTCCCCGCCATTTTTGTCGGTTACCGCATTGGGATGATCCGTGACCCCATGAACCCGGGCGGACTGTTTAACCTGTTACGCCGGCGTCCTCAGGAATAATTTACACCCTCCTTTGACCTCTCCTTTTTATTTTATACTTTTGTCACTCATTTCAATAATCATATTAACATATTAGCAATGGCAAAGATTAAAGTAGCAATCAACGGTTTCGGAAGGATAGGCCGCAATGTGTTCAAACTGGCATTTGAAAGGCCCGACATTGAGATCATTGGCATCAATGACCTTACCGATACAAAAACACTGGCTCATCTTCTTAAGTATGACTCCACCCAGGGTCAGTTCCCGGGAGTTACTTATGATGAACAGAATATCATCGTCAGAGGTGATAAAATCAGAGTACATTCGGAAAAGAACCCCGCTTCCATTCCATGGGAAAGCAAGCCTGACATCGTTATAGAGTCAACCGGCATCTTTACCTCCAAGGAGAGTCCCAAGGGAGGATACGGTGACCATCTCAAGAACGGAGCAAAGAAGGTTATCCTTACAGTTCCTGCAAAAGACGCTATTGATGCAATGATAGTGGTTGGTGTCAATGACGACATGCTGAAGCCCGAGCATTCATGCATCTCCAACGCTTCATGCACAACCAACTGCCTTGCCCCTGTTGCAAAGGTTCTCAATGACAGCTTTGGAATCGAGATTGGTTATATGACCACAATACACTCATATACCAATGACCAGCGCATCCTTGACCTTCCGCATAAAGATCTGCGCAGGGCCAGGTCCGCTGCTCTCTCACAGATACCTACCACCACCGGTGCAGCCAAGGCTGTTGGCAAAGTTATCCCGGAACTGAAGGGCAAACTTGATGGAATTTCTGTAAGGGTCCCGACGCCTACAGGATCACTGGTTGACCTCGTTGCTGTGCTGAAGAAGACAGCTACAAAAGAGGAGATCAACGCAGCCATGAAGAAAGCGGCTGAAGGTCCCATGAAAGGCATTCTCGAGTATACAGAAGACGAGATCGTCTCTGTTGACGTTATACACAACCCTGCATCATCAATCTTTGACTCGCAGAGCACAATGGTCAACGGCAACATGGTGAAGGTTCTCTCATGGTACGATAATGAATGGGGTTACTCCGCAAGGTGTGTTGACCTCATCGTGACACTTGGAAAAATGCTCTAAGCCTGTCCGGTATAAATACAACAGAAGAGGGTGCCTTTAAAAGGACACCCTCTTTTGCTTTCTATGCAAGATTTTTTTTCAGAGTACCATCTGCACGTCCATATTGACGCCGGCAGCATCACGGTAGTGTTCACCCAGCTCATGCATGGCCTCGTCATCCTCCTCGTAGAGCCATGTGATCCTTATCCTGTACTGGGGTGCACGGTAACCGCTGATCATCCTCAGTACATCACGCAGTGCCTTTGATGATCCACTGTTGATATATTCCAGGAAAATCACAATTCTCAACTGATTGAACCGGCTGAGATGCATTCTGATCCATTCATCAAGTGGATTGTATATCATGTCAGGCCTCTCGGCTATGGACCGACCGGTGATGCTCAGCACATCCTCATCCGGGTCATAGGTGATACGCGGTGTATTGTTTGACCCTGCCTGAATTATCTCCATACTCCTGCCAG
>JBFYPM010000051.1:0-24162 GCA_041303295.1 Bacteroidales bacterium
CCCTCATCGAAGTACTGGTGAACCATCTCAACCATTTCCTTGCTTAAGTCACCTACCTGATGTTCAAACATCCCGATGGCAAGCATTGCATTACTATATTTGAATGGCTCTATACGAGACCTGTTAATAGCACCTTTCATAAACATTTCATGAAGCACTGTTGCTACCTTACCCGGCTCGTATGAAATTCCAAATTTTTTCTCAAGTCTTTTCCTTACCGTTTCCACGGAAGCATTTCCCAGACTCAGGCAAAGAGCCATTTTTGCCTCGATGGGTGTAAAAAGCAATTGCAGAATCCTTAATTCTACTCCTGAATTTGTTTTAGGATAGCCAATGGGCAGCTTATCAAGATGTTCCTGTAACTGCCTGTAATATAAAATTTCTGAATCCATGACCTAATGATACGAAATTAAGTACAAAGGTCAAAAAAAAGCCCGGCAGGAAAGCGCAGGTGTTTTTTCTTTGCAGAGGAGAGATGATTGCTCGCTTCACTCGTGATCCTAAAATGGGGGCACTGACAAATAAAAGCCTTTCATTCGCGGAAAGGATTACTCGCTCCGCTCGTGATCCTCTTTAGGGGGGCTTAACAAAGTAAAAGCCCTGCATCCGCCTGCGGCGTCTGTCGTGTCTTTCTATTTCCATCCCTCCCTTGAGCAAGCTCAGGTCGCACGAGAGGATTACGCTCCCTTTGGTCGCGTGATCCTCAAGGGGTGCTTAACAAAGTAAAAGCCCTGCATCCGCCTGCGGCGTCTGTCGTGTCTTTTTATTTCCATCCCTCCCTTGAGCAAGCTCAGGTCGGGATGAAAATAAAAAGCCCCGGTGCTTTCGCACCAGGACTTTTCCTTGTAGCGGAGGGAGGATTCGAACCTCCGACCTTTGGGTTATGAGCCCAACGAGCTGCCACTGCTCCACCCCGCAATATCGAGTGCAAATATACAACATAATAATCTATATACCAAAAAGTAATTTCTTACTGGCAGATTCAGTTCATGTTATCTGCCTGCGGCAAACAAAAAGCAAAGTTACATACTTCACAAATTCATCCTTTCTTCATCATTGTACTCGCTATTTTGTGCGAAAATTAGAAACAATGAAAAGCAGTGAGAGACTAATAACAGTTGTAACAGCCATAGGACTGGCTGTCATACTAACATCATGTGATCAGTTCGATGACAATGCAGTCAGCAAATCCTCAGAAACAGCAGAATGCGGCCAGCAGGCCCCGGGTAGCAGTGCAAGCTCCGATTTTACTGCTCCCCTGACGGATGCTGAAATTGCCACCCTGATGCACATGCGTGAAGAGGAAAAGGTGGCAAGGGATGTCTATAACAAATTCTTTAGTTTGTATAACATGCCGATATTCCAAAATATAGCCATTAGCGAACAGAGACACATGGACGCCGTGCTGAACCTGATAGTCGGTTACGGACTGACTGACCCGGTGGCAGGAAAAGGTCCTGGTGAATTCACCCCGGCCTTTCAGGGCCTATACGATGAATTGATAGCAAAAGGTACAAACCTCACAGAAGCCCTCAAAGTCGGAGTTGCAATTGAAGAACTTGACATAGCCGACCTGGAGAAAGCGATAGGATCAACTGAAGTGGACAACATCCTGACGGTCTATAACAACCTTCTCGCAGGATCAAGAAACCACCTGAGAGCCTTCAGCAGCAGACTATAGCTCCGGACTTCACAGTCCGTCAGGAGGCTGTCTCACTCGCTGAGTACAGCCTCATTTTTTTGGTCAATTCCTCCCCCAATCCCTGATAAAATTTGAAAATAGAGTTCAGATGTGCATCTTTACATAAATTCACAAAACTATGAAATACACAAAACTTGGCGCAAACGGTCCCGTGGTTTCAACCGTCGGATTCGGAGCCTGGGGCATCAGCGGCCGCGACTGGGGGAAAACAGATGACGATAATTCACGTAAAGCTATCCACACCGCACTTGATGCCGGTGTTACCTTCATAGACACCGCCGATGTATACGGCTTCGGACACTCAGAGGATCTTATCAGGGAGGTGCTTGGCCAGAGACCCGGGAAGGATAAGATCATCATTGCCACCAAGGCGGGAAACAACTTCTACCCTTACCTCGGTCAACAACACAAGACCACCCCGGCCAATATTGACTATTCCGTTAAACACCTTGAGTTTGCAGCCGAACAGAGCCTCAAGAGGCTTAACCTGGAAGTCCTCGATATCTTCCAGCTTCATAGCCCTGACCTTGATATTCTTGAAAAGGACGAGCCATGGCTGGCTCTGGAACGACTTAAGAAAGCAGGAAAAATAAAACATGCCGGCTGGAGCGTGCAGTCGTTTAAGGAGACCGAACAGGCACACATCCTTGAGAGACACCATGAACTCCTGGATGTGATACAGGTAAGATACAACCTCCTCGAACGGAAAGCTGAAGAGGTTCTGTTTCCCATGGCCCTGAAATTTGGCACCGGAGTCATTGTTCGCATACCCCTCCTCTTCGGATTCCTCTCAGGCAAATTCAATAGTGCCTCCACCTTTGGCGACAATGACCATCGGAGGTTCAACCTCTCTCCCGAGAAACTGGCGGGATACCTGAGTGACCTCGAGTCATACCAGCCGGCATTCGACAAATATCCACAGTACACGAGAGCCCAGCTTAGCCTCAGGTTCTGCATATCGCACCCTGCATGCCACACGGTCATCCCAGGAGGCAAGACGGCTGAGCAGGTTCAGGAGAATGTGGCGGCCTCAGACCTCGACTTTATTCCATTTGAGAGCTTTGCCAGATAGCCGGTGAGCACAAATCTGATTAAATTTACATCAACAACGCGATCAATTTACACTGGAGGTTGTTATAAAAACAAAAAAACATGCCACGAGTATTCAAAGCAATTGAAATAGAAAAGGAAGACAAGGAGGTCATGCGGGATTACCTTGACCGCCACATGCCTCATGTCATATGCTCTGACAACGTTAAGCGCGGTGAGAAATTCATGGTTAAGGTCCGCCTCGGTGAGGAATATCCTCACCCCGATGACCATGACCATTTCATCGGCCTTATACAACTATGGAACCGTGAGACCCTGCTGGCCGAGGCCCGCTACACTGCAGGTGTCAATGGCCATAAACCTACGCACTTTGAGGTCGATTTCTTCATTGTTGCCCCCGACGTCTCAATGAATCTCAGCGCAATGGCCGTATGCACCAAACACGGACTATGGCAAAGCGAGGACAGGGCAGTGAAAGTGACCGACTGAATATAACCGATAAATAATAAAGGAAAATGGGAAGCTATGTCAACGGGCACCTCATCAGGGATGAATCAGTGCCTATGAAACCAAGTACCACTGGGTTATATTTTTTTACCTGAAATCCATCATGACACTGACAATCTATGCCTTGCTCAAGAGATGGCTTTCGGAATTCGTCATTACAAACAGGCGTATCGTTATTAAGGAGGGTTTCATCGCAAGACGAACCTTTGAGATGAACCTATCGAAGATCGAAACGGTAAACGTTGATCAGACGGTTATGGGCCGTATCCTTAATTATGGGTCAATAACCATTATCGGCACCGGTGGCACCACCGAGACTTTCCACAACATAGCCCACCCGATGAAGTTCAGGCAGGCATTCCAGGAACTCTGTTAGCAGAGTCGAAAGTCCGTAAAGTCCAAAGTCTAAAGGTCTAATGTCTGAAGGTCCTCCGGTCTTGCGGTCTTGCGGTCTAACTGGCTGATTTTTAGTTCTTCTCTAGTGCCTCCAGAGCCTCCTCAACAGCCTTGCTGAGCTGCGGGTCAACTCTTTTCTGCATGTCACCGAACGTTGTGCGGACATAGATATCAGGCTTGACCCCCGTCTTCTCCAGGTCATTCCCCTCAAGGTCATAACAGCCCCATGCAGGCAGACGCGTGAATGACCCGTCAACAAGCTGCTTCCCGGAGGTGAATATGATCCACCGGTATGTCCCGGTACCCACTATGGTTCCGAGCTTAAGGGCCCTGATTGCGGCAGCGGTCATCTCCGCATCACTTAGCGACTGTTCGTTTACCATAACAATAATTGGTTTGCCTGAGGGTGCGAAGTTGGGCTGGGGTGAACGCTTCCCGCCACGCGCCTGCCACTCAAGGTAAGGCCTCTGCGACAGGAATTGGATCACATCATCGTGTACATTGCCGCCGCGATTGTTACGCAAATCAAGTATAAGTGCGTCGCGGTCAAGAGCCATACCTGTCATGTCAATCATGAATTTGTCAAGACTCTGGTTGCCCATATCCTTCATGTAGACATAGGCTACCCTCCCTCCTGTCAGGCTGTCAACTATCATCCGGTTGCCAGAAATCCACTCATCGTATAGCAACACCTTCAGGGCCGAAGAAGAAATCGGAACCACCGTTATGTCATACTCCTTCCCCTTTCGCGAAAAGCGCAGAGTGAGCTCTTTCTCCAGCTTCGGGAGGGTAAAGGCATGCTCCCGGTCGCGAGTCCGGTCCACCGCCACCCCGTTCACAGCAATAAGTTCATCTCCAACCCTGAGTTTACTGTCAAGGATGTCAACCGGCGATCTCTTAACCCATCCGGTGACAGTGAACGGATCCTCATCACTGAAGAGTATCCCTGTGGCATTGGTACGAAGAGTGTAAAAAGGCTTAGCTTCCTCACCCTGGCTGGAGAAGCCGAGATGCGATGAGTTCAGCTCCCCAAGCATATCATTCTGGATAGTCCTGAGATTATCCCTGTTTCTGACCTGCGGAAGAAACTTCGCATACCGGTCACGCATCGCCTTCCAGTCGATACCGTGGTAATTCTCATCATAGAAATGCTCCGCAAGTGTTGCCCAGTTCTCATAAAACATCTGCACAAACTCATCGTTGAGCTTCTTGCTGAAGCCTGCATCAAGACTAATCTTGTCAGCCTTGTTCTCTGCGGGTTTCACCTCCCATACATCTCCTGCCATAAGTGCATAATACTTCTCTCCTGTCCTGACCAGCCTGCTGAAGGGCTTGTCTCCTATCTTCTCACTCTTCGGAGGTTCATATGGAGACAGTTCCACCTTCGTCAGGACACGATCCTGCGGGTTGGGGGAGTTATTGAAGAGCACCAGGGTCTTTCCTTTCTGGCTGAATACGTGGGGGCCCGACTGCTCGTTGCCTTTCACATCAAGCTGCTCCCAGCGCTCATCAATGCCATCCGTCTCAATCCTTATGTCTATCACTGCGCTGTCCTTACCCGGCTTCTCTGCAAAAAGCTTTTCGTACTCCGCAGTCCGGAATGACTCCCGGAACCTGTAAAGCGGTATCCGATACAGCTTGCTCACTCCTCCTCCGCGCGGGAAACCGGCTTTGTAACGGTCGGCGCTTATATATATATACCTCCCGTCAGGAGACCAGTAAGGATCCTCCTCGGAGACGCCGTTACGGGTTATTGCAACACTTGTTCCCTCCTTCATGTCATAAATGAATATATCCTGCTCGAAGTTCCGGTATGCCGCGTAAAGAATATAGCGTCCGTCGGGCGAAAAGCGTGGCTGCGAGACACGGAACCAGAACTCGTCGGTTATGAGAGTCTTTACCTGGAAATTTTTCAGGTCGATAAGATCAATGCTATTGTTGCCGTTGACATACAACGCCTTGTTACCGTCAGGAGACAGAAGCAGGTTCTGCGAACTCTTTTCATTGAATGTCAGCTGTTTTTCGGTACCTGCCTCAGAGGCTGAAAGGGTGAAGAGGTTTGCCCATCCCTTCACGGTGCGTGTATACAGCAGTGATTCATTATCCTTCATCCAGCGCACATCCACAACCCGCTCACTCCTGTCCGTGTGCATCTCGCGCATGAACTTGCCGGTGATATCCGACACAAAGAGCCTGCCGCGAGAGACAAAGGCAATCTTCTTCCCGTCGCCAGAGATGTCAAAATCGGTGATCTTACCAGCGCTACTGTAGGAGATCTCCGTGGCCAGAGTCTCATTGGACCAGATACTTACATCGCATAATGCGCTCTTTTTTTCTGCCACATTGTATGTCCAGATCCGGTAGTCGAGCCCGAAGACAACAATCTTTCCGTCAGCGCTAACCTGGGGTCTGCGTAATGATGTAGGAAAGTCTGTCAGCTGCTTTTTGGTTCCGCCCTCAATTGTATACAGGTTGTATTCACTATTACCCTCGTCCGATGCAAAATAGAGTCTGCCGGTTCTGTCAACCGATGGCCATAAGTCCTTCCCCTCCCACTCAGTCAGTCTTTTATACTCGCCTGTGGCAGTGTTGAAGTACTCGATGTCAGGGTTATTTTCACCCCTGTATCTTTTTCTGTGCGAGAACATTTGGCTCTCCCACGATGTGGTAAAATAGTACTCCTTTCCCTCTCCTGCCGGTAGTTCTGTAACATTATGTGCCTGATCAAAATAGTTGTCTGAAAAGAGCCTGACAGCCGCACCTCCTGTAACCGGCACCTTAAAAGCCCCAAAGGTATTCTGACGGTCAGAGGTGAAATATAGGGTCCGCGAGTCCCATGACCAGCTGTCGGCGTAATCGTTGCCGTCGTGAAAGGTCATCTGCCTTATACTGCCTCCGCCAATAGGCATCAGGTAGATGTCTGCATTACCGTTCTGCGTTGATGAGAATGCCAGCCAGTCTCCGTCAGGCGAGAACCGGGGAAGCGACTCGTCTCCCGCCATGGCTGTCAGGCGGTGGGCCGTACCACCCTGGCTGTCTACCATCCACAGGTCTGTCTCGTAGACAAACGCAATCTTTGACCCGTCAGGCGAGATGGCCGGGTCAGTAAGGAATGAAACATGATCCTGTGCACCCAATGCAGAAATAAAAAGGAACATAACCGGAAGAAAGAACAGCTTTTTCATTTTTTTTGGCGCTATAGTGAATTTCAAAGATAGAAATTATCGCATTTACGACTCTCGGCTGAAGGCCATGACTGAGGTTGGCTTAAGGAGATTAAACCGCGGGATTTTTTTTCCCGGCCTTTGACTATATTTGATAAGAATAAACCCCGTTATGAAAAAATACTCCTGCCGGACTCTGCCAGTGAGGTCCGCATTTATATTGCTGGTTTTGCTCTCTTCCTGTCACCAAATGGATGAAGGGAAGTACTTTGAGGAGGGCGTCTCCAGTCTTCTTGCCACCTACCGCAAGGCCACCGTCAGCGATGTGGCATATATGCTTGAATTCACCATCCCCGAAGGAAAGGAACAACTCATTGGCGGCAGGGCTGTCATTGAATTCAGCCTTACATCAAAAAGGGAACCTCTGTTATTGGATTTCAGGGTCAGTGAGGAGAACCTGGAATCGGTCTCCGTGAACGGTCACTCTCTTGACCCGGTCATTACCAACGGTCATATAGTTATTGAAGGCAGGCACCTGGCGCGCAAATTCAACAGGGTGGATATCACCTTTCGCGCAGGCGACATGTCTCTGAACCGCAATGACGATTTCCTCTATACACTCTTTGTCCCTGACCGGGCATCAACGGCCTTTCCCTGCTTTGATCAGCCTGACCTCAAGGCACAATACAGCCTGACGCTTGACCTTCCCGCTGACTATAGGGCGATGTCAAACAGTCCGGTTGCGGCCTCTGACACTGCCAATAACAGGATTGTCATTCGCTTTGCGGAGACGAAACCCCTGAGCACCTACCTCTTCGCCTTTGCTGCAGGCAGGTTTGAGTTGATTGAGAAGGAGATTGACGGTGTCCGGATGGAGATGCTCCACCGTGAGACCCGACCGGAGTATATCGAAAACAACGCTGAAGAGATCTTCAGACTGCATTACCAGTCCATCAAATGGATTGAAGAGTACACGCAGATACCCTACCCCTTTGACAAGTTCGGCTGTGTGCTGATCCCCTCATTCCAGTACAGTGGCATGGAGCATCCGGGATCAATATTGTACCGTGCCTCCTCTCTTCTCCTCGAGGCCACCCCCACGCTCAATGAGCAGCTGTCGCGCGCCTCACTGATAGCCCACGAGACCTCGCATATCTGGTTTGGTGACCTGGTAACCATGAAGTGGTTTGATGATGTCTGGTTGAAGGAGGTCTTTGCCGGTTACATGTCAGACAAGATAGTCTCCCCAGATTTTCCCGACATTAACCACGATCTGCGCTTCCTGCTGTCACGTTACCCTGCAGCATATTCTGTTGATCGCACTACCGGAACAAACCCCGTCATCCAGGATCTTGGTAACATGAAAGACGCCGGTTCGCTTTACGGGGCCATCATCTACAACAAGGCTCCCATAGTGATGCGACAGCTTGAAAAGCTTGCAGGTGATGAGAACCTGCGCAAGGCGATTCAGATATACCTCAGGGATTACTCATGGGGAAATGCCCGGTGGGATGACCTCATAACCATCATAGAGAAGGTCACACGTGAACCGCTTGAAGAGTGGAGCAGGATGTGGGTCAGAGAAGCCGGGATGCCGGTCATCACGCCAATTATCGGGAAGGAGGACAGATATTACCGGGTCTCCTTTCGTGAGAATGACCCTGCGGAAAACCTCAGACACTGGCCGCAGACACTGGAGGTGATTGTCATTACCACGTCAGACACCATCACCCGCGCGGTGACTCCGGCTGACATGAGGTCATTCATCGAAACGGAGGAGGAGCCACTGTGCATTATCCCGGACATCTCAGGGAGAGCCTATGGAACATTTATCCTTGACAGCGCCACGGTCACCTATCTCACAAACCGTATCAGTGAATTCACGGATCAGCTTCTGCGCGGAATTCTATGGATCAATTTCTTTGAGAATCTCGTGAACGCCAATGTATCGCCGGCTGAATTCTATAAAACTGCCTTCTCTGCGCTGGAGACCGAAACAGACCTGCAACTCAGGAACTATCTCACCGGGAGATTTTCATCGGTATACTGGGACTATCTCACAGTGGAGGAGCGGGCCGCTGCTGCTCCGGGTGCCGAAGCAATGATATGTAAGAAAATGATCAACGCAGCGGCGGCCTCTGACAAGAGGACATGGTACGGGCTATACCGGAGCGTGGCAATAACTGACAATGGACTCGCTTATCTGAAGACGATATGGGAAAATACTGAACTGCCCGGAGCCGTTAAGCTGAGTGAGGATGAGCTCTGCACCCTGGCGCTGACACTGGGGCTGAAGGGTTACCCTGGCGCTAAGGAGATCATTGCTTCACAACGTGAACGCATAACCGGCGACGACCGGCTGCAGCGGTACGACTTTCTTATACCCTCAGTGTCACCTGACCCGGCCGTGCGTGATGCTTTCTTCAACAACCTGCGTGACCCGGCCGAACGTGAACACGAACCGTGGGTGCTGGAGGCACTGGGTTACCTGCACCACCCCCTGGTTGCACAACGTGCCGAACAATATATCCTGCCATCCCTTGAGATGCTTGAAGAGATAAAAAGCACCGGCGACATCTTCTTCCCGGGGAGCTGGATCACATCCACCCTTGCCGGCCACCACTCGGCAGAAGCCCTTGAGACAGTGGAGAGGTTCCTGGATGAGAGGCCGGATTACCCGGCAGACCTGAGGTTGAAAATTCTCCAGGCAGCGGATCATCTTTTCAGGCAATAGGCAGTAGGCAGTAGGCAGTAGTGAAATATTTGTTTAATTTTATGTTCGAATTTTGCAAATTCTTATGGGTATCCTTCGAGTCCTGGTGTGCATCTTCTTCCCTCCTCTGGCAGTAATTGACAAAGGGTGCGGATCAGTCCTGATCATATTCCTCCTCACCCTCTGCGGTTGGGTTCCCGGAGTCATAGGTGCACTCATAATCAATAACAAAAGGTAACCTGCCTCGCCGGGCCTTCGTGTATTTCCCTCTTTTTATGTAATTTTGCGTGATTTATGACGAATGGTCAAAACTTTACATGCACAGGTTTGTTCAGTTTGTGTGCACATTGAAGAAGATACTTTATGGAAAACGATCAGGATAAAGTACTGGACGAGGTAACATCAGGTGACTACAAATACGGTTTCATTACCGATATTGAGACCGATGTCATCCCGAAAGGACTTAGTGAAGATGTTGTCAGGCTTATCTCTTTCAAGAAGGAGGAGCCTGAGTGGATGCTCGAGTTCCGCCTCAAAGCTTTCCGCCACTGGCAGACTATGAAGATGCCGGCATGGGCAAACCTTAAGATCCCTGAGATCAACTACCAGGATATTATCTTTTACGCTGCCCCGATGCAGAAACCTGCCCCGGGAAGCCTCAGCGATGTTGACCCGGAGCTGCTCAAAACCTTTGACAAGCTCGGCATACCGCTCGGAGAGCAGAAACGCCTCACCGGAGTGGCCGTAGACGCGGTGATGGACTCAGTATCGGTTAAGACGACCTTCCGTGAGACACTGGCAGAGATGGGTATCATCTTCTGCTCCTTCTCCGAGGCGGTCAGGGAACACCCTTCGCTGGTGCAGAAATACCTCGCCTCGGTTGTGCCCTATACTGACAACTTCTTCGCAACGCTTAACTCCGCAGTCTTTTCTGACGGCTCTTTCTGCTATATTCCCAAGGGGGTCAGATGTCCGATGGAGTTGTCTACTTACTTCCGCATCAACGCATCCAACACCGGGCAGTTCGAACGCACCCTGCTAATTGCTGATGAAGAGTCATACGTCAGTTACCTTGAAGGATGCACGGCACCAATGCGCGACGAGAACCAGCTGCACGCTGCCGTGGTTGAGATAATAGCGGAACGCGGTGCGGAAGTCAAATACAGCACCGTACAGAACTGGTACCCCGGAGACAAAGAGGGCAAAGGGGGTATCTTCAATTTCGTCACCAAACGCGGTATATGCAAAGGCGACGACTCAAAGATTTCATG
Organism: Bacteroidales bacterium; assembly: GCA_041303295.1. Taxonomy (GTDB): domain Bacteria; phylum Bacteroidota; class Bacteroidia; order Bacteroidales; family VadinHA17; genus SR-FBR-E99. The sequence continues at coordinate 10,804 of JBFYPM010000051.1, forward strand.
GACACAGGTCGAGACCGGCTCAGCCATAACCTGGAAATACCCCTCATGCATCCTCCGCGGCAACAACTCTGTGGGCGAATTCTACTCGGTGGCCGTTACTAATAACTATCAGCAGGCTGACACCGGGACAAAGATGATCCACATCGGGAAAAACACCAAAAGCACCATCGTCTCCAAGGGTATTTCAGCCGGCTTCGGCCAGAACAGCTACCGCGGGCTGGTGAAAGTGCTCGGCAAGGCAGAAGGAGCACGTAACTTCTCGCAGTGCGACTCCCTGCTCCTGGGCGATAAGTGCGGCGCACATACCTTCCCCTACATCGAAGTTGACAATCCTTCGGCCATAGTGGAACATGAGGCCACCACCTCGCGCATTGGCGAAGACCAGATATTCTACTGCAACCAGAGAGGCATCTCCACCGAAGACGCCATAGGCCTGATCGTCAACGGTTATGCCCGTGAGGTGATCAACAAGCTGCCTATGGAATTTGCCGTGGAGGCCCAGAAGCTTCTGCAAATCAGCCTTGAAGGAAGCGTAGGTTAAAATGATTTTACTACAAACATGATATGAAAAGTGAATTTTTGCTACAGATAAAGGAACTAAAAGCCACAATTGACAATAAGGAGATTCTCAAGGGGCTCAACCTCGAGGTCAAACCCGGGGAGATACACGCCATCATGGGACCTAACGGAAGCGGGAAAAGCACGCTGGCCAATGTTCTGACAGGCCGTGATATTGCCACCGTCACCCATGGCTCGGTATTCTTTGAAGGTAAAGATCTCCTGGAGATGTCTCCTGAGGAAAGGGCACGTGAAGGCATCTTCCTCTCCTTCCAGTACCCGATAGAGATTCCCGGCGTCAGCATGGTTAACTTCATGAAGACTGCCATCAATGAGCAACGCAAGCACCGGGGACTGGATCCGCTTTCGGCCTCCGAATTCCTGCGCCAGATGCGCGAGAAGAAAGAACTTGTTGAAATAGACTCGGCATTGACAAACAGGAGCGTCAATGAGGGCTTCTCCGGTGGAGAGAAGAAGAAGAACGAAATCTTCCAGATGGCCATGCTCGAACCGAGACTGGCACTCCTGGATGAGACAGACTCAGGCCTTGACATCGATGCGCTGCGTATAGTGGCCAATGGTGTCAACAAGATACGCAGACCCGACACCTCGGTGATCGTAATAACTCATTACCAGAGACTGCTCGACTATATCGTGCCCGATTATGTTCATGTAATGTATGACGGCCGTATAGTCAGGACAGCCGGACCTGAACTGGCTCTCGAGCTTGAAGAGAGAGGATACGACTGGATAAGGAAGGAAGCAGACGTCAGCGAAGAGACATGGACTACAGACCGGAAGTAATAAGCAAGCTGTCAGAGCTATACGCAGGCGGCCACGGTACTTTCCTGAAAGACTCCCCGGAGATCTTTAACAGGTACCGTGAAACCGCCTTTAACGAATTCCGCAGGCTTGGAATACCTGACAGGAAAAACGAAGCTTATAAATACACGAACCTCGAAAAAGCCTTCGGATTCCCTTACCAGGAGTACTACTCCCCTGTGCCGGAGGACTTCAGGGAGGCCGAGAAGTTTCACTGCGAGGTTGAAGACCTCGACGTATGGAATATGGTGCTTCTCAACGGTTTTTTCCCGCGCGGCGAAGAAGGGTTGGTAATGCTTCCCGGAGGGATATGGGTTGGCAGCATGAAGGCTGCAGCAAAGCAGTTTCCAGGGCTGGTTGAAAAACACTATAACAAATACGTTCAGAGTGAGAATGACGGCCTGGTACCGCTGAACACGTCAATGGCCTCCGACGGGCTGTTCCTATATGCCCCAAGGAACACCGTCTACACAAAACCGATACAAATAGTCAACCTGCTTCACTCGGATCAGGACATATTTGCCCAGGACCGTAACCTGGTTGTTGTGGAGGACGGTGCTCAGCTGTCTCTGCTTGTCTGTGATCATGCTATATCACCCCGGCATTTCCTTACCAACACCGTCACGGAGGTCTATGTAGGCCAGAACTCGCGGTTTGAGATCATCAGGGTACAGAACCAGCATAATAACTCTGGCAAGATAACTCACACATTCATCCACCAGGAGCGCGACAGTTATGCATCGTCGAACAACATCACCCTGCACGGCGGACTGGTACGTAATGCCACCTGGCACAGGCTGAACGGAGAAAACGGTGAGACCCACTCCTACGGTCTTTACCTGGCAGACAAACAGCAGCATATAGCTAACTTCGTAAAGGTTGACCACGCCGCCCCGAACTGCAACAGTACCCAGCTCTTCAAGGGTGTGCTTGACGACAACTCCAGCGGAGCCTTCAATGGACGAATCATGGTGCATAAGATCGCCCAGGGGACCAATGCCTACCAGAGCAATAACAATATCATCCTCTCTGATGCCGCACGGATGGACACAAAACCCCAGCTGGAGATATATGCCGATGACGTCAAATGCAGTCACGGGGCCACAGTAGGCCAGCTTGACGATAATGCACTCTTCTATCTGCGATCAAGGGGCATTGATGCCAGGGAGGCCAAACTGATGCTCATGTTCGGCTTCGCGCACGATGTCATAAAGAATATACCTATTGAAGCCCTTCGTGAACGAATAGACAACCTGGTTCAGAAACGCCTCCGCGGTGAGCTTTCGCGCTGTGCCTCCTGTGCCATCCAGTGCAACTGACCGGAGCCATGGAACTATCAAAAAGCATAGAAGAAATACGTTCCGATTTCCCGATCCTTTCAATTAAGGTCCACGGGAAACCCCTTGTCTATCTTGATAACGGAGCCACCACTCAGAAACCGGAACAGGTCATAAGGGTGATTGATGAGCTTTACCGCACCGCCAACGCCAACGTGCACAGGGGAGTGCACCGCCTCTCAGATATGGTCTCGGAACGATATGAGTCCGCCCGCGAAACCGTCAGGGCATTCATTAACGCCCCGAAGAAGGAAGAGATAATATTCACTGCCGGCACCACTGCGTCAATAAACGCAGTGGCATTCTCGTTTGGCGAAAGATTTGTAAAAGCGGGCGATGAGATCCTCATCAGCGGTATGGAACATCACGCCAACATCGTACCCTGGCAGATGCTATGCGAAAGAAAAAAGGCGAAGCTTAGGATTATCCCATTCTCCGACGAAGGGATACTTGATCTCGAAGCTTACAGGAGCCTTCTCACTGACCGCACACGTATTGTTGCTGTCACCCATGTCTCCAACGTCCTTGGGACGATCAACCCGGTCAGGGAGATCGTGGCCGAAGCACATCGCCTCGGCATACCGGTGCTGGTTGACGGTGCACAGGGCATACAGCACGGCATCGTTGATGTAAAGGATATCGGGTGCGACTTCTATGTCTTCTCAGGACATAAGATTTACGGCCCTAACGGCATAGGTGTGCTCTATGGAAAGGAAAACATGCTGAATGAGATACCTCCTTACCAGGGCGGAGGCGATATGGTGGCAAACGTCACCTTTGAGAAGACAACCTACAATGAGCTGCCTTTCAAATTTGAAGCTGGTACAACAAACTTCACGGGAGCAATAGGACTAGCAACTGCGCTCGATTACCTGACTGCCCTCGGACGGGAGGCAGTGGCTGCAAGGGAGCAGGATCTCCTCAGACGCGCTACCGAAGGATTATCATCTGTCAGCGGTGTGCGCATATATGGTACAGCTCCCCGGAAGGTCTCCGTCGTCTCTTTCCTGCCGGGAACCATTCATCAGTATGACGCAGGAATGATTCTTGACAAAATGGGTATCGCAGTCAGAACAGGAACTCATTGTGCCCAGCCGTTGATGGAGCGGTACGGCATAAGCGGAAACATCAGGGCTTCAATCGCCTTCTACAACACTGAGGAGGAGATCGATGCGCTGGTGAAGGGCATTGAGCGAGTGACGGAGATGTTCACCTGACAGAAGAATATGAATATTAAAGAGATACAGGATCAGATAATAGAGGAGTTTGCTCTCTTCGGCGACTGGATGGAGAGGTATGAGTACCTCATCGACCTGGGCCGTTCGCTGCCGCCCTTCGATGTGGCACATAAAACCCCTGACTTCCTGATAGAGGGATGCCAGAGCAAGGTTTGGCTATTCCCTTCGATCACTGACGGAGTGATAACCTTCACGGCAGAGAGTGACGCCCTTATTACAAGGGGCATAGTTGCCCTGCTGATTAGGGTCTTTTCAGGCCATACCCCGGATGAAATACTGGCAGCCGACATCTATTTTATTGAACGCATTGGACTGAGGGAGAACCTCTCACCCACCCGCTCCAACGGGCTGCTGGCCATGGTGAAGCAGATGCGGCTCTATGCGCTGGCTTACAAATCGAAAAGGGAACAGGTATGAACACACAGGAGATACAGGAGACTGAAGCAAGAATAGTTGGAGTGCTGAAAAGCATCTTTGACCCCGAGATACCGGTTAACATTTATGATCTTGGCCTTATCTATGAGGTCAGGGTTGATGAGGAACAGGTGGCACATGTGACAATGACACTCACCGCACCGAACTGCCCTATGGCTGAGGATCTTGTTGAAGAGGTGAAGTATAAGGTTGCCGGTACCAAAGGGGTGAGGGAATGTGATCTCACCCTGACATTTACTCCGCCATGGGACCGCGATATGCTTACAGATGAGGCAAAGCTTGAATTAGGATTACTTTGAAAATCATATTTTGACTGATGCACATAAAATAGCGCTTACCTGGAAGATCCATCAAAGCCTGAAGTTGGAGGGGTTTGATATCTCCGGCATCGCACAGGCCTCTCCCCATCACGAAGACAGCCATCACATAAGCGAATGGATCGCTGCCGGCAAAAACGGCTCCATGAAATTCCTGGAAAGAAACCTCGACAAGCGAGGCGATATAACCTCGCTGGTTGAGGGAGCAAAATCAGTGATTGTTGCCGGACTGCGTTACTACAGCAATGAGCCGTCTGCCGGTAACGATAACTACTTTGTCAGTCGTTACGCCAGGGTAAAGGACTACCACACTGTGGTGGAAGAAAAACTGGATCGTATTCAGAAAATCATTAAAAAGGAAGTTCCTGATGCATTGTCCAGGGTATTCTGTGATGCTGGTCCTGTGACAGAGAAGGCATGGGCCATACGTGCCGGACTTGGATGGCGCGGACGGCATAGCATGGTGATTAATAAAGATATCGGCTCTTACTTCTTCATCGGAGAAATTGTTACCACAGCAGAATTTTTATATGACGAAACCTCTGCCCGTGATCGTTGCGGCGACTGTACTCTTTGTATTGATGCATGCCCTACAGGTGCAATCTGCAATGACCGGACAATAGACGCTCGTAGATGCATAGCCTATCTGACCATTGAACATGAAGGAAATATACCGGAAGAGTTCGGCGGCAAAACTGAGAATATGATTTTTGGCTGCGACCGTTGTCAGGAGGTCTGCCCATGGAACAAGAAAACCATACATTATACTGATAAAGAACTTGTTCCTGAATTTATCATCACTTCCCTTACTAGAAGAGAGTGGCAGAGTATGACACCCGATGATTTTAAGCGGGTTTTTCGTTCGTCACCCATAAAACGGACTGGTCACAATAAGATCCGGAGAAACATCGACTTTGCCAATTATGGGTCACCTGTAAAGAGGTAAGATCCTTTGAATGTTGCCATCATTAGGCGCCGGCACCAGCCCCAGGATTCCAGTCACAATATTATAAATATCAACGTTATACAGGGTGTCTGTTGTGAAGCCCTTTTTGAAGGCAGGTCCCTCGGCATAGAAGATTGCGTGCATGTCGCTGCAGTGCCAGTCGTACCCGTGGTCACCCCTGCTGTACCTTGACACCGCCGGCCTCAGCCCTGCTGTCCATCCCGGAGCAGCAATCAGAACCACTTCAGGGATTCGTGAGTGGGTTCCGTAATTAAGATGAGCCGGAAGCTCCTCCCTGCGATATGCCTTCAAGCCCTTCTGAATATTCAGCAGATGCAATACACTGTCGGTCTTGCCCTCAACAGGCTCAATAGCCCATACCGGGTTTCCCCCGTAGATCCTCTTAACCATAGCCTGAGGCAGTGTGTCAAGGATATAATTGTAACGTGATTCGTCGACCTCTGTCATGCCGTGGTCAGAGAGGACTATGAGATTTATATTTTTTGAGTGCGGCAGCCTGGAAAGACCCTGTCTCAGTACTCCGAGCAGGCTGTCGAGGCTCGTCACCACTGCCCCTGTCTCCGGTGAGAAGGGGCCGTAGCTGTGACTGATTGCATCAGGTTCCTCGAAGTAAAGGGTGACAAGATGCGGCCGTTTAACTGCCGGCAGTGACAGCCAATTAAGTACAGTATCAACACGATCTCCAAAGGCAACCTCATCGTCAAAAACCTTCCAGTAATCGGGTTGGATGCCCTGTATCGGGGCCTCAGATCCAACCCAGTAAAAGGAGGCGCTCTTCATCCCCTGTTTCCGTGCCGTGACCCAGAGTGGTTCTCCTCCGTAAAACTCACCGTTTGAAACCATTGCCCGGTCACCTATCCTGTAAACAAGATCCAGATCGGGAGCATAAAAGCTGTTGTTAACCAGGCCGTGATGGTCAGGGTATAGACCAGTGGCAATTGTATAATGATTGGGAAATGTTTTTGTGGGGAACGATGGAATAAGCCTCTCTGCCATCACTCCATGCCTGGCAATGTCGTCAAGAACAGGTGTACGGTAAATGGAGTCATAATCCCAGCGAAAGGCATCAAGCGAGACCATGACAACATAGGGCCTGTCCCTATCCACCTTCAGGTTGCTGCAGGATGAAAATGACAGTGCTGTCAGCACTGCAATCATCATGTATTTGAAAATCCTCATCAGTTGGACTGTTGAATTCTTACTCCTGAAAAGTAAAACAATTTTTAATGTAAGCTGTTTCTGCCCGGTATTGAATTAACCCAATATGGGGGAGTATTTCCTAATAAAATAATCACCCGGTGTGGAAGAAATCAGCTCTGTTTTTCCATGGCCTTGGCCCTGAGACCAGCCGGCATTTTTTCAATTGCATATCTGAAGGCTGTGCGGGGCATAATGGCCTTATGTTTCATTACAAACCCAAAGACCTCCTCCTCATGAGAATGGCTTGCAACCTTGAGCATCCACCCGTAACCCTTTTGCACCATGTCATCGCTGTCCAGAAGAAGGACCCCGGCTATCTCAAAGATATCGTCGAGGAATTTACCCCTGCGGGCCGGTATTATCAGCGAAACGGCCGAGGCACGCTTTGCCCACCGGTTCTCGCACCGCGCCCATCTTTTAAGCTCCGCTAAATATTTGGGGTATTTCTGTATGAAATCACCAACTGTGTGATTACATAGTGTGTCACACGATGCCCAGTTATTGACATTCCTGTGTACCCATTTCTCGAGTAAGATGAAATCTTCCGGGTTAAAAGCCTGTACCAGGTTCTCCGTCCAAGAGCAGGCAACGAACGATTCCTCCATCATCCCCGATTCCCACAGCGAGTCGCACATGCCAAGTATCTCCTCCTTGCTCCTGCTTTTCACAAGTGAATAATTCTGCTTCGCGATCTCCTTTACTGTTTTGGACTTGATGCCATAAAGGTTCACCTCCTCTTTAAAATACCTTAGCCCTGATTGCCTGGTCTTCTCATCTGAAGCCTCCCTGAGCTCTCTCCGGACCTTCTCAAGTAACTCATTCATTTCTTGATCTTTTTGCGGTTATGGCTGCAATCTCCGTTGCTAATCGTACTGCATCTCCGCTGCCAACCTCAATTATTCGGACATCATTTATTCTGAATTTTTCAATTACGGCTTCCTTGAGGTTTTTTCTGACCGCGATGATCAGGATTGGCTTTGTTTCATCGAGAAGCTCGCTTATCCTCTTGCTCCACCCACGCCCCCTAAGTTCAAGCGGGCCGACCTCATCTACAATTACCACATCCTTTTCGCGGCTGATATCAGGATCAAGGGCAATATATCCTGCCCTGTAACCTGCATCATTCACGGTGAATCGCTCCACGCCCATTGTCTCACTTCCGGTATTTCTCAGGAAAGGAGTCCGTACACCCGAACTGATGTCTGAGACATCATAGCCTGTTGTTATACCATCCTTAATGATTCGCAGTGCCAGGATACCTCCCACGCTGACACCCTTTCCCTTAAGAAGCCCTGCCAGCGTTGCAAGCCATGCTGTTTTTCCCTCACCTATAGTACCCGTTACAACAAACACCCTTTTTTCACACTTCTGCTCACCCCTCACTTCATCAAGCCGCCTCTCCACGCGTGTTATCATACGGTTAAGAATGGAGACCGGGTTTTTCACTGCTGTCTTCAGATCAGGCATGTCTGCAATTATCGATGGCAGGCTTTCTGCCGATAATTCAAGAGCAAGGGGCAGCTGACTGAAACGGGTTTTGCTGAAGATGCTTCGTATCTTAGGGTTATAGAGCTCGGTGCCAAGGGCGGAAAAGCCGACAATGATTATCACAGCCCGGAAGTTCATCTGTATTCCGATGAGTATAGCTTCAGCAAGGTTGTTTTTCCCTGGTTGTAATGCCGTAAATGCCAGTGCTGAAAGCATGGTGATCATCACAAAAGTGCTCCAGAATCCGGGCCTTGAGAGTTGCCTCATGGCGCGCTTGTAACGCATAGCAAGCATGGTGACTACGGGGATCACGGTAATGACCCACCAGTACCATTTTGTAAGGCTGACGACAACCAGCAGGCCTGCAATCAGCAACACATCAGCCGCCAGCCATGATAGCGACCAGGTAAAAGGCTGCTCCTGACTCTTTGGTGCTGATCTGACTACGCCATGCTCCGGCAGAGTATTATCAGGAGGCATCGCGGCCAGCCTGCGGCCGGTGATTATGCCTGTAACAGCCGTTGCAACTCCAAAAAGCGAATAGATGACCAGGAGCAGAATCAGTGGTGCCCAGAAAGCATCAAACTGCAGGTTCAACTGCCTGGTGGCATACTCGGTTATGCTTGAATAAATATCAACCAGATTCCCCCCGTAAAATATGACCATATTGAATATCTTCTGGAACAGGTTCCAGGACATGGCGAGCATCGATCCTGTAATAAACCCAAGATAGGTCTTTCCGAAAATCCTGACAGAGGTCTCAAGCAGCAGTGATTCCATTATAATTGCAATCATCGGTCCGAAGATGATTGCGCTGGGTGACATCGCCTTCATCAGTGCACATATAAGTCCTGCACGCCAGTAGAGTCCATGCTCACGCCACTTATAGCTTACCGAAATAAGGATAATAAGAGCAATTGCAGTAAGGAGGTTACCGCTGAAAGGCACACGCAGGTTATGCAAGAAACTGCCGAGAACGATCTCGGCAGCAGCCCACATAATACCTATAATGGATGCTTTGATCCACTTATCGCTTATGGTCGCCGTGCCTCTGCTCAAACCAAATGTAAATGTCCGGATCTACTTTTCAACTACCCAGCCGTAGTCAACATATCTCCATGTAAAATCTTTTTCACTGAAGGTCAACCAGAGAAACCCTTCCTCACATGTGAGGTAGGGCCCTTTCCACCATGCTGCAGATACGGCACCTCCGGTAATATAGTGAACCCCTTCGTAGTATATGTCCTCCAAAACATGCAGATGTCCCTGAAGCACCAGTTTCAGGTTATGTTCCCTGAAAAGATCCAGGACAGGACTCGAGTTATAGACCACAAGAGAGGAATCATTCGGCATGGTTGACCCTCCGTACCTCTGAGTCATCACCGAAATAAATGGAATATGTGTACTGATTACAATGGGTGTCTCCGGATCGGTATTTTCAAGTTCTTTTGCTATCCAGTCAATCTGTACAGAGTCAACCAGACCGACGTATTTGTTCTTACGTGTATCTTCAACGGAGTTCAGGACCATAAACTTCCATCCCTTATGCATAAAGGAGTAATACAAGGGGCCAATCCTCTTCTCATACATTTTCTCCCCGTATTCCGGGTGCGACGGGTCAGCTCCGCTACGGCTGTAAATACCATAGATCTCATGATTCCCCATTGTATTGTAGACAGGAGCTTGAGCCTTTTTTACAGTCTCCTGATACAATATATATAATGAGTCGGCACGGCCATATGATTGACCGAGAGCATCCATTATCAGGTCACCTCCCGTTATTATGAAGTCAGGCTTCATGCTGTTGACGGTGTCGAGTGCCTGGATAAATCCGGCAACAGCCTTTCGCTCGGGCTGCAGATGAATATCAGTCAGAAATGCAACATTGAATGAGTCTTTGTCTCCCTTGTCCCTTTTGCAGGCGACATGACTTAACAATATAACTGACAGCACCGCCAGCATCAGAAAAAGGTTCCTGGAATTCCTTTCCATATTTTATCATTTTTTTACAAAAGTAAATTATATTCTTTCATTTGAACTTTCTCCGGGTGCAAAAATCGAATCCATCCAAGGAATCATCGGTTTTGCAAGTTATTGAATCTGTATTAATTATCTTTTTGTCACCATTATTTGACAATTCCGTAACCATCCTGTAACCTAAAACTGATAATCCTCAAATACTTTTGCTGTGAATTCTTAAAATTCCATTATGAAGAAATTTTACTTATTACTGATTCTGTCATTTGTTTCGATTGTGGCTAGTTCCCAGAAAGCAAGGATAACCGGAGAGGTTCTTGATAATAATAACCGTCCGCTGCCCGGGGCTACTATAATAATAAGTACCCTGCAAAAAGGAACAGCTTCTGATGTTAACGGTCATTTCGTGATCGGGAACCTGGCTGAGGGTACATATTCACTTGAGGCACGGTACATTGGTTATTCGTCAAAGAGCGTTAATATTGAACTGGCGGCTGGATCTCATGAGCATGTGCTGATGGTGCTGGAAGAAGGCATTGACATCGATCCCATAATAATCAGTGACCGTATTGCAGGTGAGTCTAAAGCATTAAACACGCAAAAGACAAATCTCAACATCACCAATATTGTTTCGGCAGAACAAATCGGGCGTTTCCCGGACGCTAATATCGGAGATGCACTCAAGCGTATTCCTGGAATAAATGTCATGTATGACCAGGGAGAAGCCCGCTTTGGAGTAATACGTGGAACCCAGCCGGAACTCAACTCGGTTACGATAAACGGAGAAAGAATCCCATCAGCTGAAGCCGAAAAAAGGTATGTCCAACTAGACCTTGTGCCATCAGATATGATACAGACGATTGAGGTCAATAAAGCTCTTACACCCGATATGGATGCTGATGCAATTGGAGGTTCCGTCAATCTGATTACAAAATCGGCCCCATCAGGTCAGACATTCAGTGGATCACTGGGTACAGGTTATAATTTCATTTCAGAGAAACTGGTAGAAAAAGCCAACCTGACTTACACCAACCGTATTGGAGGCGGCAGGCTGGGACTTGTGTTGAATGCTTCAGTGTTCAACAATCCTATGGAATCACATGATATCGAAGGTGAGTGGGATTATGATGATGAAACGGACAAAAACGGCACAGCCTACCTGTCTAACTTTGAAACCAGACAATACTTTGTTACACGATTACGTCAGAGCTATTCATTGTCTGCAGACTATAAAATTAATAACAGTAACCAGATTGTGTTTTCCGGGATTTACAACTGGCGGAATGACTTTGAGAATCGCTACAGACTGAGATATAAGGATATCGAGTGGGATGATGAAACCGGGTCCTATTTCGGAGAGGTTATAAGGCAGGTTAAAGGTGGCAGTGCAGACAACCGTGATGCACGTCTGGAAGATCAGAGAATGTATAACTTCCGCCTTGGAGGTGATCATATCGCAGGAATTCTTCACATAGACTGGTCGGCATCCCTTTCCAAAGCCAGCGAGGAGCGGACAGATGAGCGATATCTCGCATTTAATGCAGAGGACGTCCAGATTTTTATGCCAACCTTAAATGAAAACAAACGGACACCTTACATAATTACCGAGGCGGGTTTTAATAACCTCAATGACAGTTACGGCATTGACGAACTTACCGAAGAGTACCAGATCACCGAAGAAATTGACAAAAACTTCTCACTAAATCTTGAATTACCTCTGTTTAACGGTAACATTAAGTTTGGCGGAAGGTTCCGCGATAAAAGTAAAACACGTGATAATGAGTTCTATGAATTCGAACCGGTTAATGAAGATGCATTTATTAATAGTGCCCTCTCTGCCCAGGAGGATTACTCCGACAGGAATTTCATGGCAGGTAATTATTGGATTGGCTCTTTGGTTCCAGCCGGATTCCTTGGAAACCTGAATCTCAACGGTACTGACTTCGAAAAGGAAGAGGTCATAGCAGAACTGGCCGGCAACTTTAATGCTTCTGAAAAAGTAATAGCAGGTTATGCCATGTTCACGGGCAATTTAGGTTCCCGTATATCACTTCTTGCAGGTCTGCGTCTTGAAAACACAATACTTGAATATCAGGGATTTGAACATTTTGCAGATGAAAATGATCCTCGTGAAGAGTGGCTTGAACAAACAGACCTCATCAAGGACAGTTATCTCAACATTATGCCAGCTGTCCATATTAAATATACCCCCGTAGATAATATGAATCTCAGAATAGCCTGGACCAATACCCTCGCCCGCCCGAATTATTTCGATCTCGTACCCTACCGTGAGATTAATGCTGACGACAGCGAACTCGCAGAGGGAAACCCTGATCTGATACCTACAACCTCCATGAACCTTGATCTTCTTGGTGAATACTTCTTTCAGAATGTCGGAATAATTTCAGCAGGAGTGTTTTACAAAAAACTTGATAACATCATAGCAATGACCATTGATGATGACTATCCATACAACTATAACGGCAATATCGAATCATGGGAATATGTCACGCCTGTAAATGTCGGCAATGGCATACTGGCTGGATTCGAAGGTTCATTCTCAAGAAGACTTTCGTTCTTACCCGGATTTCTTGGAAAAATCTCCTTCTATTCCAATTATACCTTTAATTATTCCAAACTTATAGATATAACAGTCGATGGCAGGGAGGATGAAGAGCTTCAGATTCCGGGGTCACCAAAGCATCTTATCAATTTAAGTCTGGCATATGATACAAAAGTATTTGACATCAGGATATCTTATAACCATGCCTCTGCATTCCGTGATGGAGAAGAGGGTGGTTACGGTGAGGAAGCCTTTTATGACCGTTGGTATGATAAGGTTGACTATCTTGACATAAACACAACACTCTCACTGGGACGGAATATAGATCTGTATCTGGAGCTAAACAACCTGCTTAATCAGCCCCTGAGATACTACCAGGGAATCGAGGAAAGAACAATGCAGGCTGAATATTACGGCATTAGAATAAAGTCCGGTGTTAAATTCGATTTTTAGCAGT
>JBFYPM010000052.1:0-9133 GCA_041303295.1 Bacteroidales bacterium
CTACTTGTGTAAATTGGTTTATTTATAAACGTCCGCAATATAAGAAAGTTTTTATTTGAACAATTTATATATCATAATTATCATACCTTTATATCTGCTTCACGCTGCGAAGTGTCTCATATTAAAGATATTGGTGACGACTTTCTGAGTCTGTTCCTGCCACGGCTCTGCCTGGCCTGCAGGGTTCATCTTGTCCGGGGAGAGGAGGTGTTGTGTACGGAATGCCTGCTTTCAATGGCCATGACTGATTTCCACCTGAAGCGTGGCAATATGCTGGAACAGGCATTCTGGGGAAGGTGCCGTATTGAGCGTGCTGCAGCCTTCTCGGTATATAACCGGGGCAGCCGCATCAGGAGGCTTATACATTCGCTTAAATATGACGGACGTAAGGAGATAGGTCTGATGCTCGGGGAGTTGTACGGGTACACACTGGCCGGGAGCGGATTCATGGAAGGCATTGATATCATCGTCCCCGTACCGCTTAGCTCCGGAAGACAGAGGAAGAGGGGATACAACCAGAGCGCACTGATAGCACAGGGATTGTCAGTATCGACCCGTGTGCCGTTCAGGAATGACATTCTCATCCGTACCGGCAGGTCAGAGTCTCAGACCAGGCGGGGCAGGTATGAGCGATGGGAGAATGTGGAGGGCCTCTTTGCTGTCCGTGACCCTTCTGTTATAACGGGGAAACACATACTAATCGCTGATGATGTCATCACCACCGGCTCAACCATGGAGGCATGCGTGGAAGCAGTGAGCCAGGCAGGTGACGTCATGGTCAGTGTGGTGGCATTGGCGGCCGCACAGAAGCTCACCCTTTGACCCTGTCGCTGTTATTCCTTACAAAGGCTTCCCAGCTCTTCGGACCTCCTGAAGAAGCAGGCTTGGCGCTCTGGTAAAAATGGCAGAGAGCAGCTCCAAGAGCATCAGTGGCATCAAGGACCATCTTCTCACCGCTGAATGCCAGGATGGTTCTAAGCATGGTTGCCACCTGTTCCTTGCTTGCCTGTCCGCGACCGGTGATTGACATCTTGATCATTCTGGGAGCATACTCGAAGACAGGGAGATCACGATAGAGGGCGGCTGAGATGGCTGCACCCTGAGCCCTGCCGAGCTTGAGCATGCTCTGTACATTCTTACCGAAGAACTGGGCTTCAATGGCAAACTCATCAGGGTGATACTGATCGATAAGTGCAAGCGTCTCCTCGAAAATGGTCCGTATCTTCTTAAAGTGATCCTCTTTTTTGCGCAGGTCAATTATGCCCAGGGCCATTACAGTCGGCGTCCTTCCGGTCACACTGATGAGGCCGTAGCCGGTGACAGTGGTTCCGGGGTCAATCCCCAGTATTATCTTTTCAGCTTCCCGGGGTTTCACTTCCTGAATGATTGCGGCGGGCCGAGGAAGAGATGCTCAGGCAGCTGCCTGCCTTCGGAGTAGACCCGGCTGCGCCTCACCGGGGCGCTACTTTTGGCCTTGGTGCCCTGGAGCACTGCAATGGCAGCAGCCAACGATGCCTCCTCCGGGTCACCGAAGTCGTGAGTGATGTCATCGGCAGCCTTAATGTCAGGCTCAATGCCCTCATAGAAACGGCCTTCGTCTGAGGCATTCACGTATTCAAAGGTGATTGGAGCAAAGACGTAGGTATATTCAGGATCCGGATCAGTGGCGGAAGGGAAGGGGAAGCCCCAGATATTCATGCCGGCAGGCTTGCCATGCGTGGTGTCTCCGACAATTGTGACATCGACGTAAGGCAACAGGCTGTTAATCACAACCTCACTGGCTGATGCCGAGCTCCTTGTGGTTATGAAGACAACGCGGTCAAGGCCGAGAGGACTTTGGGTCTTCATGAACTTATAGCTCTCATTCCAGTCAGGCCCGACCAGGGCGTTGTATTTCAGTTTGTAACAAATCTTGGTGGTGTCAGCGGGTTTCATAACAAGACTCGACAGCTGTTGTGCTATATCCATGTAGCCGCCTGTGTTGTAACGGAGGTCTATAATAAGGTCTGTAATGTTATTTGCCTTGAAATCGGCAAAGGCCTCATTGAGTTCCTGTTCGGAAGGCTCAATAAATGTCTCAAAAGCCAGATAGCCGGTCTTACCGCTGGTGAGATCAAGAATTTTAGCGGCTGTTACCGAGTTGATTGTAAAGCTCGATTTGGTTGAGCTGTATGTCACTGTAGTGCCGTCAGGCTTCTGGAACAGGAATTTATTGATATGGCCGGCCGTTGATGGTCCCATAAGTGTATTGTACGCAGCATCATTGTTCGATATGAAGATCGGTGCAATGGGTGTGTCATTGACCTCCTTGACGATCCATCCCCTCCTGACTCCCCTTGGCCAGAGGTCGGATCCCTCGTAAAGGCTTACTACCCTCACATTGTTCGCGCCGTCAAGGCTCATCCTGATGCCATGACCCACGAAGGTTCCCTGCATCGAGGCCATAAAGCTTTCATAGTCAGTGACAAAACTCCATCTATCCCTTGGGAGGAATCTCAATGATTCAAGCATTCCCTCGGGTCCGTCATAATCGGAGAGTTTGATGGTAGGCATGGTATTGTACCACAGGTATGCATATTTCATCAGGTCATACAGTCCGTCGCGTGCCCGCTCTTCAAGAGTATATTCATCGACCGGTTCGGGGTCCTTTGTACAACCATAGAGAATGGGAATAATAAGGACTGTTATAAGAAGTATCTTTTTCATCTCAGGTTCAATTATGCGTCAAAAGTAACAAAAAACATGCCGTTCCTATCAGGCTCTCCTGCCGCTGTTCTGGAACATGACGCTTCCGATGATCAACAGGAGGCCCAGCGGGGTGGTAAAATAGACTGGTTCGTCAATTATAAAATGGAGGAGTATAAGAGAGATGAATGGAGCAAAATAGACGAGGTTGCTGACCCTGTCGGTTGTCTCAGCCAGTTGCAATGCCCTCAGCCATAGCCAGAATGTAATTCCCATCTCAAAGATACCGCAGTATGCCGAAGCGACAGCACCCTTAAGTGTGACTGTCTCGCTGAATGATCCGGTGGCGGACATTATTACGGTCATATAAATTGTTCCAAAGAGGAAGCTTGTAAACAGTTTCACGGCTTCATCACGCCGGTCGCGAACATTAAGCACAAAATAAAGGGCCCAGAGTATGCTGCTGAGGAGGGCCAGCATCACTCCTACGGTGTCTGATTTCCCGGGATGAAACAGATCGCCCTGCGAGGCAATTATATATACTCCGGCAAGGCTGATGAGCAGGGCTATAAAACTGCGGGCGGGGATGCGCTGATGCAACAGCGGTATTGAAAAAAAGACCAGGATAATGGGCCAGATCATGTTTATCGGTTGTGCCACCTGTCCAGGCAGCCTGTTGTAAGCCGCCAGGAGCATCAGGTAGTAGACCACGGGATTGATCAGGCCAAGGAGGGCTGACCAGAGGATCTCCCTGCGTGTCATCTCCCTGAGCAGCTTAAGCTTCCCGGTTAGTACAACAATAAGAAGGAGCACCACCGTGGAGACTATCGTGGTGATGCCAAGCATAGTCACAATGCTCAGCTCTGACAGGGCTATTTTAAAGGCTGTGGGGATTGTCCCCCACAGGAGAACGGCAAGAGCTGCATAGAGATAAGCACGGGAGCCCTTCTTCACAGGCCTCAGTTTATCAGTTCAAACCCTGTGTATGGTACCAGGGCGGCCGGGATCCTGATGCCTTCGGGCGTCTGGTTATTCTCGAGCAGTGCCGCCACTATCCGGGGCAGTGCCAGTGCGCTGCCATTGAGGGTGTGGCAGAGTATAGTATGTTTGGCTCCTTTCTCCCGTAAGCGGCACTTGAGCCTGTTGGCCTGGAAGGCTTCAAAGTTAGAGGTTGAGCTCACCTCCAGCCAGCGCTGCTGTGCTGCAGACCATACCTCAAAGTCGTAGGTCATTGCGGAGGTGAATGATATGTCGCCGCCACAAAGCCTCAGTATGCGATATGGCAGTTCAAGCCTGACAAGCAGGCTCTCAACATGGTTTACCATCTCCTCAAGGGAGTCATAAGATTTGTCGGGGTGGGCTATCTGAACAATCTCAACCTTATCGAACTGGTGTAGCCTGTTCAGTCCCCTGACGTGAGCGCCCCACGACCCGGCTTCCCTGCGGAAGCAAGGTGTGTATCCCATGTTACGGACAGGAAGATCGGCAGCATCAAGTATCACATCGCGGTAGATATTGGTGATGGGCACTTCTGCGGTTGGGATCATGTAGAGGTTGTCAATGCCCACATGATACATCTGTCCCTCCTTGTCAGGGAGCTGCCCGGTTCCGAAACCGGACTCCTCATTCACCACTATTGGCGGCTCTATCTCACGGTAGCCTGCTTTTCCACCTTCGTCAAGGAAGAAGTTGATGAGGGCTCTTTGCAGCCTGGCGCCCTTGCCCTTGTAGACAGGGAAGCCGGCGCCGGTAATCTTTATGCCCAGCTCGAAGTCAATTATATCATACTTTTTTATCAGGTCCCAGTGGGGTACTGCGCCGTCATAAAGCCCGGTCACTGTTCCGCCGCTGCGTACCAGCACGTTATCTTCAGCGCTCTTTCCGGCAACCACAAGCGGGTGGGGCAGGTTAGGAAGCCTGACCAGCTCGGCCTGCATCTCACGGCTGACATCGTCAAGAGTCTCCGAGAGCTGCTTTTGCTTCTCCTTCAGGTTGCTGATACCGTGTTTGGCTGCCTCGGCTTCATCCTTCCTCCCTGCCTTCATCATTGACCCTATCTCCCGTGCCAGGCTGTTAAGCTCAGCCTGTACGGCATCACCCTCGGTCTGGAGCTCCCGGCGCCGGCGGTCGAGATCAAGGACATGACCTACTATTTCGGCAGCGTCGAAATTCTTGACCCTGAGTCGTTCAATGACAGTGGCGGATTGTTCGCGGATAAGGTTGATTGTAAGCATAGCTTCAGGATTATTATCTTATAAGGAGCGTAAAATTAAAACAAAAACTCCTGAAAAGATGCGCTTGCGCGTATATTTTCAGGAGCCTGTACCTTACTGTGACTGTGACCTTATTCTGCTGCGGGCAGTACCGAGACGTAAGATTTGTTGTCACTTTTCTTTTTGAACACTATCTTCCCGTCAATGAGGGCAAAGAGAGTGTGATCCCTGCCTATACCTACGTTTTCACCGGGGTTGTGTGTGGTACCGCGCTGGCGAACGATGATGCTGCCGGCCTTAACTGTCTGTCCTCCGAAGAGCTTGACACCAAGCCTTTTGCTTTCGGAATCGCGGCCGTTACGTGAACTGCCTACACCTTTCTTGTGTGCCATATCCTGTATTTTTTACTGTTTATCGATTATTCTTTTGCCGGTTTTTTTGTGCTCTTTGCCGGTGCTTTTTTTACGGCATCCTTTTTCTCTGCCGGCTCTTTTTTGGCGGCGGCTTTCTTTGCCGGTGCCTTCTTAACCTCTGCTTTCACCTCTTCGGCCACCGGGGCCTCGGTTACTTTCTTCTCAGCTTTGGGCGCAGCTTTCTTCTTCTCTGATCCCCTGGGACCAATTGTCAGTATCTCAACATGGGTGAAATCCTGACGGTGTCCACTCCTTTTCTGATACCCTTTTCTTCTCTTCTTCTTGAAGATGATCACTTTGTCACCCCTTGCGTGGGCCAGGACCTTTCCTTCAACCACGGTGTTTTCGATGACGGGTTCGCCAACGGTGACTGCTCCGTCATTATCCAGAAGGAGAACCTTTTCAAACTCAACATTATCGCCTTCTGCTGCATCCAAACGGTGAACGAAGATCTTCTTTCCTTCTTCTACCTTGAACTGCTGGCCGGCAATTTCTACGATTGCGTACATTTTCAATCTCTCTTATATTACTCCGTGAGGCGGACATGCTCATCTGTGCATGACTCTTCTGCGGGCCCCGCCGGATCTCTGTTTTTCGGACTGCAAAGATATAAAAATTAACTTATTTACAAATCGCTGCGATTAATTTATCACCAACTGTCTGTGGATAAAAAATTCGATCACTGGGATGATAAAGATTCTTATTCTTTATATTTGTCATATCGGCCTGTCAGGTTGAAAATCTGGTAAACTATGCAGAATAAGCTTATTCGTCTGAAGGTCATAGGCATTTCATACAGTCAGACTCAGTCTGGTGCCTATGCCCTCATACTGGCAGAAGAGAACGGTGAACGCCGTGTACCTATTATCATAGGAGGGTTTGAGGCTCAGGCCATTGTCATCAAGCTGGAGAACCTTGAGCCTCCCAGGCCACTGACCCATGACCTCTTCAGGAGCTTCGCCATAGCATGCGGCGTCACTGTGGAGCAGGTACTCATCAATAAGCTCCGAGAAGGCATCTTCTATTCCGAGATCATCTGTACTGATGGTGACCGGAGGTTTCAGATCGACTCCCGTACCTCTGACGCTGTTGCCCTTGCCCTGAGATTCGAGTGCCCCATATTCATTGAACCGCAAATACTCAATGAGGCAGGCATTGTTATGAACGCCACCACGGAAGAGGAACAGAAGAAACAGGGCGAGCCATTGAGGGAAAAGAAACCGCCTGTATCAAACCAGTTCGGAGAGGTCACTCATGACGAACTCAGGGATATGCTCTCTGATGCCATCAGCCGCGAAGACTATGAACAGGCAGCAGCCATCCGTGATGAGATGGCCAGAAGAAAAGGGAAATCATAAAAAAACATGAAAGCTGGAGAATAGCATGGCTCCCGGAGGGGGATGGGTGGCACGGATAGTCCGCGCTCCCGGTAACAACAGCAACGCATTATGAAACAATACCTTGACCTGCTCAGCCATGTGCTTGAGCATGGCGTCGAAAAAAGAGACCGCACCGGAACAGGCACCATAAGTACCTTCGGCTTCCAGATGCGGTTTGACCTTTCTGAGCGGTTCCCCATGATGACGACAAAGAAGCTCCACCTTAAGTCGGTGATTCATGAACTGCTCTGGTTCCTGAGTGGCAGCACAAACGTAAAATACCTGCAGGAAAACGGAGTCAGGATCTGGAACGAATGGGCTGATGCCGATGGGAACCTCGGACCCGTTTACGGATACCAGTGGCGTTCATGGCCCGCAGCTGACGGGAGAACTATTGACCAGATTACGGCAGTGGCCAGCTCCCTGAAAAACAACCCCGACTCACGCAGACATATTGTCTCTGCATGGAATGTGAGTGAGATCGATAAGATGGCCCTGCCTCCATGCCATATACTCTTCCAGTTCTACGTGGCAGGGGGGAGGCTCTCATGCCAGCTCTACCAGCGCAGCGCCGACATCTTCCTCGGGGTTCCCTTCAACATTGCATCATACTCACTGCTGACGATGATGATGGCCCAGGTGACGGGCTATAAGCCCGGCGAGTTCATTCATACACTGGGCGATGCTCATATCTACCTCAACCATCTTGACCAGGTCAGGCTCCAGCTCTCCCGCGAGCCCCGACCACTGCCGGTGATGACTCTGAACAGTGAGGTTAATGACATTTTCTCATTTAGATATGATGACTTTTCCATTACGGGATATGATCCTCATCCTGCCATAAAAGGCGATATATCAGTCTGACATGATCACAATAATAGTAGCTACTGACCGGAACAATGCCATCGGGTACAACAACGGCCTGCTGGCCCACCTCCCGGGCGACCTCCGGCGGTTCAGGGAGATCACCATGGGCCATTGCCTGATAATGGGCAAGAAGACCTGGGAGTCGCTGCCCGTAAAACCACTGTCAGGTCGCAGGAACGTTGTGCTGACCGACAATGAGCTCGATTGTTTTGATTGCGCCTCAACTGCACGTTCCATTGATGAGGCCCTGTCACTCTGCGAGCCGGGGAAAGAGATCTTCATCATCGGGGGAGGGTCAGTCTACAGGCAGTTTATGCCTATCGCCGACAGGCTCATGGTGACACATATCCATAAAGAGTTCCCGGCTGATACCTTTTTCCCGGAAATAGATCCTGCAGTATGGTATGAATCTGCAAAAGAGGACTTTATTGCTGAAAATCCCTCTGCTATCAGCTTCACCTATACCACATATCTGAGGAGGAAGTAACTTTTTTTTCATTTTACCGTTAAACCATGAGTGTTTTCTGTAGTCTCAGAGATACAGACACACACAAAACACTTAACAAACTCAATTATGAAAGCAAAGTCACTAATCCTAGTTATGATCATGGCGGGTCTCATTATGACTTCCTGTCAGAAGTCGGAACCGCTTGAAACCGCCAGCCTTGAGGCAGCTGATGACGCTGCGCTGTCAGAGGCACTGTTTGATGATGTCTTTACCTCACTGGAAATTGCATCAGGCCTGGCCGAGGCTGGTTTGAAATCCGCCACGGTGCTGGACACCTGTCCGCTTATAACTATCACTACCGCTGGACAGGAGTTCTGGCCCCGGAACATTGTGATTGACTATGGTACCGGCTGCGAAGGCCTTTATGACGTGGTACGCAGCGGGAAGATAATTATCACCCTATCAGGGCCCAGGAATGAAGAAGGTTCGGAAAGAACCCTCACTTTCCAGGACTATTATGTCAACGGGGCGAAGATTGAAGGTACAAAGACTGTTACGAATCTCGGGCTCAACAATAATCAGAATGTAGTTTTCGGAGTGGGCCTCGCCGGGGGAAAAATCACTTTCCCTGACGGGAAGACTATTACACATGAGTTCGAACGTCAGAGGGAATACATTGCAGGATATGCTACCTGGAATCCGTGGGATGACAGGTGTCTGATCTCGGGTGTGGCAGCAGGGACCAATCTCGACGGTCTTAGTTATACACACACAATCATCAACCCCCTTGAGTGGCATGCTGCCTGCAGGTTCCTGGTACGTGGCACCATTGGATTTGAGATAGAGGGCATTGAGCCATTTGATCTCGATTATGGTGACGGTGAATGTGATGCCACCGCTACCCTTTCAAGAGGAGATGAAACGAAGGAGATCACTCTGCGGTTTCGTCATCCGAAGTACATAGACAGGTAATTTGAATATGTATGCAGGCCTTCAATAGTCTGCGGCTTAGCATGAGAAGATAAAAAAATCCCGGCCTGAAACGCCGGGATTTTTTTATGATGCCTTGAGGATTTTCATGTCGACCCTCTCCAGCTTGTGGGAGGCATATTCTGTTGTGACGGCAAA
>JBFYPM010000053.1:0-3167 GCA_041303295.1 Bacteroidales bacterium
CTCAGATTCGTCGTAGCTGTAAACTACCTCGTCACCACCGAAATTAGTGACACTCATGCTACTTGTCCTCTGCAGGTTTGCTCTTCCGTGTCTTTGGCGCCTGGGCTTTTCTCACCTTTTCACCGGTCTCACTCTCAACCCTGGTTTTAGCTTTAACTGGTGCCTTGGCTGATTTCTTGACTGGTGCCTTGCCCGCATCTTCAGCCTTCACCGTGCTATCAGTTCCGGGTACATCACCTGAACCGGCTTCCGGCTCACCTGATTTCTCCTCCTTAACCAGGAGATTGAGTTTATGGAGAATATTGTACCAGAGCAGCACTTTTTTTATGTCGGAGGAGTAGACCCTTTCGCGGTCATACTCAGGCAGTACTTCAGCAAAATATTGCTTCAGCTCAGGGTCAGAATGCTTGTGTGACAGTGCCTCCCCGCCATTTTCCTTCTCCCATAGCCGGTCCAGTACCTGGCCAAGCGGCATATCCTCACCGGTGGTAAATATCGCAATCTCATCAAGGGCACTAACCCTTGCAGTGGCTCCGGCACTGAAGCGCTTCCCTGTTTCAAGGTTTTCAACTATTACGGCATTTTTCCCCTGAGCAATGAATTTGAAGAGTGTGCCTTCTCCGGAAATAGCCAGAATATCTTTAAGGTTCATCTTGTATTTTTTAAATGTTAGTAACTGTATATCAATTCTTTATCAAACTATATTGCGTTCTTTTTTAATTTTATCCCAGGCTTCATTGACAGCCTTGAATTTCTCTTCTGCCGATTTACGGAAGTCCTCACCAAGGTGGCTCACCTTATCAGGGTGGTATTTAAGGGCCATCTTCCTGTATGCTGCCTTAAGCTCTTCATCGGTTGCCGACCGTTCAGCCTCAAGAATTCGGTAAGCTGAATCAGTTGCCGGAATGAACATGTTGCGAATCGAATCGTAATCAGTCGCGGAGATCCCGAGCATATCGGATATTGATCTTATGACTTTTGTCTCTGCCTGTTCAAACCTGCGGTCTGCTGCGGAAATATTGTAAAGGATGTGAATTAGTTGCAGTCTTGAGGAGTAGTCCATGTTGCCCCTTATCTGGGTGCACACATCCCTCAGTGGTATCTCCTTCTGCAGTAAGTCCTTAAGCATCTGCAGTGCTTCCCGCGCCGTATCCGGACCGAACTGGGAGATGAAAAAGCGCTTTACATAATCGAGTTCCGATTTCAGCACTTTGCCGTCAGCCTTCATCACTGCTGCAATCAGCACTATGAGGCTCATCCCGAAGTCGCCCGGCGTGGTACGGTTTATTCTTCCCTGGGTTCCGGTCTGCTGCCAGGTGACTGACGAACCATCAACAACCGATCCGATGAAGAAGCCCAGTAATCCCCCGATTGGTCCTCCAAAAACGAAGCCCAGCCCTCCTCCTATCCATTTTGCGAAGTTACCCATTACCTGTCTCTTCCCGCAAGACGGAGCATGTCATCATGTATCTTCAGAATCTCCGGAATTATCATTTCATTGTCGGCGTTATTGATGACATAATAGGACTGTTCTTCCCTTTCGTCATCCTCAAGCTGATTATTAATCCTCTCAATAACCTCCTCGCGGCTGAGCTCATTGCGACTCATGACGCGGGTAATACGTTCCTCCACCGGGGCCGAGATTGCCACCACCCTGTCAACAAGGACATCAGCCTTCGCCTCGAAAAGAATTGCTGCTTCCATGATGACATATGGTGCTGCTGATTTTTCAGCCCACTCATCAAAAATGCGAAGCACGGCAGGATGAACCGAGGCATTGACACGCTGAAGCAATTCGGGCTTATTGAAGATAAGGCGTGCAAGTTCCTTGCGGTCAAGCTCACCAGTTGTATAAAGGTCCGTCTCCGCAATAGTGTTTATCTGACTGCGGATGCCCGGATCTCTATTCATGAGATGCCTGGCCGTAACATCAGCAACAAATACAGGAACCCCAAGAACCCTGAAGATCCTGCAGACGGTTGTCTTTCCGCTGCCAATTCCGCCGGTGACGCCAAGCCTTCTGGTCATTGAAGATCCGATTAATTTCCCTTGTTGTGTTTAGGCCCAAAGAATGATGAACTCTTTCCGGATATGGTCACCTCCACCGTCACCCTTTTCTGAATTATCTGAAGATAGTCGGGGCACACAAGAGGGACCCTCGATTTGAAGTTCTCATCCATCCGTTTAAAGTTACGGTGACGTGTTGAGATGCCGTCCAGAGTGTCAAGGATATGGGCCGGTCCGGTCACTGTGATACTATCAGGGTCTGACACGAGTATCACCTTCCTGCCATCAGCCAGCTCTATCTTAAGGTCAGGCCTTACCGGCTTGCGCCTGGTTACAAGCTTGTCATAACCAAAGAAGAGAGTGTCCGGATGAATTGACAGAATTTCAAAATCAGCATGCATCTGCTTCGAGAAATTGTTAATTAGGCCCGATGTCAGAAGGTAGTAGTGAGGCATAGCGCCAGGCAGTCGTCTGGGTGCAAGCTTGGAAAAGTCTACAACCACAGGGGCCCTGCTTCCGGAAAGCTTTACCTTGAGAATGGAATAACCCGGACCACGAAGATCCATCTCCAGTTTATCAGGAAGATCACCCGTCACAATCCGGTCTTTCGGTGGATTGATGTACCGTACGGGATAATTGATTGTACCATGAAGATCCTTGCTCAGTTCATTGAGATACCAGAAGACGAATGAGAGCAGAAGAAAAAAAGCAAAGACAGGGAGCTCCCTGTTCAGGAATCTTTTCTTCCGCTTCTGTTCGTCAGCCATGGTGAAATTGTTTATGCAGAAGGTCTGTTACCTGGCTGCTACGTCTGTCGGATCCTTGAGAATAGCGTTCTTGTCAACCCTGATCTTGACGTCGTTGGCTATCTCGATAGTAATCACACTGTCCGTTACGTCAACAACTTTGCCGTAGATACCACCTGTGGTTATCACCTTGTCGCCCTTGGCTATGGCATTCCGGTAAGTTGTCAGTTCTTTCTGTTTCTTCATCTGCGGCCTGATCATGAAAAAATAGAATACCACAAAAACAAGAAGTAAAGGAAGAAGTCCGGTGAGCATGCTTGGGTTTCCCTGTCCTGCCGGTGCGGCCTGTAAATAAATGATTGCAAGTGTTGTCATGTTTGTATTTGTTTGTTTGTTATTATCAGCTTAAAGTCT
>JBFYPM010000054.1:0-5361 GCA_041303295.1 Bacteroidales bacterium
GCCATTGTCATTCATATCCTTGCCAGCTGGCCATCCTTCTGGTTTCATGGGCTGCAAACCACCATCATACCATGTCACCTCCACCTCCGGGAGATCAATCTTGTAGTGTGCCGGTGCACTTCTTGCCGGATAGACCAGTTTTACTGTCTGGGCATTTGGCGCACAGTCAGTAAGCAACAGTGTTGAGCTGGCCTGTACATTTGTCGGGTAAGTAAGTTTAAGAGACTTAAAGACGGGATGGAGGATATGACATGCCATATCTCCCAGGGCTCCTGTTCCGAAATCCCACCAACCCCTCCAGTTCCAGGGATGATAGATGGAATTGTAAGGCCTTTCAGGGGCCGGTCCCAGGAAGAGATCCCAATCGAGTGTCTTAGGGACTTTGTCCACTCTTGTTGGTCTGTTCAGACCCTGAGGCCATATAGGACGGTCGGTGAATGCTTCTACTCTTGTCACCTCGCCTATCTCCCGGTTTTGGATCCATTCCTGGACCAGGTCTACTCCGATGCCTGATGAGCCCTGGTTACCCATAGAGGTGGCAACCTTGTGCTTTGCAGCAAGCTTCGTCAATAGGCGTGATTCATATACACTGTGCGTCAGGGGTTTCTGCAGATATACATGCTTCCCCATAGTCATGGCCTGCGCTGCCGAGAGAGCGTGGGTATGGTCCGCTGTAGCGATAATGACTGCGTCTATCGACTTGCCAACTTCATCGTACATCTTCCTGAAATCCCAGAATTTCTCTGCAGCGGGATATGCATCAAAGACCCTCTTCGAGTAGCCCCAGTCAACATCGCAGAGAGCAACGATATTTTCAGTAGCTGCAACGTTCCTGATATTGGTGGCCCCAACCCCTCCGATGCCTATGCCGGCTATATTCAGCTTATCGCTTGGCGCCCGGTGTCCAAGACCGCTGACGACATTGTTCGGAAGAATTGTCAGACCGGCAAATGCAGCACCGGTAGTGCCTACAAATGACCGTCTGGTGAATTTTTTCGTTTCCTCTTTCATATTACAGGTGGTTATGGTTCAATAGAAACCTTAAAAGTAAATAATTCATCCGGAAAATAAAATGACGGAGTGATTTTTAAATCCCGAACGGTTTCCTCAAAAATCAGTACATTGCATCAAAGCTACGGAAATGACAGAAAACAGGTACAGCATTGAACTGCATGAAAATACAACAACAGGCAGGATCCTGAGAGTAATTGCAGGAGTGGCTTGTATCGCAGTGAGCATCTGGTTCATGTATAGCATCAGGGACACAACGGCTTCGACAGGAACATCATGGATTGCAACAGTATTTCTCCTCCTGTTCGGGGTCTGGCTGATGGCTTCAGGAATGGGTTTCACAGAGCGATACATCTCAGTGGGGGATGACAAGATAGTGTTGAGACATTATTTCTACAAGCCTCCGGTGACATTTACCCCCTCTTCACTCAGGGCAGTTGAGTTCAGACAGGTAGCTATTGATTTCATAACCCATACCGGGAAAATCACTGTCAGAATGGGAACAACATACCCGGGACGTACAGCGTCAATCATGGAAGCAGTGGAGCAATTCTGCACCCGTCACTCAATTGAGGTTAAGGAAAGAAATTGATAACCCGGAAGTCTCTCCCGGCCTGTACTACCTGAGAAGCCTGTTCAGATAATAATCCCGGCTGATTGCAATGCTCTCCATGGGTGTGTGTGTCCGGCAGTGGTCCTGCTCCAGGAACCAGTAATTCATGCCTGACGTCTTAGCCTCTGCGAGTATGGGTTTGAAATCGATAATCCCCTCACCCAATGTGGCATCCTGTTTTTCAGGACTCAGGTCCTTCATGTGCCAGACCTCGAACCGGCCCGGGTATTTTCTGAAGTAGGCTACCGGGTCCTTCCCCGCAGCTGTTATCCACGCTAGGTCAATCTCAAAGGTGACCAGCCCGGGTTCAGTATTTTCCAGGAGCACATCATATGGAACCCTTCCGTTTATCTCCCGGAATTCTACCTGGTGGTTGTGGAAGCCGAACGCAATTCCTGATTTCCGGCATCTCTCCCCTGCTTTATTGAAGAAGTCGGCTGCCCTCTGGTAGCCGTCTATTGTGCTGCTCCATTCACGAGGCAGGGAAGGAAGCATGATGTACTTCATCCCTGCTTCGGCAGCATCATCAATCATCTGCTCATGGTTTTCCGGGTTGATTCCGCTGTGGGAACTCAGTGGAACCATGCCTGACTTTTTCACCAGCTTTCCAAACTCCTTTGGTGAGAGGCCGTAAAACTTTCTCTCCCTGTGGTCAGCGGCTTCCACCCAGTTATAGCCAATTGCTGCAGCCTCAGACAGGGCAGCTGCCGGATCCTTACTCATGGCGTCACGTATTGTGTAGAGGGCCAGACCTGTCTTTGCTGATGGCCGTGATGCTGCAATCAGATCACTGTTAATAAGAGGAATTGCTGCTGCTATAAGGGCTGATTGTCTTACGAAGTTTCTTCTGGTACTCATTTCGTCAGGGTTAAGTTTGCATATCGGTGATCCAGCTGGCAGACTGCCATGAATGCAGACACCGGTAAACAAAAATAACATTAAATTTATAAGTTTATAATATCCTTGGTAATGAGACTATGGGAAAAAAATGAGGGAGATGAGAGACTTAGATGCCTCCTGTGCCCGCATTCATGCCTGATCCTCCCCGGAACCACCGGTGCTTGCGGAACGAGAAAGAACCTTGATGGAGAGATTGTATCTGCCACTTACGGAATCATCTCTGGTTATGCGGTTGATCCCATTGAAAAAAAGCCGCTTTACCACTTCTTCCCGGGAACATCCATATTATCAATCGGATCATACGGGTGCAATCTCAGATGCGACTTCTGTCAAAATTCTCAGATTTCGCAACACCGGTATACAGGAGACCAGGTAAGACTCTCTCCACGGGAACTTGTGGGCAGGGCTGTAAGCATACCAGGTAACACAGGCCTTGCGTTCACATACAACGAGCCCGGAATATGGTTTGAGTATGTTACTGACAGTGCCAGGCTGACTGCTGCCGCAGGACTTCGCAACGTGATGGTCACCAACGGTTACATTAACAGAAGTCCCCTGGAAGAA
Source organism: Bacteroidales bacterium (assembly GCA_041303295.1). GTDB lineage: Bacteria > Bacteroidota > Bacteroidia > Bacteroidales > VadinHA17 > SR-FBR-E99. The sequence continues at coordinate 3,089 of JBFYPM010000054.1, forward strand.
CTGACAGAGGTCATCGATGCGTTCAACATTGACCTGAAGGCTTTCAATAATGACTTTTACAGGCGTTACACAGGCGCAACTATCCAGCCTGTCATGGAGGCCATACAGACAGTGGCATCTTCTGGCAGGCACCTTGAGATCACCACCCTCATCCTGCCTGGACTGAATGACTCTGAGGATGAGATGAGGCGGGAGGCCTCATGGATAGCTGAGAATGCAGGCAGAAGTGTTCCCCTTCATCTGAGTCGCTATTTTCCGATGTACAGGAGAAGCACTCCGGCAACCCTGCCAGAGTCAATAATCAGGCTCAGGGAGGTGGCCGGGGAGTACCTTGATTTTGTCTATACAGGTAATATGCCAGGATCAGATACCGGAGGTGATACCCAGTGTCCGGCATGTGGAGCAACTGTTGTGAGGCGTTCAGGATACAAGGTAACAATCACCGGTCTCACTGACGAAGGTAGATGCACCAGGTGCAACGAGGAGGTAATGAGATCAATCTGAAAGTCAGTCGGCAACCGGCAGTTAAAATCAGCCGGCAGTTGTCAGTCGACTATCAAAAAAAAATTAAATCATTGATGAACAATGCAAAGACTGAAGACCACACTACTGCCTACTGCCTGCTGCCTGCTGCGATTACCTAGGCTTTGGAGATCTTGCTCAGCCGCTCAAAATAACCGTCAACTTTTTCAAGGAGGTCCTTCTGCAGCGCAGTGTAATACGCCTTCACCAGCACCGGATTGTCTTTCCCGTCAGGATGATTAACCCTGTCAATGAAATCATTGCGCATGCTCACAGCTTCTTCAATCAACTCCTGGGCTTCTGCCCTTTTCGGGCCTTCATGAAGGCTTGTGAACATGAAACAGTCTGAGATCAGTTCGAAAAAGAGATAATCGATATCCTTCTTGAGATTTTTTATACTGGCCATTGTATTGAATTTGTACAAAGATATAGATTAATCTTTGCTTTTTTTCAACTTATAATTCTCCATGCTATCAAGGACCATAGAGGTATACAACTGCCGCAGTCTCTCAGTCACCGGATTATTGACTTCAAACATCTTATCTTCAATACTTAACACAGGAAGAACCATAGGTGACGTACCTGTTATGAATGCTGACCTGAAGCGACTGAGATCATCCTTACGTACAGGTTCCTGGACCAGGCCGAACCCCTCATTACGGATGATCTGCATGACGTATCGGCGTGTAATACCCTGCAAAACCATTCTGTCAGAAGCTGTATGGATTGTACCATCATCCGTGACAAAGAATACATTTGATCTGCTTCCTTCTGTAATAAAGCCATCACTGTTGACGAGCAGCGCTTCGTAAGCTCCTTTTCTTGATAGCTCTTCGTTGACCGACAAACGGAGCCTGTTGTTCAGGATTTTTACCCCCGGGTCAAACCTAACAGCATTGTACAAGAGCAGCCTGACCCCCTTGCTGACCATCTCCTTATCAGGATATGATGACAGTATGTAGAATATGCGGAGCGAGTATTCCTGGCCTGTGAAAGTGACGGTAACCTTGACATTCACCTCGGGAAAAGACTCTCTCATGACGAGAGTGTCAAGCCCCTCCCTGACCTTTTCTGCGACATCGTGATCAAGGTCATATCTTGTTGATATTCCGTCACTCAGTCGCTTCATGTGGTCGTCAAAGAAAAGCGGTATTCCTTCACGGGTTCTGATCACCTCATAGAAGGTAACATCGCCGGTGGTGAGAACTTCATCATCATCCGCCGTCACGATGCTGCCATCGAGATAGAAGAATTTACCGTAACTTTCCATCAGACTCCAATTTCTTATCAAATTTAGGAATAATTCGCAACAGCATTAAAAGTAATTATCTTAGCGTTTTCCTGCAAGATTGTACGCTGTCATCGACATAGAGACCACCGGAGGAAGCGCCAGGCATGAGAGGATAACCGAAGTAGCAGTTTACATCCATGACGGCACAAGGATCGTTGAAGAGTATTCAACTTTAATCAATCCCGAGCGTAATATACCGTACTTCATAACCTCACTCACAGGCATCACAAATGAGATGGTAGAAGATGCCCCCAGGTTCTTCGAGGTGGCAAAAAAGATTGTGGAGCTCACTGAAGGCAACGTTTTTGTTGCCCATAATGCCAGGTTCGACTACTCCTTCATAAGGCAGGAGTTTGGCATGCTGGGTTATAATTTCAAGCGCCCGCTGCTTGACACCGTATCGCTCAGCCGGAAGCTGCTGCCGGGGCACAGGTCATACAGCCTCGGGAACCTTTGCAAG
>JBFYPM010000055.1:0-5295 GCA_041303295.1 Bacteroidales bacterium
TCTGATGAGTATGTCTCCCTCACAAAAGATTATTATTTAAAGTTCTGACGACCCGGTACGGGTCACTGCCTCAGCCGTTATTTCCTATAGATCCAGTAGCCCCGGGGTCTGCCCTTCATCACTGCTATACTACTTTATCATCATCTCAACAGGCAGTCCGTACTCCTCTTCCATCCTGATGCCGTTGGCTTCAAGCTCATCAAGGATGGGGTTGTATATTTCGGGTAGTATTGGCCGGTACACGCCGTGCAGGTTTATCTTCCCGGTGAGTATCATCTTGACAGCCATGGCAGCCGGAAGGGCAACCGTACGTGCAATTGAGGTGTTCGTTGCAGGTGTGCCGAAATCGAGCATCCTTGAGCTGATCACCTCTCTCTTTCCATCGTGGTAGGTGGCAAGGAAGAGGTGCTGCATCACAATCATGTCACGCTCATTATCACCAAGCAACATCTGCTTGATCATCAGGTCAGAGGTGATTTCGTAAGGTGAAGTCACAGCATATCCCATCTCTTTATCGCTGAACAGTCCCAGCCACTCGAATGATTCCAGTGCCCTCTCAGAGGGATTGAGTCCTGGCTTCGCCTTCAGCTCATTCCGGAGATCATTGCCCGGCAATCCGGCCTTCCCTGCAACAAACTGTCGGTAGGTCTTGCCTGTATAATCCTGGTCACCGTCATCAATCAGGCCTATCGCCTTCATCAGGTCGAGTGTCTCGCACCATCCCTTGAACCTGAATGTACCGCGGTACATGGTTCTGATCGCCTTGAGTCCGTATATGTCGACATAGCTCACTGAATCACGGTTCGGGTAAACTTCGAGCTCGCCCACTCCCGGGAAGAAATGGGGGAATCTTGCCTTAAACAGGTTGATAGGTTCCACATTGACAATCTCTCCGTGCTTCAGGTAGGTGGCCCCGTTGCGGCTGGCCAGTACAACCCCTTTCGGGCTCCATGAAAACTTGTATCCAAGTGGGTTACTAGCAAATTCGGGGGCTGGAAGAGCGCCGCAGAGTGAATAGAACTCATCGATTTTTCCACCCCTCTCCCTTACATTGTCAATGATGCGCATGGCCGACATATGGTCTATACCGGGATCAAGACCTGCCTCGTTCAGGAAGATCACGCCGGCTTTCACGGCATCATCATGCAGAGCCTGCATGGCAGGTGATACGTATGATGTGGTCACAAGCGGCTTCCTGTACTTCAGGCAGATCTTTGCCACATCAACATGATACATGTATGGCAAAAGGCTTACTATAAGGTCGCTGCCCTTTACCATCGAAGAGAGTGTCTCCACGTCTCCGGTCATCCAGGCAACAGATCTCCCGTTCTTGCGGCCACCGAGAACCTTGTCAGCCTTTTCCTTGTACATGTCGGCAACAACAATTCCGAATCCTGCCCCAAGAATATAATCCACCATTGGCTGTGAAACCAACCCGGCGCCTAGTATAAGTACTTCTTTCATGCTTCAATTAACAGTGTAAGCCCAAAGATATGAAAACCCGTCAGGAGTATTTATGATAAAAGTTATACTTAAGTTGAAGGAGATTTTTAATTTTGTTTCTGCGGAGCAGATCAAGGCTCCTTTCGCAGATGTCTCAGATGCACAAATATGTAGAAACGCCGCTGATGAAGCAGTATTATGATGTCAAGGGTAAGCACCCTGACGCAATACTCCTTTTCAGGGTAGGGGATTTCTATGAGACCTTCGGAGAGGATGCCATCCGTGCCTCTGAGATACTGGGCATCACGCTGACACGCAGGGCCAACGGCTCCGCCAGCTCCGTCGAGCTTGCAGGCTTTCCTTATCATGCACTTGATACATACCTTCCCAGGCTGGTCAGGGCAGGGCAGCGGGTAGCCATCTGCGAACAGCTTGAAGATCCGAAGCTGACGAAGAAGATCGTCAAGCGTGGAATCACCGAACTCATCACCCCGGGGGTCTCCTTCAGCGACAATGTGCTCAACCACAAGGAGAATAACTTTCTGGCGGCAATTCATCTAGATAAACAGGCTGTCGGAGTGGCACTGCTCGATGTCTCCACGGGGGAGTTCTTTGTCACCGAAGGAGACACACCCCATGTTGAGCAGGTGCTGAATAACTTCCAGCCACGTGAGGTTCTGTTTGAGAAGCGAAAGTCGGACCTGTTCCGCGAGAGGTTCGGCAGCCGGTTCTACACATACAAGCTTGACGACTGGATCTTCACTCCTGAGACAGCCAATGACAGGCTCCTGAAGCAGTTTGGTACAGCCTCGCTGAAAGGATTTGGAGTCCAGTCCCTTTCCAACGGCATCATTGCCGCCGGGGCCATACTCTACTATCTTGACATAACCCGCCATGAGAACCTCGGTCATATAAACCGGATCTCACGCATCGAGGAGGAGAAGTATGTATGGCTCGACAGGTTTACGGTGCGTAACCTCGAGCTCTTCCATTCGCCCTATGAGGGCGCCAGGACGCTGATAGACATCGTTGACCGCACCCTGTCACCCATGGGAGGGCGCATGATGAAACGATGGATATCACTACCACTAAAAGATTTAAGTGTACTGAATGCCAGGCTCGACATAGTGGAGTACCTTTTGGGCGAAGGAGGCGTCAGCGAAGCCACAGGAGAACTCATCAGGGAGGTAGGCGACCTGGAGCGCCTGCTGAGCAAGGCTGCAGTGGGACGTGTAACACCGCGTGAGGTAGCCCAGATACGCAGAGCACTTGAGGCTATCGCGGAACTGAAGAAGCTGTGTGCCGGCACCGGATGCCCGCCGCTTGTGTCGCTGGCTTCAGGCTTCGACCCCTGTCCGGAGCTGGTAGAGGTCATAAGCCGGACACTGACAACTGATCCGCCGACAGCCGTAAATAAGGGGAATGTTATCGCCGAAGGAATTTCCGGGGAGCTTGATGAGCTGAGGAACATCTATTACGGAGGGAAGGATTACCTGAACGATCTGCAGCAGAGAGAGAGTATCAGGACTGGCATAAGCTCGCTGAAGATAAGCTATAACAATGTCTTTGGGTATTACATTGAGGTTCGCAATACACATAAGGACAAGGTGCCGTCTGACTGGATCCGCAAGCAGACCCTCGTGAGTGCGGAGAGATATATCACTGAGGAGCTGAAGGAGTATGAGAGCAAGATCCTGGGGGCAGGTGAGAAGATCCTGGCACTGGAGACATCGCTCTTCAATGACCTTGTGCTGTCGCTCACCCCGTATATTGCTCTTATGCAGGCTGATGCCGCGGCGGTGGGACGGCTTGATTGTCTCCGCTCTTTTGCCGTTATCTCCGATGAGAACAGCTATACAAGACCCCTTCTTGATGAGAGCCGGGTTCTTGACATAAAGGATGGCAGGCATCCTGTGATAGAGAGGCAGCTGCCTCCCGATGAGCCATATGTGCCCAATGATGTCTGGCTTGACAACGATGAGCAGCAGGTTATCATTCTCACAGGGCCGAATATGTCAGGTAAGTCGGCGCTGCTGAGACAGACTGCACTGATTGTAATCATGGCGCAGGCTGGTTGTTTCGTCCCGGCCCGGGAGGCCCGGATAGGCATTATTGACAAGATATTCACACGGGTAGGCGCCTCCGATAACCTCTCGCTGGGGGAGTCGACCTTCATGGTTGAGATGAATGAGGCGGCAAGCATACTCAACAACCTCTCCGACCGCAGCCTGGTGCTCCTTGATGAGATTGGTCGCGGAACGAGCACCTATGACGGCATCTCGATAGCATGGGCAATGGTTGAATATATCCATGAGAGCAGGCACCGGGCCAAGACCCTCTTCGCCACTCACTACCATGAACTCAATGAGATGGAGAGCACCTTCGCGAGGGTGAAGAACTATAACGTGTCAATCAGGGAACTCGATAACAGGGTGATCTTCCTCCGCAAGCTGAAGAGGGGAGGGAGTGAGCACAGCTTCGGGATACATGTGGCACGGATGGCAGGGATGCCGAAGAGTGTTGTGGGACGCGCCGATGAGATCCTCAAACTCCTGGAAGAGGGCCGGGGCGGCCAGAACCTGGGTAAGCCTGTGGACGAGATCGCCATTCACCGTGAAGGCTACCAGCTGAGCATCTACCAGCTTGATGACCCGGTGCTGAAGCAGATACGTGATGCCCTGATCGGTCTTGATCTCGACAATCTCACCCCGATGGAGGCGCTGAACAAGCTATACAATATCCGGAAATTGCTGAAGTAAATTCTGTTGTTTGTATTTATTGAAAAAATATTAAATTTGCAGTCACAATTGCGGGAATAGCTCAGTTGGTAGAGCACGACCTTGCCAAGGTCGGGGCCGCGAGTTCGAGTCTCGTTTCCCGCTCAGAAATAAAGAGGTTGTCTCATTCAGATGAGGACAGCCTCTTTTCGAATTACAGAGGTGTGTTAATACTTCGGACACTGATTAGACGCATCCGGACCACAGCTCCATTATGCACAAAAGAGAAACGCCCGGCAAGGGCGTTTCTCTTTTGTGGGCGGCACCCTTGCAGGCACCGGTGTATATTGATTGTATTGACTGTTATTTGACCGGGCCCCATTCGATGAGGACACCATCCCTGAAGTAGAGGTATTTCTTTGAGTAGATCCACTCCTCATCCACACTCTGGTCGACGTACATGCGGTTGATCTGCACAGGTTTGCCCCAGCTGTCGCGCGCCATGTCGGAGCTGACACCTTTCCATACCTTATGCTGGTACAGACGTTTGCCAATGTCTGTTCCGTACTTATTTACAAGCAACTCATACCTGTCTGCCGGGTCATAGTACTCCGGTACGTCTGTCTGCTGCTGAGGCTGCAAGTCTGCAGGCTGATCCGTTGCTGGCGCATATGCTTCCCGGGCCGGCTCATCAGCGGGCACCAATATGGATGCTTCAAGCCTGTCGGATTTGACAAAGCCGTCAGCTCCTTCAAACAATACCCGGGTGAACACAGAGTCAGGCGTAACCACCTCCACTGTGCTGCCATCGGGGATGATCAGAATTACTGATGTAAGGTCATCCTTATCGCCGAAGAGCCTGACGGCTCCTTTGGTGATTGCTTTAGGCAGTTCCTGCGCAGATATTGTAATGCCCATAAACAGTACGAGCATTGAAGCTATCATTTTATTCATGGCCTTGTGTTGTTTATGAATGGTTATGATCAAAAACCGTACCACCGTTATTTCTTGCGTATGATCATCAATCCGTCCCTGAGCGGAAGCACAATCTTTTCAACTCGGTGATCTCTGCGCACCTTCTCGTTGAACATCACAACTCCTTTTGTCTGTGGGTCTTTCAGCGCTTCTCCACTCT
>JBFYPM010000056.1:0-24258 GCA_041303295.1 Bacteroidales bacterium
ATTGACTTCTCAAAATAACTGATGGCGGTGTTGAAATCGATGAGCTTCTCTTCTTCATTTCTGGGTTCACAGAAATGCCTGGAGCCATGAAGAGATCCCAGGTGGCTGAGCGCCCTGGCAACTCCCGGAATATTCTGACCCTCCAGGTAGATATCAAGGGCTTTCTGGTGATAAGCCATGGATTTGTCGAAGACCTCCATATTATAATATACCACTCCCAGGTCATCATTGAGATCGGCAATCCTTATCTCATCCCCTCTTTTTTCCTCGATCTTCAGTCCATTAAGGTAGCACAGCATGGCTTCCGGGTACATCTCACGACTGAGGTAATGACCTCCCAGAGCCTGTACTGAGCGCGAAACGAGGCCGGCAGATCTCCCGGCGAGAGCCAGGTCCAGGGCCTTCCTGTAATAAAGCAATGAAGAATCCGAATTGATGCTCTGGTATCTCGATCCCTCTGCCAGATAACGCAGAACCGGGATGGAATCTTCACGGCTTGTTCCCCTGTTAACTCCCGCTTTCGGAAAATCTTCGGTCAGCATTTTGTCAATAGCATAGGTCAGAGAATCGGCATTCTGAGCATCAGCCTCAAACACAGCCATGAATCCAAAGATCAATACTATTGCTAAACAGAACCTCATCTGAACAGTTATCACGCGTTATAATACCTTACAAACCTAACTATTATTCAATTACCTCTATTCCCCTTTTTCAGGGATATTTCAGCTAATCACATGAGTCGGGAACCACAGAAGAAATCCTGCCAGGCAATTTAAAAAACCTCATGCATTAAAAAATCCCTGAAAAAGGGGGTAAGCGGGAAATAGTTCCTGAGTAGGTTTACGAAACTAAAATCACCGTTTTAACAAACTTAAAAACAGGTAAGATGAAATCAGCCATTAGAATTATGATTGCAGTAACATTATTACTCGGTCTGACATTATCAGCCAACTGCCAGATAAAGATCAAGGACAAGCTCAGGAAGGTTGAAGGCAGCATAGACAACCGAACCGATCAGGGAATAGAAAGAGGCCTGGATGCACTGCAGAACGGGTTAGGTAAAGCCCTGAAGAAGAAGGACCAGACGGACGAATCGCAGCAAGCTGCCGAAAACCAGGAAGTTATGGATTCAGGAGAGACTGTCTATGTTCAGGGAGATCAGGCTCCGCAAGAGCAACAGACATCTCTTCAGTCATATTCAAAGTACGATTTCATACCAGGAGAAAAGGTAATTTTCTACGAAGATTTTTCCCAGGATGCTGTGGGCGATTTCCCTGCACTGTGGAATACGAATGGTACGGCTGAGGTAGTTACGACCAATTTATTCCCGGGGAACTGGATGAAGTACGTGATGGACGAATGTGTCTGGACTGATGCCATTCTCACATTGCCTGACAACTATACAATTGAATTCGATGTAATTCCTATAGGTGGTCTTGAGGGAGAAGAAATGTCCGGTTGGCAAATGAGACTGATGCAGGCCAAGAATGTGAAAGCATGGGATCATGGGTCTGCACCGGGGCAGGGAGGATTTCATTTTATGGTTGAATATTATGGCAGGCCAAGCTACAGTACATGGCTCTATGGTGAAGAATGTGAACAATTGGCATTAAACGGCTGGGTCGATGGGGAACAGTACAAGGAAAAGATGAACCAGAAATACCATATTGCCATCTGGGTCCAGAAATCGAGAGTCCGTCTGTACCAGGATCAAAACAAGATTGTTGACCTTCCAAAAGCATTTCCAACCGGTTGTGTGAAACCTGACAGGCTGAGGTTTGAATCTGGCGCCGCCATGATCAGCAATATCCGCATTGCCGTAGGTGCCCCCGATATGCGCAATAAGCTCATGACTGAAGGAAAACTTGTTACTTATGGTATCTATTTCGATGTCAACAAAGACGTTGTCAAACCGGAATCATTCGGAACATTAAAAGAGATCGCCGCAATACTTAATGAGGTACCGGATGTGCAGGTCAAGATAGTAGGCCACACAGATTCCGACGGTGCTGATGCAGCCAACCTCGATCTTTCGCAGAGGCGTGCCGCTTCGGTTAAAAATGAGCTTGTAAAATCCTTCGGAGTAAACGGCGACCGGCTTGTAACAGACGGAATGGGTGAAACCCAGCCAGTGGCTCTCAATGATTCTCCTGCCAATAAAGCCCTCAACCGCAGAGTTGAGTTCATTAAACTTTAACTGAAAAAAATCCTAACCTATGAAAAGGACAGTCCGTCTTTTACTCACAATGTACATGATGACGGCACTGTGTTCTATGTAAATAAACTGAATTTTACAACCTTAACACCCAAAAACAGACTTTCGACTTTACGGACATTCTGCTGTCAGCCTTTGAACTTCTCCGCAAGATAGCCGGCCATCTCCTCCTGCATCTCGCGGGCCTTCTCACCGGCCACTTCGGCGAAGTTCTCAGTGCTGTCAGCGTAGATGATCCCGCGTGATGAGTTTACCAACAGGCCGCATTGACTGTTCATGCCATACCTCGCAACCTCCTCAAGACTGCCACCCTGGGCGCCTACGCCCGGAACGAGAAGAAAATGATGAGGCACGATCTTGCGTATATCGGCCAGCATCTCCGCCCTGGTGGCTCCAACAACATACATTATGTTGTCTGTTGTTCCCCATCTCTGCGTAACTGTAAGCACTCTCTCAAACAGTCTCTGACCCTTATCGGTATGATACTGGAAGTCATCTGCGCCTTTGTTTGACGTGAGAGCGAGGATGACAGCCCATTTACCGGGATACGAAAGGAACGGTGTAATGGAATCCTCTCCCATGTATGGAGCCACTGTCACTGCATCAAAAGGCATCTCGCTGAATACCGCACGTGCGTACATCTTCGATGTGTTGCCTATGTCGCCCCGCTTTGCGTCGGCAATGATAAAGATATTGGTGTCAAGCTTGTTGATATACCTGACCGTTTTGTCGAGCGCTGCCATCCCGCGGACACCGTATGACTCATAGAAGGCAAAGTTGGGCTTGTATGCAACCGTGTATTTATGGGTTGCATCAATGATCCTCCTGTTGAACTCGAAAATTGGCTCCTCCATGCCTCCAAGGCTGTGGGGCAGCTTTGATATCTCAGGATCAAGTCCGACACAGAGGAAGGATTTCTTCTTCAGTATCTGCTGAAAAATTTCTTTTGAATGCATTATCCGGGTATTAATAATCGCTTGCCTTCAGGCGTTCGGCATTCTCTGCCATCTGGAGCTTGTCGAGAAGCTCCTGTATGTTCCCGTCGAGCACCACGGGCAGATTGTAGATTGTCACGTTGATGCGGTGGTCGGTGACCCTTCCCTGGGGATAGTTATATGTTCTGATCTTGGCCGACCGGTCGCCTGTGGAGACCATGGTCTTGCGCTTCTGGGAGATCTCATCAAGATACTTCTGGTATTCGAGGTTGTAGAGCCGCGTGCGCAGTTCCTTCATTGCCTTCTCAAGGTTCTTGATCTGCGATTTCTCGTCCTGGCATGTGACGACGATACCTGTCGGGACATGTGTGAGCCTGATGGCTGAGTAGGTAGTGTTGACGCTCTGTCCGCCGGGACCTGATGAACAGTAGGTGTCTTTGCGTATATCCTCATTTCGTATCTCGATGTCGAACTCACCTGCCTCAGGCAGCACTGCCACTGTTGCCGCGGAGGTGTGGATCCGGCCCTGGGTCTCGGTCTGCGGAACACGCTGCACGCGATGCACGCCGGACTCATATTTCATGATTCCGTATACACCATCGCCAAGTACGGTAAACACAATCTCCTTATAACCTCCGGCTGTGCCTTCGGTGAAGTAGTTCAGGTCAAGTTTCCATCCCCGTGCCTCAATGTATTTCGAGTACATCCGGAACAGGTCTCCGGCGAAGATACTTGCCTCATCACCACCTGTTCCTGCACGAATCTCCATCACTGCATTCTTATCATCCTCCGGGTCAACCGGCAGAAGCAGGAACCTGATGTCTTCCTCCATGTCAGGAATGGTATTGATAAGCTGATCAATTTCTGCCTTGGCCATCTCACGCATCTCCTCATCCTTCTCTGCAGCCAGCAGCGCCCTTGCGCTCTCGAGGTTATCAATAGCGCTCTTGTATTTCTCATAAGCCTCCACCACGGGTTTCAGCTCCTTATATTCCTTGTTCAGCCTGACATAGCGCTTCATATCAGACATTACGTCAGGTGAGTTCAGCTGTTCACCGACCTCCACAAAACGCTTCTTCACTCCAAGCAGCCTGTCAAGAATAAGATTATTTGCCATTACTTGCCAAATTTCAGGGTGCAAAGGTATGTATATTCAGGCAATAGGCAATAGGGGGCAGGCAATAGTAAAGTCGGCAGTCGGCAGTCTGAAGGATTTGCGTTTTCTGAATAACCAACAATAGAAAATCTGGAATCGAAAATTTCACTACTGCCTATTGCCTGCTGCCTACTGCCTTAAAACTAGTATTCAAATTCCCCGAACCCGCTCCTGATAGTGAGTCTGGAAGAGGGAGAAGATTCGCACCTGCCGATTATCCGGGCGTCCAGATTAAATCCGGAGGCAATGTCTGTTACTGCTTCTGCATCCGATTCGTCCAAATAAAGCTCCATGCGATGCCCCATGTTGAAGACGCGGTACATCTCCTGCCATGGAGTGCCGGAGCTCTTCTGTATAAGCTCAAACAGAGGAGGCACAGGAAAGAGGTTGTCCTTGATCACATGCAACCTGTTAATGAAGTGCATGATCTTCGTCTGACCTCCGCCTGAGCAATGAACCATACCGTGAACTGCCGGCCTCATATGCTCCAGTACTTTTCTTAAAACCGGCGCATATGTGCGGGTGGGTGACAGCACCAGCTTACCAGCATCGACCCCCGGCACGGCAGTTGGGTCAGTGAGTCTCATGCTGCCCGAGTAAACAAGTGATTCAGGCACAGCCTGGTCATAACTCTCAGGATAGAGTCCGGCGAGGTACTTGCCAAAGACATCATGTCGTGCCGAAGTGAGCCCGTTGCTGCCCATGCCGCCGTTGTACTCCTCCTCATAAGTTGTCTGCCCGTATGAGGCAAGTCCCACTATCACATCCCCCGGTCTGATGCCGGCATTATCGATGACGTCAGCCCTCCTCATGCGGGCAGTGACAGTGGAGTCAACAATTATGGTTCTGACAAGATCGCCCACATCTGCTGTCTCGCCTCCGGTTGACCATATCCCTATACCTGCTTCACGCATCCGGCTTAGAAACTCCTCGGTACCCTCGATGATTGCTTTGATGACCTCCCCAGTGATAAGCTTTTTGTTTCTTCCTATGGTTGATGAGAGGAGAATATTATCTGTTGCACCTACACACAGGAGGTCATCGAGATTCATCACCACAGCATCCTGTGCTATACCCTTCCATACGGAGATGTCACCTGTCTCCCTCCAGTAGACATACGCCAGTGATGATTTGGTCCCGGCTCCGTCAGCATGCATGATGTTGCACCATGCAGGATCGCTCCCGAGCATATCAGGAATAATACGGCAGAATGCCCCTGGAAAGAGTCCCTTGTCAACACTGCTTATGGCAGCATGAACCTCTTCTTTCCCTGACGAGACACCTCTCCTGGCGTAGCGCGAACTGTCAGTCATGATTAATGCTCAGATCTCCTTCCTGATTATTTTGCCGGAATATAGTCAGTCCTGAGTACCCTGAACTCGGTGCGACGGTTGATCTGATGGGCAATCTCCTTCTGCTCATCACTTGCAAGGGTATTGATGTACTGCTCATTCAGAGTGGCCCCGGAGCGCAGGAACGGAGAGTCCTGCATGATTTCTCCATCCACAATCTTCGGACTGGTCTCACCGTATCCCTTCGCCGTCAGCCTGTCAGAGGCGATACCTTTACCGATCAGGTAGTCCACAACCGACTGTGCCCTCTTCTGTGACAGATCCAGGTTAAACTCCTCGGTATCACGCGAGTCGGTGTGTGACATCAGTTCAATAGTCACGTTGGGATTGTCATTGAGTGTCTCCACCAGCTTGTCAAGCGATACCATCGATTCAGGACGCAGGTCCCACTTGCCGATATCGTAGATGATATTCGGAAGCTCGATGGGTTTGTCAATCGGTGTCAGCATGATAGTTGCCATCAACTCGCGGCTCTTGTCCTGTCCTCTCGTTGTCTCCTTCTCTTTTCCGTTAAGGAAGCCCTTTTTGGAGGCGAGGAAGATATAATCAACCTCCGGTCTGAGGCTGAACTTAAAGTCGCCGGAATTACCTGTCTCCATCTGCATATTGGCGCCGTCACTGGCGATGAGCTGCACTGCGGCACCCGGGACCGGCTGACCTGTCTTTTCATCCTTTACGAGGCCGGTGACGCTGAATAACAGCGGTGGCATCTCGAAGGTAAATAGGTCATCATCGCCCCTGCTCTTACGGGCTGAGCTGAAGAGACCTTTCTCTGCCTCTTTTTCGAAAGTAATGCCGAAGTCGTCTGCAGGGCTGTTTATCGGCGGCCTCATATTTTGAACCATCCACCCGTCGCCGGCTTGCGGCACGGCCTTGAAGATATCGAGCCCTCCCATTCCAATATGACCATCAGATGAAAAATAGAGAGTGCCATCTTCACGGACGAAGGGGAAGAGCTCATTGCCCCTGGTGTTTATATCGCTTCCGAGGTTCTCAGGGCGAGACCATGGGCTTCCGGGAGAGGTGCGGGTGGTGCGGTAGATGTCCTTTCCCCCGAATCCGCCGGGTATATCTGAGACGAAATAGAGAGTCTGCCCGTCAGAAGAGAGGGCCGGATGAGCGGCTACAAGCGAGTCTGCCAGGAGCTCAATCTTTTCAGGATCGGTCCAGCGGGTTCCTTCGCGTGTTGAAACGAGTATCACACATCCTTTCTTCTCGCGCTTGCCTGCCTCACAGCGGGTGAAATATACTTCTGTATAATCAGGTGAAAAAGAAGGGGTTCCCTCCTCAAACTCACTGTTCAGGAAATCAACAGGTACAGGTGTGCTCCACTTGCCTTTTTTATCAAGCCGGGTCTCGAAGATATCCGTAAAACTCTGTCCGGTAGTCCCGTGCTCCTTGTTGCCCTCTGCGTCGTCACGAGATGAGGTAAACCAAAGGAGTCCATAGTCATCGCGTCCGAATGAGGGACTGAAGTCTGAATCCCTGGAGTTTACGTCTTTCAGCTCGTCGACGTTATATGATTCAGGGGAATCTAACCACTCCATGGCCAGCTCACAGGCGCGTATCTGTTGTTCTGTGCGCGGGTCACCAGGAACAAGCTGACGGTATTTGCGGAACTCCTCAATAGCCTGGGGATATCGACCCAGTTTCTTGGTGCTCTCAGCCAGCCAGTATTGTGCCTCGGGTTTGGGAAATGCCGACCTCACGGCTCTCTTGTACCACAGCTCTGCATTCTTCGGGTCATTGATGAGGCGGTAACATTCGGAAACCATGAAGACCATCTCAGCCTTGACCTGCTTATCCCTGGTCTTGGAGTAGACATCCTTGAAGAGGTCTATGGCTTCCCAGTAACTTCCGGCCTGGTAAGCCGCGTGAGCACGCTCAGTCTTTTGTTTCTGTGCGCTCAGAGCTGCAGGAAGAATGAGAATCAGGGTAAATATGAGGATTAACAGTTTATTCATGCTGAATACCTTAGTTTATGCAAAAGTAATGATTGTTATTAATGTTAACGCGAGAGCCTTTCAATAATTACCCTGCACATGAGCTACAGCAAAAATAATGCCCCCGTTGAGGAGGGCATTATCAACCACAAAACCTATGAAAAAAAATTACCTTGTAAAAAGCAATTCGCGGTACTTGGGCAGTGGCCACAGTTCGTTGTCTACCACAAGCTCAAGTTTGTCTATATGTATTCTTATTTCATTGAGATACGGCTTAACTTTGCTCTCGTACGCCAGTGCCTTCTTGTAAATATCCTCAATGATGTTGGCCTTCCTGCGTTCTTCAATCATCTCGCTGACGAGTTTCTTTATCATTGTAATATGGTCAGATATGATTACAATCAGCTCCTTACGTGCCCCTGCAAGCCTCATATATTCATTATCGTCAAATATCTCACGGAGTCCCCTGACGTTATCAACGAGTGAGGTCATGTAATTCACTGCCGTTGGGACTATATGGTTGACTGCCAGGTCACCGAGCACGCGTGATTCTATCTGCAGTTTCTTGGTGAACTTTTCCAGTTCCACCTCTACCCTGCTCTCGAGCTCACGCTCTGTGAGGACGCCGGTGCCTACAAGGGTCTCACGCGCGGAGGCTGAGGCATATGACTTCAGCGTCTTCGGTACGCTCTCCTCAGCGGACAGGCCCCTGCGGCCAGCCTCGCGATGCCATTCAGAACTGTATCCGTCGCCCTCGAACCTGATCCGCTTCGATTCCACTATGCACTTCTTCAGTACCTGGAAGATGGCCTCATCCTTTTTTCCTCCCCTGTTTGCGATTGTATTTACCTCTTCGGCGAAGGACTTCAGCTGGCGGGCTACTGCCGCATTCAGCACTATCATGGCGGAGCTGCAGTTGGCTGATGAGCCTACGGCCCTGAATTCGAACCTGTTGCCCGTGAATGCAAAGGGAGAGGTGCGGTTCCGGTCGGTGTTGTCGAGGAAGATACCGGGTATCTTCCCGAGTCCGAGCTTGATCTCCGTTTTCTCCTGGGGAGTCATCTTCTTATCCTTTACCTTGCTTGCAATACCGTCAAGGATTTCGGAGAGATAGCTTCCAAGGAAGACGGAGATTATGGAGGGCGGCGCCTCATGTCCGCCGAGCCTGTATGAGTTATTCTCATTTGTGACACTGGCCCTGAGCAGCTCCTGGTTGTCATTCACTGCCTTTACAACATTCACAAGAAAGGTAAGAAATTGCATGTTTGTCTTCGGGTTCTTGCCCGGTGACAGCAGATTGACCCCTGTGTCAGTGGCCATTGACCAGTTATTATGCTTGCCCGATCCGTTGACCTCCGCGAATGGCTTCTCATGAAAAAGTACCCTGAACTTATGCCTCCTGGCCACCCTGCGCATCACATCCATGATGAGCTGGTTATGGTCCACTGCCAGGTTAGCCTCCTCATAGACAGGAGCACACTCGAACTGGTTGGGCGCCACCTCATTATGCCGTGTCTTTACCGGTATGCCAAGCTTATAGGCTTCATATTCGAACTCCTGCATGAAGGCTTTTACCCTTTCAGGGATTGACCCGAAATAGTGGTCTGAGAGCTGCTGATCCTTTGATGACGGATGACCCATCATTGTCCGGTCAGCCAGCATGAGATCCGGGCGTGCATAGTAAAGAGCCTCGTCAATGAGGAAATATTCCTGCTCCCAGCCCAGTGTTGCCATTACCTTTTTTACATCCTTGTCAAAGAGATGACAGACCTCCACGGCAGCCTTGTCAAGGGCAGCAAGCGAACGGAGAAGAGGCGTCTTGTAGTCGAGAGCCTCACCTGTATAAGAGATAAAGACTGTGGGAATGCAGAGGGTGTTGCCAACTATAAATGCCGGAGAGGATACATCCCATGCGGTATACCCTCTTGCCTCAAAAGTATTCCTTATGCCTCCGCTGGGGAAGCTGGAGGCGTCAGGCTCCTGCTGTACAAGTACCTCACCCGAGAATATTTCAATTATAGTACCACTATCTCCCCTTCCTACAAAGGAATCATGCTTCTCTGCAGTGGCATCGGTAAGCGGATGAAACCAGTGGGTAAAATGTGTCACCCCGCGCTCCATGGCCCAGGCCTGCATGCCTGTTGCCACCTGGTCTGCTATCTGCCTGGTGATGGGAGTACCCTCATCTATGGCCGTGACAACAGCCTTGAAGGCTTCACGGCTCAGATAGCGCTCCATCTTCACCTTGTCAAACACATTCTCGGAAAAATAGGAAGAGATGTTCTCTTTCGGAACGGATACCTCAACAGGCTCCCTTGTAAAAAGTTCCTTTAATGCACTGAAACGTAATTCTGCCATGATCTGATTTTTTTGTAAAAATAGATCATTTTAGAATATACCCCCTATTTTTTGAGGTATTTTTTGATATTTTATATGTTTTCTATTGATTAACCCCTATTTTTTAGGGGGTATTTGTTATTTTTACTCATTATTTACATCAGACTTACATTCAGCACGGGTAAATATTCCATATAACGATTTTTCGAAATCGACTGCCACAACCTTATATTCCGGGGTAAGAGTAAACTCATCACCCACGCCGCTGGTAAGGAAATTAATTGCTGCCTCGGGGAAATGGAAAGTTGTATAAATCACTCCGGGCTTAACCACATCTGTAACCTGCACCTTCATTGTTGTAATACCGCGGGCAGAGAATATCCGTGCAAAATCGCCACTCACCAAACCTTTGAGACCGGCATCATGAGGATGAACAAAGAGGAGATCCTCCGTGACGAGTTCCCTGTTCGGGGTACGGCGTGTCATGGTGCCGCTGTTGTAATGCTCAAGGAGCCTTCCCGTGGTCAGGATATAAGGGAACCGCTCTGCGTTATCATTAAGCTCAGGAGAGATATCATAATCCCATGAATGGAATTTACCCTTGCCACGCTTGAAGGTTTCAGTGTGGAGGATCTTCGTATCAGTGCCATCAGGCCCTACAGGCCATTGCTTGCCGTTATCTCCGAGTTCGTCCCATTTAACCCCTTTAAAGAAAGGCACTATTCCGGCAATCTCCTTTAATACAATGTCAGCCGTGTAACCCTCCTGCAGATATCCCATACGGTTCATCATGTCTGTTACTATCTGTCCGTCAGGCTTGGTTCCGGTGAGCGGTTCCACCACTCTCTGAACCTTCTGTATCCGGCGTTCTCCGTTTGTGAATGTCCCTTCCTTTTCAAGGAACGACGATGCCGGGAAGACCACGTCGGCCGTCCGCGCCGTCTCGGTCATGAAGATCTCCTGTACCACGAGCAGATCAAGATTCTGCAGTGAGCTTCTGACGTGGCAGGTGTTGGGGTCTGTCTGCAGGATATCCTCTCCCATGATCCAGAGTGCTTTCAGGTCTCCCCTGCCGGCAGCAGCAAACATCTCCGGGATCCGGTAGCCGGGCACGGATGGATGCTCAGCCCCGTAGAAAGTATTGTAGGTTGCTATGTTAGCCGGGTCAGTGACGTCAAGGTAACCAGCTCCCTGGTGAGGCTGAACGCCCATGTCTGCTGCTCCCTGCACATTATTCTGGCCGCGCAGCGGGTTCACCCCCACGCCCTCCCTGCCTATATTGCCGGTCATCATTGCAATATTAGAGATAAGCGTTATTGCCTTTGTGGCCTGCCAGTGCTCGGTGACGCCGAGGCCATGGAATTCCATGGCAGCGGGTGCGGTTCCATATTCAATCGCGGCGGCTTTCACAAGCTCGCGGTCAACACCGCAGATCCTCTCAAGCTGACCGATATCCTGAGCCATGAGATATCTTTCAAAAGCATCCCATCCTTCCGTACGCCTGCTGATGAAATCCTCATCGATCAGTCCCTCGCTCAGAAGATAGTATGCAAACATATTCAGCACAGCCACGTTGGTGCCCGGGTTTATCTGCAGGTGATATTTCGCCAGCCTTGCCATGTCGATCCTGAGCGGGTCAATTACTATAAGGGGCGTCCCGGCCTCTGCCAGTGCCCGTATTCGTGCACCGGTGACAGGATGTGCCGCTGACGGGTTGGCTCCTATGACAAGTATGCATTTGGTCTTGTAAAGCTCGTCTATTGAATTGGTGGCCGCACCGGTACCGTAAGCCCACTGCATGCCCATCGCCGTGGGAGCATGACAGACCCGTGCACATCCGTCGATGTTGTTGGTTCCTATAACGATCCTGAAAAACTTCTGCATCAGGTAGTTCTCTTCATTTGTGCAGCGAGCGGATGAGATCCCGGCCAGGGCGTCAGGCCCGAATTTTTCCCTGATCTCCCTGAACCTCATCGCAGTATAATCATATGCCTCATCCCATGATACCTCTGTCAGGACGCCATTCTTCCTTACCATTGGTGAACGCAACCGTTCCGGATGGTTATAAAATTCAAAGGCGAACCTTCCTTTGAGGCATGTGTGCCCCCTGTTTGTTGCGCCGTCGAGTGGTGCCTGGATACCCCGTACCCGGCCATCAATAACCTTTACCTCCAGGTTGCATCCCACACCGCAATAGGTACAGGTGGTACGTACTATGCTGTCAGCTGCCAGCGTTTTCGTGGAGTACCTGTCTGTCAGGGCGTTGGTGGGGCATGTCTGAACGCAGGCGCCGCATGACACGCAGGGCGACTCGCGAAACGACATATCATAACCTTTAATAATGCGACTCTCATGGCCCCTGCCATGAATACCCAGAACATGCTCCGTCTGAAGTTCATCACACGCCCTTACACACCTGTAGCACTTTATGCACTCAGTGAGGTCAGACCATATATAGGGATGGCTCCTGTCTTTCTCATGCTCAGTGACTGACCGGTGATATCTCACCTCAGGACTGCCTGCTGCGGCAACAACGCTCTGAAACTCCGTCGGCAGCATCCCGGGTTCCGGGATGAGCTTGTCTGGCGGGTATTCTGACAAAACAAGTTCGAGGATATTTCGCCTCAGCCTCTTAATTTTTTCTGTAGAAGGGTATATATAGTACCCCGCTGCCACCGGAGTATGGCATGATGCCATCACTCGTCCTGGGCCATTCTCCTTCAGTGCCACCTCAACGGAGCAGACCCGGCATGACCCGTAATTCTCGAGGTTATCCGACTGGCACAGTGTAGGTATGACATCCCGGCCACGGATCCTTCGCACGAAATCCAGTATCGTCTCTCCGGATTCTATCTGGAAGGGTGTGTTGTCTATATATGCTCTGTTTTCCATCATTGTGCCTGTTTATCTGTGAAGTAATCCTCAAGTTCACCGCTGAAATACTGCAAGGCATTCCTTACCGGCAGAGGCAGTCCACCGCCAAGGGCGCATAGCGAACCAAGCTGCATAGTGTCCAGGAGATCGTCAAATAGCTGCTTGTCAATCTTCCTGCCCTTTTCAGCAGCGTCATAAAGCAGCTCATAGCCGCGTACTGCCCCTATACGGCAGGGGAAGCACTTACCACATGACTCCTTCCTGGTGAACTCAAACAGGTGCTCAAGCAGTTTTATGACCGGGAAATCCTCAGGCACTGACACGATACCGGCATGACCCAGCAGGAATCCCTCACGGCTGAACGACTCAAAATCGAGTGTCAGGTCACCGATGCGTGATGCAGGAACCAGCCCTCCCAGGGGTCCTCCTATCTGAAAAGCCTTAACAGGATACCTGGTTCCTCCGCCCATCTCTTCAATCACGGTTCTCAGCGGCGTTCCCATCCTCACCTCCAGGAGGCCCGGCCTGTTGAAGGCGCCGTCAAGCGACACCAGCTTGGTGCCGGGCGACTTCTCAGTTCCCAGCGCAGCATAGGCCGTACCTCCCTCCTGCAGTATATAATGTATGTTGGCGAAAGTCTCCACATTGCTGAGCACCGTGGGCATGCCAAAGAGTCCGTAGATGGCAGGAAACGGCGGGCGTGTCCGCACCTCGGGCCTCAGTCCCTCCAGGGAATTGAGGAGCGAGGTCTCTTCTCCGCATATATATGCACCTGATCCTTCCACCACATGAAAGCGGAACCGGTGGGTCGCTTCTTCTGTTTGCCCCGCGGTAATACCGGCTTCCTCAAGCTCTCTTACGGCCTCCCTCGTTTTTCTGACAGCCAGGGGATATTCGCCCCTGATATACACAACCCCGGTATCTGCACCGGTAATAATGCCTGTCATCATCATCCCGAAAAGCACAGAGTGAGGGCGTTCCTCGAGGAGCCACTTGTCAGAGAAGGCACCCGGATCGCCCTCATCGGCATTGCACACAATATATTTCCTCCCGGCCTGTGCCTCGCGTGACGACTTTACCTTCACATGGAACGGGAACCCGGCACCTCCGCGCCCCCTCAGTCCCGACAGTTCCAGCTCCTTAAGAGCAGCCGCGGTGTCAGGCAGCCATCCGGCTGCAAGTGCATAGTACTCCGCAACACCACAGGTAGGCGGCAACAATGCAGGCTTGTCTGTGTTGGCAAGGGTTTTCAGGGTCTGACCCACGGCGTTACCTTCAATGACCTTTACTTCACCGTTGATCATGAAAGCATCATTCGAATGACAGTGACCCAGACAGGTCACAACGCCGATCTCATGGTCAGCATAACGCTCCTCCAGCTTCCTTCTGACATCATCCTGCCTTCCTGATGTCAGGCAGGCGGTTCCGTCACAGACAAAGACCTTCTTTGCAAGGTAATCCTTTCGAAGAAAATCATAAAAAGAGCTTGTTCCCATTACCGCGGCATGACCCGTCATGAAATCGCGAGCAACGCTTTTAAGACTATCATCGGTTGAAACCCCGGACATACCGGCAGCCTTCATAAGACCCTCACCAATTGAATCACCATGAGTCCCTTCAGCACTTGAAAGACCCTTATCAGTTAAATCCCCCGACGCGCCGGCAGCACTGACAATCTTCTCATAAAGGCCCTCAGTAACACCCTTCCGGGCCGAAAGTCCTCTCAGGTTTTTTGACATATTTACAATTTTAGAGAGTTACAAGATATTATCTAACTGCAAGATATATCGTAAAGATGAGAATTATCATAATTTACAGGGAGTTTATTAAATGAGAACAGGCCCCCTCCTTTTGTTTAACTGAATTTTGTTATATTTGTCGCCTGTAATTTTCAAGAGGCAAATTCAATTATTTAATTAGTTTTCAGATGGCAATACTTCAGACATTAAGAGAGAAGGCGGGACCGCTTGTAGCAGGTGTGATCGGGGTTTCACTGCTTCTCTTTGTTGTAAGCGATTTTTTCGGGAACAATAATGCACAGCGCCGGAAGGCAGACAAATATTATGAGCTTGCCCAGATTGATGGCGAGACCGTTTCATACCAGGATTTCGAAGCCAGGGTGCAGGATCTGGTTGAGATATACAAAATGTCAGGCACCAGCGAGGTAAATGAAGAGATGATGCTGAGCCTCAGGGAACAGGTATGGCAGCAGATGCTTTCTGAAAAACTGATGGACAAAACATATAAGAAGACCGGCCTCGGTGTCAGTGCTGATGAGGTGGAGATGCTTGTGTTCGGCGACAATCCTCACCCGATAGTGAGGCAGCTGTTCACCGACCCTAACAACGGAGCGTTTAACCAGTCATTCCTTGTGAATTTTCTTAAGGCCACCGAGACCGATGAAGCCACCAAAAACTACTGGCTCTTCTTTGAGGATCAGATCATCAATGACAGGCTCAATACGAAGCTTGTGAACCTCATGTCAAAGGGTCTCTACGTCACCGGCAAGCAGTCAGAATATGAAAACAGCCTCGTCAGCAATACCGTCAACTTCAGCTATATTGCACGGAACTATGCTGCAATTCCTGACAGCTCCGTTAAAGTTTCATCCGACGAGATAAGGGAATATTATGAAGGTCACAAGGATAATTTTAAGCGTTCTGCCCAGAGAGACATGGAATACATTGTATTTGACATTGTTCCCTCGGAATCAGACATGAAAGAGTCTGAAGACTGGGCAACCAGGGAGAAGGAGAATTTTGCTGCTGCCACTGATATTGTACAGTATATCAATCTGACAGCTGACACGCGTCACACAGGCTTTTACAATACTCTCTCAGACCTTCCCGAGAGTCTCCGCAGTCTTGCTGAGGCTGGTGACAGGGCTACAGTAACAGGGCCCTATTTTGAAGACGGGGCCTGGAAGATCGCCCGTGTTGTTGATCTCGCTCAGCGTCCCGACTCAGTCAGGGCAGCACACATTCTGCTTGCACCCAGCGGTGCAAGAAGTATGGCTCAGGCCAGGCAACAGGCAGACAGCCTGATCAGCCTCGTCAGATCAGGCATCGATTTCGATGTGCTGGCAATGGCCAACTCTGACGACCAGGGCTCAGCCCAGGTTGGTGGTGATCTCGGCTGGTTCAGCGAGGGGATGATGATAGTCCCATTCAATAATGCATGCTTCAGCGGGAAAACTGGTGACCTTGTAACTGTAGAGACAACTTACGGACTGCACATAATAAAAATACTCGACCAGAGCAAAAGAGTAACAAAATATGACATCGGTGTTGTTGACCGCCAGGTTATCCCGAGCAATGCCACCACCCAGCGTATCTATGCCGAGGCTTCACAGTTTGCCGGCACCAATGATTCTTATGAGAAGTTCAACAAGGCGGTGGCAGAAAGCAGTCTGAACAAGAAACTGGCGATGAATGTCACCCCTGATCAGAAGGAGCTCCCGGGGCTGGAACAGGGAAGAGGACTGGTAATGGCACTCTTCCAGAACAGCAAGGAGGGCGAAATCGTACTTGATAACAGCAGCCAGGCAGTCTTTGAGCTTCCCAACATGTATGTGGTGGCTTATTGCACCAGGGTGCAGGAGGAGGGAACAGCCCCTGTAGAGGATGTAGCCTCAGACATAAAGTTCATCCTGGCGAAAGAGAAAAAAGCTGAGATCATCGCAACGGAGATGAAGAAGCTTGCCGCAGAGGGAAAGACTATATATGATATAGCGTCGCATTATAGCACAACTGTACAGGATGCTGCCGGTATCAACTTCAGGTCCTTTTCAGTACCTGGAGCAGGTATTGAGCCAGGCCTTATCTCAGCTGCCTCGGCCTCAGCATCCGGGGTCCTCTCAAAACCTGTCGAAGGTAATAACGGTGTATATATGTTCGTGGTAAATACAGCTGTTCCTGCTGTGGCTGAAGAACTGGCCCAGGTGAGTGAGAGGCTGAATTCAAACTACCAGATCCGGGCCTCATACGAAGCCTACCAGGCCATACGGGACAAGAAAGAGGTAAAGGACCTTAGATACAAGTTCTACTAGAACCAGTCAAAACTAAAATAAACAATGAGACCTTCCGTCAGGAGGGTCTTTTTTTTTAATACCCCACGGGGTATTTGGTGTTGGCCATCAGGTATTGCAGGTGAATACAGGGCCTTTGATTACCGGCGGGAATGTTGTCCGGGAGGCATTAAAGTGACTCATTGATGATCTGAGGTATTGCAGCCTCCCATCCCAAAGGCATGATATGTACGCCGCTGACCCCTCGTTTACCTCTCAGACGGCGAATATTCTCAGCGGTGATTGAAATGCTTTCTTCGGAGAACCTGTCGCCGGCATCAGCCAGCCTTTTCATCACAGCATCGGGGATTGTCACACCCGGTATGTTGTCATTCAGGTAATGTGCCAGGCTCAGTGTCCTGAGGGGGCTTATGCCTACAAGTATGTGTACCTTGTCAAGCAGCCCCTCTTTCTCCAGTCGCTCCAGCCATGGGTCAAGGCTGTCAGGGTCAAAGACCAGGTTTGTCTGCAGAAACTGGGCTCCGGCATTTATCTTCTTTCTGTCGCGGATGACCTGCAGCTCAGGGTCCTGCGCAAATGGTGCCGCCGCTGCTCCGAGAAACAGCTTCGGCCTGCTTTTTATCTCACGACCGTCGAGATATATACCTTCATCTCTCATGCGTCTGAGTATCCACAGCATCTGCACTGAATCAATGTCAATGATATTGAGGTTACCCCTTGGTTTAGGGCCGATGCGCGGGCTGTCACCCGAGAGGCAAAGGATATTGTTTATGCCGAGGGCGTTGGCGCCTATAGCCTGCGACTGGAGGCTGTTACGGGTGTTATCGCGGGCTGAGATCTGCATCACCGGGTCAGCGCCAAGCGAGGCAGCCACTGCTGAGCATGCGGCGCTTGACATCCTGGGCACTGCTGATGAGCCGTCGGTGAAATTCAATGCCGTTACGAACGGACTGACCATCCTGATCTTCTCTTCAAGCCTGGCCGTGGCTGCGCTCAGCGGGGGCTGAACCTCAGCGGTGATGACAAACCTGCCGCTGCGCAGCTCGCTGTCGAGTCGCGACTGTGGTTCAGTCACTGCCGGTGGGTGGTATTCCGAGTCTCCCTTCCACCAGCCAGGCTGACGTATAGGCCTGAATATCTTATCATCAATGACAGCACCGGCGCTCCTACCCTCTCTCCTTGAAGGGAGAAGAATATTGCGCAGCCCGGTCTCCCACACTTTTCTGACTACCTCACCCCAGGTCTCCGTCCCAGCCCGGTCCCAGTCTACCGGTGGAAGCACCTCCAGAAGCTTATGTTCGCGGTGCATTCTTCGCGACCGCTGATAGATGAGATGCCAGGCACATCGACGGGTGGGATCAACATAACAATAGCCGTTATTCACTCCCCCGCACGGGCCGTTCCGGATACCCTTGGGGCACTCCATATGGCAGATGAAGGCCGTCTCCTGGAGGAGGCAGTTACCGCACATTCTGCACCCGAAGAGCGGTCCCTTGACCAGTCTCTCAGTCAGGGCAAGTAGCCGTCCACCGGCCGGCAGCCTCCTGAATGGTCTGAAGGCTGGCTGCCACCGGCGTACGGGAGTAAAAAGTGCCATCCGGTTATCAGATGATATACATGTTAATGAGCTGCTCGTAAAGCTCCTGCTTTCCACTTATCTTTCTGGGTTCACCAGCCTTCTTCGCCAGCTCACGCAGTTCCTCGAGGGTCAGCTTACCCTTCTCATATAGCGCGCCGTTGCCCTTATCAAAGGAAGCATATCTCTCCTTGCGCATCTTCAGATAGTCAGACTCCCTGAGTATGCGGTCTGCTATTACCAGTCCCCTTGCAAAGGTGTCCATCCCGTTTATGTGGGCTATGAACAGATCTTCGGGGTCAGTGGAGTTACGCCTTACATGGGCGTCGAAGTTGATGCCGCCGGTCTTGAATCCTCCAGCCTGAAGAATGACGAGCATGGCTTCAGTGATCTCATTTATATTGGTCGGGAACTCATCAGTATCCCAACCGTTCTGGTAGTCGCCCCGGTTAGCATCAATGCTGCCGAGCATGTCTGCATCAGCGGCCGTCTGCAGGTCATGCTGGAATGAGTGCCCTGCGAGAGTGGCATGGTTGACCTCCACGTTGAGCTTGAAGTCCTTGTCAAGGCCGTAATGACGGAGGAAGCCTATCACAGTAGCAGAATCGAAGTCGTACTGGTGCTTTGTGGGCTCCATCGGCTTGGGTTCGATGTAGAAGGTACCCTTGAACCCCTTCTTGCGGCCATAGTCGCGTGCCAGCGTAAGCATCATGGCCAGGTGGTCCAGTTCACGTTTCATATTGGTGTTATGAAGTGAGAGATAGCCCTCGCGGCCTCCCCAGAAGACATATCCCTGTCCGCCAAGGGCGATTGTAGCGTCAATGGCATTCTTCAGCTGCACTGCGGCATTGGTCAACACATTGAAATCGGGATTGGTGGCAGCACCGTTCATATATCGGGGGTGGCTGAAGACATTGGCTGTGCCCCATAGCAGTTTCATTCCACTCTCCTTTTGTCTTGCCTTAATCACCGGCACCCATTTTTCAAGGCGTTTTTCTATCTCAAAGACCGGACCTGAACCTATGAGGTCAGTGTCATGGAAACAGTAATATGGTGCCCCTATCTTCTCAAAAAACTCAAATGCCATGTCGAGCTTTACCCTGATTCGGTCATCGCCCTCCAGCCCGTCATATGGGAAAGCCCGTGTCTTGTCGCCAAATGTGTCCATGCCATCGCCACAGAAGGAATGCCAGTATGCGATCGCAAAGCGAAGGACATCCTTCATCTTCCGGCCACCAACCTTAGCTTCGGGGTCATACCATTTGAATGCAAGCGGGTTCTTTGAATCCCGGCCCTCATAATTTATCTTCCCAATTCCCGGGAATATCTCACTGTTACTCTTTTTTACCATAGCATTATTGTTTATTCGTATAACTTGTTTTCAAGCATATCCAGCCACTCCATATACCTTGAATCATAAATCATTGCCAGCTTATTATCAGGTTCGCTCGTTCCGGTAATCTTCAGTCCGTTGAAAGCCTCCTCTTCCGAGCTGTAGTATCCGCAACCTATCCCGGCACCCCTGGCTGCCCCTGTGGCCCCATCGGTATTATAGAGGGTGATGACGGTGGAGGTGAGACTTGACAGAATCTCCCTGAATACTTTGCTCAGGAACAGGTTCGATTCACCCGCTCTTATAACCGATGGATTGATCCCCGTCTCCTTCATGATCTCCAGTCCGAAGCGAAACGAATAGGCGATGGACTCCTGTGCCGCACGGTAGATATGACCCTGCTGATGGATGTTGAAGTTCAGCCCGTGTACTGAGGCTCCGAGATCTTTATTCTGGAACATCCTCTCCGCCCCGTTACCAAAGGGAAGGAAAGTAAGTCCGTCACTGCCGGGTTCAACCTTGGCAGCAAGGTCGTTCATCTGGTTATAAGAGAGTCCGGCCCCTGTGTTCTTCTTGAGCCATGAGTTCAATATACCTGTGCCGTTGATGCAGAGGAGAACGCCCAGGCGCGTAATCCGTTCGGTGTGGTTGACGTGCAGGAAGGTGTTTATGCGCGACTGCGGGTCAAACTGGGTGATGTCAGTGACACCGTATATCACCCCTGAAGTTCCGGCGGTGGTTGCCACCTCACCAGGGTTCAGCACATTGAGTGACAGTGCATTGTTAGGCTGGTCTCCTGCCCTGTAGGAGACAGGGATACCTGCAGGCAGGCCAAGCTCTTCGGACATAGCCGGTGTCAGACGACCCTGGGCACTGAACGAAACCACAGGATCTGGCAGCATCTCGGGTGGTATACCATAATATTCAAGTATCTCCTCCGAGATCTCATTTCTCATGAAATCCCAGAAGATTCCTTCTGAGAGACCTGAGAATGATGTTTTTATTTCATCGGTGAGCCTCATTGCCAGGTAATCGCCCGGAAGCATTATCTTGTAAATGCGTTTGAAGAGATCCGGTTCATTCTCCCTGACCCATGCCAGTTTTGAGGCTGTGAAGTTACCCGGAGAGTTGAGGAGGTGATGAAGGCAGAAATCCTTGCCAATCTTTTCGAATGCTCTCTCACCTATCTCCACTGCCCTGCTGTCACACCATATGATTGAGGGTCTCAGCACTTTCCTGTTCCTGTCAACAGCGACCAGTCCGTGCATCTGGTATGCTATGCCAATGGCTCCGATGTTTTTGCTTTTAGTCCCCAGTGTTTTAAGACAGTCGCCCAAGGCGAGGGTAAAGTTCCTCCACCATACTTCCGGATCCTGTTCGGCCCACCCTGGGCGTGGCGCCGAAATCTCCATCTCGGAGGGTGGATAGGAAGCTGATGATAACGCCCTGCCGGACTCCCCGTCAACGACGGAGACCTTTACCGACGAGCTGCCGAGGTCAATACCCAGTAATAGCATAAGGTTTTTATTACGAAAAATTTCTCACAGTGGTGATAAAGGTAAGGATATTTTCAGAAGGAGCATCAGAGCCATCGGCTGGTTCTGCGATATTGAATGGCTCTTTAAAATAGCCTCGGGGAAAGTTCAGAGCTTCGTTTTCCTGTTCCGGTACAGGCAATTTTTATCATCGCAAAGATTACACTGATATGGTGCATACCTGACATCTTTCCCAATGCCTATGATACCGCTTACTGACTTTACAGGGTTCATGAGAGCTGATTCGGTAAGAGTTATCCCACAGAAATTATCCCTGAAGAAGCTGAAGAGCTTATGCTGTTCAGCCACGTCCCAGCCGCAGTAGCCGGGGCTGAAACGGTTGGTGATCGTCTTACCCGTTTCGCTTGTGGCTCTCTTCAGCTCCTCCTGCATTCTGTCGGCAGCATTCTCAACAACCTCCGATCCGATGATATCATAGACGTATCCACGCAGCAGGTCTCCCTCCTTCATGCTCCTGCGGCTCCTTTCCCCTAATTCAGGGCCTGCCGTACAGATGAAGAGAGCCACCTCCTCAGCGTCTTTTATCTGCCTGAAGATTATCGGTTTAACAGCAAATACAACTCCCTCGACCTCAATTGTCTTATCATCAGGGCATAAGCTGACCCTATTAAACACCCTGTACTCGGCCCTGACATCACCAAGAGGCATCAGCTCTTCCGAGACCTCTGTGGTAAGGATTGTCACTGGTTCCGGTGCGGTTCCGGGTGTATAACCCATGGTACCCTCCAGTTCCTCAACGGTGGGGAGAAGCTCCCGTATTGTATAGGTGAACCTGTTCAGGATGGCAGTGTTGCTTGATAATGTTCAATGAAACGGATTGCATAATCATCCCTTCCGAGGACAATGTCGGCGGCACGTACCAGCCCGGATATCTTTTCGGGATTGGCTATGGGGCATGTAAGGCCAAGCATGATTGACATGGCCATGTGGGCATTATTGAGGTTCTCGCGGTTTGGAAGACCGAATGAGATGTTGCTGGCCCCCTGCGTGATGTTGTGGCCCAGCCTGTCATGAACCAGCCTGATGGTCTCAAGAGTGACTTTGCAGGCATTGGGATCTGCGCTGACTGCCATGGCCAGGGGATCAATTATCACATCCTCCTGCTTTAAGCCGGCACGCACTGCGCGTTCAATGATCTTCTCTGCAATCCGCAACCGTTTCTCCGGGTCATGGGTAATACCCTCATCATCAAGGGCAAGGCCGATAATGGCAGCACCGTACTCCTTTGCTATGGGCAGTAGCCTTTGCAAAGATTTTTCTTCACCGTTGACAGAGTTAATCAGGCACTTACCCCTGGCTACTTTCAGGGCTGCCTCGATCGCTGCCGGGTTTGGGGAGTCAAGGCAGAGGGGTATGTCGAAGGTATCCTGCAGGACTATGACAGCTGCGGGTAAAAGTACCTCATCGACGACACCCGGGAATCCTACATTTACATCAAGAACATCCGCCATTGCGCATATCTGCGATCTGGCAACTGCCAGCATATACTCAAAGTTCATCTCCTGAAGGGTGGAGACAAGCTTCTTGCGCCTGGTGGGATTAATTGATTCACCGATGATAATAACCGGTCCCTCTGTATCTATTATTACTTCTTTGGAACGACCGGATAAAACCGTTTTCATATGTTCATTTGGTTTGGTCTATTTCACAAGGGTTCTGAGGTATTCGACTGCTCCCTGGGGATCTGGTGAATAGTGGTCAGCGCCAATCTTTTCACAGAACTCGGCAGTCACCGGGGCACCGCCTACGAGTATCTTCATGTCAGGGTCCTTCTCCCTGAGTGTGGAGACGGTTTTTCGCATGTTCTCCATGGTGGTTGTGAGCAATGCAGAGAGCCCGATCACTGCTCCGGGGTGTGTTTCGGCTGTCTGGATGAATTTATCTGCGCTGACATCCACGCCGAGGTCGATTACCTCCCACCCGGCGCCCTCTATCATCATGGCAACCAAATTCTTGCCTATATCGTGCAGGTCGCCCGTCACAGTACCTATTATAAAGGTGCCTCTTCTCTTTGCCTCGCCCGAGAGGTAGTATGGTCTGAGATGGATCATTGAGTTGTTCATTGCTTTGGCGGCCATGAGCATCTGTGGAACAAAAATCTCATTCCGGCTGAATTTCTCCCCAACCCTGGACATAGCAGGAATCAGGGCCCCTTCAAGTATCTCTCCCGGGCTGATGCCTGAATCGAGTGCGAGTCTGGTGAGTTCGAAAGCACCCTGTTGGCCCTTCATGGCAGGAGGATAGGGCGAATTTATATCCACCTTTCCAAACTCGACGCAGAGAGAAATTTTTTCCAGAAGCTCAGTCATTGTAATCTGGTGTTTGTCATCACTTGGGCACAGGTTCCTCGCCGCCGGAAGAGCCATGCATGATTATCTATGAAACGGCATGTAAATAAGCATTATTTTTTTATACGGCATCATTACTCTCCAAGAAACTTTAAAAGGTAGTAGAATAGTTGGTGTGGATCAGTCAGTTGACATTGAGGTATAATAAAACAAGAAAGCCCCGACTGTTTCCAATCGGGGCTTCGTTTGTAAAGTCGGCGGCGACCTACTCTCCCACATTTTGCTCTGCAGTACCATCGGCGCAGGAGGGCTTAACTTCTCTGTTCGGAATGGGAAGAGGTGGAACCCCTCCGCTATAGCCACCTGAAGACTTTAAATATCGTGACATACTGGTTTAATTGTAAGAATAATAAGACATTCCTCAGAAAGCTCACGGGTAATTAGTACTGCTTGGCTTTGATGTTGCCACCTTTACACCTGCAGCCTATCAACGTCGTAGTCTACAACGACCCTTAAGGGAAATCTCATCTTGAGACGAGCTTCGCACTTAGATGCTTTCAGTGCTTATCTCTTCCAAACATAGCTACCCTGCGATGCAGCTGGCGCCACAACAGGTACACTAGAGGTCTGTCCAACACGGTCCTCTCGTACTAGTGTCAGGTTCTC
>JBFYPM010000057.1:0-5065 GCA_041303295.1 Bacteroidales bacterium
CCGGGGTCACCTGCGAAAATATCATATTCGGCAAGCCTGAACGATTTGCCCTGAACACTGCTTATCATATTATAAAAACCAGTCTCCTGTCCGGCCTTGACTCTCTCAAGATCCTTCTCGGTAAAGCCTTCCTCCTCAAAACGGGCGAAAGCCTCAAATATGGCATCCTCAACCTCGGCCAATGAGACTCCGGGGTTGGCATTTACAGATATGTTGAACGTGCCCGCAAGTTCCTGTGCTCCGTTCCTTGCCATAACATTGGATGTCAGCTTCTTCTCTTTAACCAGTACCGAGTACATCGGAGACTTCTTACCTCCGGCAAGTATGTCTGACAATGCCGAAAGTGCGTATGAATCCTTTGAATACCTCTCAGGAGTGGGGAATGCCAGAGTAAGCTGGGCCGCATTTGCGAAGTTGTCTTCGTGATACAGTTTCTTTGTCTCCTGGAGAGTGACAGGCAGCGGGGTCAGCTTCTCAACCTCGGGGCCTTTGGGTATTTCTCCAAAATATTTCTGAACCAGCTCTTTGACCTGTTCCGGCTCAAAGTCGCCTGAAATCGCAAGCGTTGCATTGTTGGGTAAATAAAAACGTCCGTGAAATTCCTTAACATCCTCAACCGTAGCATGAAACAGGTCCTTCATCTCCCCTATTGTAGTCCAACTGTAGGGATGCCCTTCGGGGAACATCGCCCGGGCCATGATTGTAGACGAGTGGCCGTAGGGCCTGTTGTCATAGTTCTGACGTTTTTCATTCTGAACCACATTCTGCTGTATGGCAAACGCCTGTTTCGTGATTGTATTAGTCAGGTATCCCATCCGGTCAGACTCCATCCAGAGAACCATCTCCAGCGCATTCTTCGGGACAGTCTCGTAATAGTTTGTACGATCCTGGTTGGTTGAGCCGTTCAGGGTTCCGCCTGCGCTCTGTATAAGCCTGAAATACTGGTCTTCAGGTACATTCTCACTCTGCTGGAACATCATATGCTCAAAGAGATGGGCGAAGCCCGTCCGGCCCGGCACCTCGCGGTTGGAGCCGACATGGTAGTATATGGCTACTGAGACTATCGGGTCTGACTTGTCTTCATGCAGGATGACATTAAGACCGTTGTCAAGCTCATACTTTTCAAACGGAAGGGTCAGCTCATCCCCTGCTTTTTTCTGGCAGGAAACAGCTGCAATTAAGGTAAAGATCAACATGACTCTGATAAGGTTCTTCATAGCGATAAGGTTAGGGTTAGATGATTGCATAATCATCTTGCTAATTTAAAACAAATTAAACTGAGGATTTATGCTTCTTAACATTTCTTCACATTAGACAGACTTCCGGGGGTGTTTTTTGAACAAATCCGGAGTTTGTTTGTCTTTCATTCAAGAAACGTTAAACAAAAAAAATATGTTCGACCAGTTTGACCCTGCAGATGACAAAATGCTGCAGATCATTGACAACAACGGAAAGGTAATCAGCAAGGAACTGATGCCCCAACTCTCTGACGATGAGATGGTAAAATTATACAAGGATATGCTGTTTGTGCGTACGCTCGATTTTATGATCGTCTCATACCAGCGACAGGGCCGCGTATACACTTATCCCCCGAACTATGGCCAGGAGGCCATCGGCGTTGCAGCCGGAACTGTCCTCAGGAAAGATGACTGGCTTGCTCCTGCCTTCCGTGAACTGGGGGCCTGGCTGGCCAAGGGCGTTTCGGTAAAGGAGGTTTTCCTCTACGCCATGGGTCATGAAGACGCGTTTAAGTTTTCAGAAGCAAATCACATGCTTCCCATGTCGGTGCCGATTGCCTCACAGCTGCTCCACGGTGCCGGAATAGGATACGCCATTAAGTATCAGAAGAAGGATGAAGTGGCGATGGCTTTCGTGGGTGACGGCGGTACGTCAGAGGGCGACTTCCACGAGGCCCTCAACTTCGCAGGTGTATGGAAAGTGCCGGTTATATTCGTGGTACAGAATAACCAGTACGCCATCTCTGTTCCCGTTAAGATGCAGACAGCCAGTCTTAACATCGCCATTAAGTCAAAAGCATACGGCATCAAAGGCCTTAAGGTCGATGGAAACGATATTTTCGCCTTGCTCGCTGCTTTCAGGTTTGCTCATGAGTATGCCCGTAAGGAGAGTCAGGCTGTCCTGATTGAAGCGGTGACCTATCGCAAGGGTGCACACACAACCTCTGATGACCCCACCAAATACCGTACTACCGATGAGGAGAAGGAATGGGATAAGAAAGATCCTCTGCGCCGTATGAAGCTATTCCTGGAGAAAAAGAAACTGTGGTCTGACGCTGAAGAGGAGAGGATAACCGAGGAATATAAAAAGGAGATCGACCGCCTCTTCATGGAGGTTGAGAAAAACATAAATTATCCGCTTGAGGACGCCTTCAAATATACATATGCAGAGATGCCTCAGGACCTCCGGAACCAGCAGATTGAACATGAAAAATTCTTACAATGGAAAAACGCACGCAAATGAAAGCAATGAATATAGTCAATGCCCTCAATGATGCTCTGGATATCAAACTTTCTGAGGATAAGAACGTAGTTATCTACGGAGAGGATGCCGGCTTCGAGGGTGGTGTCTTCAGGGTCACTGAAGGGTTACAGAAAAAACACGGTGTTGAAAGGGTCTTCGACTCTCCACTGGCTGAGTCAGGGATTGCCGGTACTGCAGTAGGTATGGCCGCGGCCGGACTGCGTCCGGTAATAGAGATGCAGTTCTGCGGTTTCATCTACCCTGCCTTCAACCAGATAATCTCACACATAACACGCATGCACAACCGCTCACGCGGTAAGTATAAGATGCCCATAGTGATTCGCCTCCCTTACGGCGGCGGCATAAACGCTCTTGAGCACCACTCGGAGAGCATGGAGGCAATGTTTGCACACATCCCCGGACTGAAGGTTGTTGTGCCATCAACACCACATGATGCCAAGGGGCTCCTTATCTCAGCAATAGAGAGCGATGATCCAGTACTCTTCCTTGAACCAAAACGCATCTACAGGGCTATCAAGCAGGAAGTAAGCGAGGAGAAATTCTCGGTTCCAATAGGCAAGGCAAAGGTCCTGGCACAGGGAACAGATGTGACGGTTGTGGCCTACGGCGCCATGATACGCGAAGTACAGAAGGCAATGGTAATGGCCAGGGAGGCAGGGTATTCAGTGGAGCTGATTGACCTGCGTACTATCTATCCGCTTGACAAGGAGACAATAACAGAATCAGTGAAGAAGACAGGCAGGGTAATATTTGTAGGCGAGGAGCCGCGCAGCTTTGGTGTTGGCTCTGAAATAATGGCGCTGGCAAACGAGGAGGCTTTCCTCTGGCTGGAAGCACCCCCGAAGAGAGTAGCGGCGTTTGATGTAATTGTGCCTTATCCCCAGGGTGAGCATCATTATATGATAACACCAGATAAGATCTTCTACGAGATTGAGAGAACAATAAAATTCTGAAGTAATGAGATATATTTTCAAATTCCCGGATATAGGTGAAGGTTTGACTGAAGGCATAATCCTTGAATGGTATGTCGATAAGGGAAATGCCGTAAAGGTGGGACAGCCGCTTGTGAAGATGGAGACCGATAAGGTTGTGGCAGATATTCCCTCACCGCGTGATGGTGTGATCGTTGCGCGCTATGGGAAGATCGGAGAGACTATCCATGTAGGCGAGACCCTCGTTGAGCTGGACATCGCCGGTGAGGCCTCCGCTGAAGCTTCCACTGAGGCTGCCATTGAGGCTGTCGCAAAGCCAACTGCTATGGTGGTAGAGCCACTTGAAGAAATGGGCGCCGGCGTGGTTGGAACACTGGAGGTGGCATCAAATAATGCATACCTGCCTGCAAGCGAGGAGGGCACCCAGGCTAAACCTGCCGCATCACCTGCTGATCTGCGCAAGGCTCTGGCAACACCGGTGGCGCGCGCAATGGCACGTGAGATGAATATCGACATAAACCAGGTTACAGGAACCGGTCCTGCAGGAAGGGTGATGAAGAGCGACATACAGAACTTCCATGCCCCGGCACCTTCGGCAAAAAGTGTGAGCACGCAGACCGCATCAACGGCAGCGGCAGCAGCATCGGGTGAGCTTGTAGTAATCAGGCCCATGACCCAGATCCGTAAGTCGATAGCCAAAAACATGCTTCGCTCCAAACAGAGCACTGCACACATGACCCTCTTCGAGGAACCTGAGGTATCAGCACTAGTCGAAGCCAGGGCAAGATACAGGGAGGAGTACAAGAAGGAGGATATCAACCTTACCTACCTGCCTTTCATAATCAAGGCGGTTGTGGCAGCGCTTAAACGCTACCCGGAGCTAAACTCCGAGATGGATTTCGAAAAAGGGAATATAATCTACAAGAACTATTATAACATCGGGATCGCTGTCAGTACTGAAGAAGGACTTGTAGTCCCGGTGATACGTGATGCTGACAAACTGACTGTGAAGGAGCTGAGTAAGGCCTTGGCTGAGATCGCGGTCAAGGCACGCGAAAGGAAACTGACGCTTGACGATATGAAGAACGGAACCTTCACAATCACCAACTACGGAGCACTTGGCGGATGGTTCGGCGTGCCGGTGATCAACTACCCCCAGGTAGGCATTCTGGGTATTGGCCGGATCAACCAGCAGCCAGTGGTGGCTGCCGGTGAGATAAAAGTCGGGAATGTGATGCCACTCTCGCTCTCGGTTGACCATCGGATGGTTGACGGAGCTGAAGCTACGGAGTTCCTGAATGATGTGGCGGCAGGCGTTGCTGATCCGCTTTCGCTCATAATGAGACAATAATAAAGGAGACAAGGAAAGGAAGATGGACTACGATCTGATCATTATTGGCGCCGGACCGGCAGGATATGTTGCCGCCATCAGGGCGGGACAGGCAGGATTGAAGACTGCCGTGATTGAGAAGAAGCATGTAGGCGGGATGTGCCTTAACTGGGGTTGCATCCCCTCCAAGGCGATGCTTGAGAGTGCCAAATACTTCTCCAGGCTTGGAATGGCAGCCGACTTCGGAGTGGAAGGCCTCGATCCGAAAAAGCTGACATTCAACTGGGAGAAAGGAGTCAAG
>JBFYPM010000058.1:0-15676 GCA_041303295.1 Bacteroidales bacterium
TTCAATAACTCAGACACCCTGAGCATCAGGCACGGCGAGGATTATTTTATCCTCAAGGGACTCTTCGTGAGGGATGGGGAGAGTGATGAGCTCTTCTGTGCTTTCCAGAAACAGAAACAGAAGGTCTTCCGTCTAAACGGCAAGGAGTACCAGCGCATGTCTGACCATGTGGGCAGGTACCCTGTTGTGATGCTCTCACCGGCTGACAGTACTCTCATCACCGGTGGCAGTGAAGAGCGTCGCCGATTCCTCAACATGATTATAAGCCAGTATGACCCTGCCTATCTCGAGGCACATATGCGCTTTAACAAGATCCTCACTCAGAGAAACAGTACCCTGCGGGACGGCGGTCGTGATGCCGGCAGTATGCTTGATATCTATGATGAGCAGATGACAGCGGAGAATGATGTAATCTACGAAGCTCGCAGAAAACTCACAGAAGAGCTGGTGCCCCTATTCTCGTCATACTATGAGAAAATATCAGGCAGCGCCGAGCAGGTACGGATAAGATACCGGTCTCATAGCGGGGAGGGAGACTACCTTCAGCAGCTCTCCGCAGCAAGGGACAGGGACTTTGCGTTGCAGTATACAACAGTGGGAATACACCGTGATGACCTGATCTTCACTATTGATGGCCACCCGGCAAAGACCACTGCAAGCCAGGGCCAGCAGAAGTCATTCATCGTTGCCCTCAAGCTGGCCAAGTTCCGTCTTATAAGCAGGATGAACGGATTTGCACCGGCACTACTCCTTGACGATATCTTCGACAAGTTTGACCAGAGCAGGGTGGAGGAGATAATTAGACTTGTGGGCTCTGGTGAGTTCGGACAGGTATTTATCACGGATACTCAGCAGGACCGCATCCACCGCATCCTTGACAATACGGGGGTTGATTTCCGCCTCTACCGTATTGGCAGGATGGGTATTGAGGAAGAGATCACCAACGGAAGAAAATAAGTCCATGCGCAGGAACAAGACCATAACCGTGGGAGAGGCTCTTGCTGATCTTATCAGAGAGTACAATCTTGCACCCAAACTCAGGGAGGCTTCCGTAATAAATATCTGGGAAGACCTGACGGGTAAAGTGATTACCGCCCGTACTAAAAAGATATACGTTAAGGACGGGGTCATGCATATCTACCTCACCTCGGCAGTTGTCAGGAACGAACTGATGATGCTCCGCGAATCACTGCGCCGCCAGGTCAACCTGAAAGCGGGTGGCGAGGTCATAAGGGAGATAGTTGTACACTGATCAGACGGTTCTGTAATCACCCCACCTGATGATTGCCTTCATGGTTATTCCCTTCGATGAGGGAAAGTGATATTCCTGCCCCTTGTAATCAAGCGTTACGACAGAGTCAGCCATTGAGATTGTTAAGGTGGCTGTGGGGTCATTGTACAGGATGGCATCAGCCATCAGAAATGCCTTCTCTGCACCATCGCCGCGCCCGAAATTCCAGACCTCATCAGGCTGGGCCATCCTGCCCGAATCATATATAGATTTATTCTTCAGGCTTCCTATTATGCCGAATATCTCATCAGGCGGCTTTCCTGACATAGGACCGTGGCATACAGGGTTCCTCTCAATTGCTGCCTTGATAAATGGCCTCCAGTCACTTCTTTCCATGTCACGGTAGGCATACAGGGCCAGCAACGCCATCTCGGAGATGCCGGAGAGATCACGGATCTTCCTGATGATATCTTCACGACTGTCAGTGATGCTGATGTCAGGTGTGATCTCAGTGATAAATTCCCTGTCAGGCGAAGGCAGTCTCGGTTCGGTGACCGTGAATTCCCTTATATCGGTGAACATCCTGGACACACAATCATTGTGTTCAGTAGGGAATAGCTTTTTGAACTCAGCCTCAATAACCTCAAGATCAGTATTTTTACGCTTTTTAAGGAAACTCTCAACATCATTCAGCATGATCTTCCCGGGAACCGGATCAGGAAAAAACTCCTCATTGTCAACTTCAGCAAGCAACTTGTCACGTGTCTCTTCATTCATGCTTGACTTTGATGAGTGCTCATATTCAAAAAGCTTTTCGAGCGTAATGTAAAGGCTGAGGCCCGTTCTCTTATAATTGTACTGGAAGAGGCACTTGTATTCAGATTTGAATCTGAGGAAGTTGATGAAGACACCTGATGTTAGCGGGGTTTTTACAAAGTCGTTCAGCTTCTCAGTGAAGCTCAGGTAAGCTTCCCTGTTAATTGTAGCCCTTGGGTATACTGTGTGAATATGGCCGGAGATGTGCGAAACAATTGTGACTTTTTCATTCTCAAGGGCTCTGCGTGCCTTGCCTGATAGCGATGTACCATTGAACCACATGTTCCGTGTCATGATACGCCGGTTGTTTGTGAGCAGCCCATCCTTTTCGTCAATGTAGTTTTGCGAGTGGAGTGGGGTGGCCATCATATATATCTTCTCAAGCGAAACTCCTCCGACAATGAACATTGCAGCGGCATAGAGGGCGGCCAGGCTCACGCACTCGCCGGCACCAGTGGTAAAATGCTCCCTGTGCCTGAAGGCCGTCATTGCCTCCACTGTCTCGGTCTTCCAGTAAGGAATGACCGATGAATCATATTTGTCGAGTCCGAAGTGCCTCCTGATGTCAATGCTGAAGTAATACCTGTCTCCCTCGTATCCGAAAAGAGCATTCGCCTGGCTGAGCAGTTCCGTATCAAAGAAGTCGCTGAACCGGGCTTTCTCCTTCTCCTTCTCCGTCAGTCCCCATGTCTCAAGATCAAGGTTAAATATATAATTATCAATGATATATTGCTTAATGCGGTTCGATTTGCTGATAAAATTCTTCCTGTGCATCTCACTGAACCAGGGATCATCACGCCATCTCCAGATTACCGGTGACATGATATTGGCAAGCACAAGAGGGTAGAACAGGTCGGGGAAAATGAAGATCTCCATGTCGGAGAGGGTATACGCAGAGGAGTACTTCTCGAGTGTCTTTTTATCCGAAAAGTCGGGAGTAATATTAGCAGTCATGAAGATTTTTTAAGGAAACACCTTAATCACCTTTTTGTTTTACTTCAGAAGATCTCAATCGCAGAAAAAAAGAATCCTGCCTCCCTGAGGGCATTTTCCGGGGAATCAGAGCCGTGAACCGCATTCATTCTGACGTCAGTTCCGAAGTCAGCCCTGATGGTGCCCTTTTCGGCCTTTGCCGGGTCAGTGGTTCCTATCATCCGCCTGAACTCATCCACGGCATTTTCATGCTCCAGCACCATCACAACGACGGGGCCTGATGACATGAACTCAACCAGTCCGGGGTAAAAGGGACGTTCGCGGTGCACTGCATAAAACTCCTCTGCCTGTTGGCGATTAATATACAGCATCTTAAGCGCTGCTATTCTGAAGCCTGCCTCAGTAATCCTGGCGAGGATCCTTCCTTCGTCACCTCTGCCCAGGGCATCGGGCTTGATAATTGAAAAAGTGATATCGCTGTTCATAACTAAATGAAAATCGGGTTATTTGGACTGGTTTTTAAAACCTTGTTATTTTTCTTACCTTTGACGCCTTTAATAGCTGACACAGTGCCAGAGTTTGGTAAATATACAAAAGAATTAAAGAAGCTGATTGATGAGGCAGATCATATTTTGCTGATATGCCATATCAATCCTGACGGCGATGCAATCGGTGCTATGCTGGCTCTCAGGCGGTGGATATTAACCAGGGGCAAGGATGCTGCAATGATATCCCCGAATGCCCTTCAGCAGTTCCTTCTATGGATGAATGATGTCAACAGGGTTGTAGACTTTCATCACAATATAGAGAAAGGAACCGCCCTGATAAAAGAGGCTGATCTGATCATCATGTGCGATTTCAATTCGGCCTCAAGGATGGGCAAGGCTGAAGAGCTGATACTTTCATCAGGGGCAAAAAAGGTAATGATTGACCATCACCCTGAGCCCGGACAGTTTGCAGATCTTGTAATCTCGGATATCAGCCGGAGCTCTACATCAGAACTAATCTATTTCCTTGTCAACGGAATGGAAGGAAAGGAGTTTAATGACAGCGAGTTTATAACAGCTGTTTATGTGGGCATCATCAC
The DNA here is from genome assembly GCA_041303295.1 of Bacteroidales bacterium. GTDB lineage: Bacteria > Bacteroidota > Bacteroidia > Bacteroidales > VadinHA17 > SR-FBR-E99. Next base: position 4,068 of record JBFYPM010000058.1, read on the forward strand.
AGACACTGGTAATTTTGAACACGGCTACTATACAGGTGACACCATGCGCACGGTAGGACACCTGCTGGACATGGGTGTTGACAAAGAGAAGATTTTCAACCATATATTCAGTAATTTTTCACCTGACCGCATCAGGCTGAAAGGCTTCTCTCTTCATAGCAGGATGGTTGTTCACCCTGATCTCCATACAGCTTACATATGGCTTACCAAGGAGGATCTGGAGCGGTTCCGCCATGTTAAGGGCGATACAGAAGGGTTTGCTAATGTGCTTCTCACAATGAAGGGAATTGTCCTTTCGGTGCTCTTTATTGAGCGCACCGGTTTCGTCAAGATGTCACTCCGCTCGAAAGGAAGTTTCAATGCAAACGCCCTTTCACGAAGGTGTTTCAACGGAGGAGGTCATCGCAATGCCGCCGGCGGCGAGATGAAGGGCACCATACATGAGGTTGTGAACCACTTTGAAACCACCCTTCCACTCTACAGGAAAGAACTGGAAGAGGCAGCGGCTGAGATGACAAAATGAGACTGCTGACACCAATATTCATACTCCTAATCATTGCAGGCTGCCAGAATAAACCTGACAATAGGAGTGCAGCACATAACCGCACAGAATCCGAACTCATTGAGCTTAATAAAGCGCTTATAACCCAGGACCGCACCGTTATTACTGATTATATTAAAAGCAGTGACCGCACCTACAGTGAGACCAACACCGGTCTGTGGTACAGCGTACTGACCGAAGGGACAGGCGGAACGGCAAAGACCGGCAACAATGTGACATTTGAATATGAGTGTACACTTCTCAACGGAAGCCCCTGCTACAGCGGTACCCAGACAATAAAGGTGGGGTACTCCGGAACGGAAAGCGGAGTCACCGAAGGACTTCAACTGATGCAGGAGGGGAGTGACTACCTGTTCATTATCCCCCCATACCTGGCTTACGGCCACACCGGCGACGGAGACAGAATACCGGGACGGTCAATACTTATCTACAGGATAAGAATTAAGGATATAAGTTAGTTTGGAACGATTTTTGAAGGAAACAGGGGAAATGATAACTGAAACCATGAGAAGAACCATAGTGGCAGCTGCGATAACCGCACTTGCCTTTATTATTGTGTCGTGCAATCCTGCCAAGAAGTACGAGGAAGAAGAACAGAGCCTCATCGAAGACTATGTGGCTGAGAACAACATCACCGTCAGCCCTGATGCTGATGGTATCTACTATATAGAGATTGAACCTGGTACGGGAGACCTGATCAGGACTGGCGACTCAATTGGGGTTTACTATACTCTCTGGTTCCTGACCGGCGAGGAGAAGCAGAGCAACGTCGAAGAGACAACACCATACAGGCTCAGGGTCGGGTCTTACGAGATGATTGAAGGATGGGGACTGGGTCTTATCAAAATGAAACTGGGAACCAAAGCAAGGTTTATCATGCCCTCAAGCGTCGCTTACGGGAGCATGGGATATGGTTATTATGATTACTACGGTAACTATTATACAGTCATACCCGGATATACTCCGCTGCTGTTTGAGATAGAAGTGGTGGAGCTCGTCAGAGCAAGGAAGTAAAAAAAATGCGCCCTTTCCCGGCGCATTTTTTTTACTTTAATATTACTGAATCACCAGTCAGATTAATTTTTTTCAGTGTATCTCCATACTCAGCCCAGGGTCCGGTGAGGAACTGGTCTATAATCTTCAGGCCCTCCTCAAGAGCAGCAATTGCATCAGTCATTCCCTTCTCCTCCTGCTGAGAAGGTACCCCTGATGCCATCAGCAGACTGCGGTAACCGTTTATCCGCGAAACATACCCCGACTGCCTGCGTCCAAAGGCTTCGTCGAGCTTCACAACTTCTTCTTTGACAGTTTTATGGATGCCTGAAATGGCCTCCGCGAAGCCGGGGTTATTTTTACTTAGCTCCTCACTCTTCGCAAGACTCTCCCTGACAGATTTAATCAAGGCCAGCTTTTCGTTCAGCACTTCAATGCGGGCTCCGAAAGCTTCGGCTCTTTCAAAGTTTCTCCTGAGTGCGGTGGTGTCCGGAGCTTCCATTCTCGGATCGGCACTTACATGCACCAGGGTCTCGGAGACGGCATTATCTCGCTTCAGTGCCACGGTATATTTTCCTGGTATTACTGCTCCTCCGGAGTTCCTGTAATACCTCATCCAGGGGTCCTGCTGTTGCTGTGCGGCAGGGTAGGAGGCCTGTGGCAAAGCATCCCGGTCAAGTCTCCATGTGAAACGGTTAAATCCTTTTAATGCATCCCTTTCAATCGACTTAACCTTCTTTCCGTTGTCATCCCTGATCTCCACGGTGACCTTGCCTGTATCCGATGCATAAAAAGAGATCATTGCTCCCGGCTCGCGGTTCTCACCTCGGTACATGGCATCACCATAGAAGTAATATCCCGGCAGGTTCTTCATTGACACCAGCCAGGCTTCAGGAGCATCAAAGGCTTTGATGCTGCAGTTAAGCAGGCTGCTGCCTGCTGCTGCCAGGGCACGCAGGGGCCGTATGTCATCCAGAACCCAGAGGGCACGTCCGAAGGTGGCAATAACCAGGTCGTGCTCACGCGGGTGGATCACCATATCATAGGTAGAGACAGTCGGGTATCCGCTGATCCACCTGTTCCATGAACCACCTCCGTCGAAGGTGACATAGAGGCCGTATTCCGTACCTGCGAACATCAGCTTCGGTTCAACAGGGTCCTGCACGAAACAGAGCACATAGCCGGATACATCCGTGTCATCGATGATGCGCTGCCAGCTTTTCCCGAGGTCCGTTGTACGGTAGAGGTACGCGGCATTATCACCCTGCCTGTAATCATTCACCACGGCAAAAGCCTCCTCCGGGTCATGGGCTGAGGCTGTTATCTGTGCCACCCAGGCGTTGCGTGGCATACCCTTTATCTTCGGTGCGGTGTTCTGCCAGTTCTTGCCTCCGTCTTCGGTGACCTGTATCATTCCGTCATCAGTGCCGGCCCAGATAAGCCCCTGTCTCACCGGGCTGGGGGAGATGGTGATGACAGTGCAGTGGTTCTCTGCCCCGGTGGCCTCCCGGCTGATGCCCCCGCTCTCTTCCTGCCTCTGCTTCTCCGGATCGTTGGTTGTGAGATCGGGGGAGATCTTCATCCAGTTGTCGCCTCTGTCCGTGCTTTTATGTACATGCTGGCTGCCGAAGTAGATTGTGTTGCTGTCAAAAGGATCCTGTGCCAGTGCTGCGTTCCAGTTGAACCGCAGTTTCTCATCGCCATCAGCTACAGGCTTAATACTTTTATTCCAGCCCGTGGTGACGTCAAACCTGCGCAGCGAACCTCCCTGCGACTGGGCGTAGCAGTAGCGGCTGTCGCCCGGCACCGGCATGGCATCAAAGCCATCTCCTCCCATGAGAAACTCAAACATCTCATTGATGATCGGGCCGTTGTACCAGGTGTAGGAAGGACCTCTCCATGAACCATTATCCTGAAGGCCCCCGTAGATATTGTATGGAACATTGTTGTCGACATTAATATGGTAGAACTGGCCCAGAGGCAGGTTCTCAATATGGCGCCAGGTTGCTCCCTTGTCATAGGTGATACCCATGCCACCGTCATTGCCGTCAAGCATCCGGTCAGGGTTGCGGGGATCAATGTACCATGCATGATGGTCAAGATGAACCGACTCTGCCGTGCTTCTGTCAAAGGTCAGTGCGCCGTCGTCACTCACATTCACACCCGAAAAGAGCGTGTATACCCGGTTCTCATTCTGCGGGTCAACATAGATCTCGGCATAGTAAAAAGGTCTTGTCCCTATGTTCTTCTCACCACGCTTCTCCCACCGGAGACCCCCGTCAGTGGAGCGGTAAATGGCCGAGGGCTTTGATTCCACCCAGGCATAAACATAGTCAGGATCAGAGGCAGCAATGGCAATGCCCATCCGGCCTGTCTCTGCCGGAAGACCATCGGTGAGCCTGGTGAATGTATTCCCGCCGTCACGTGTGAGCCACAGGCCTGACCCCTCTGATGATGATCTGAAGAACCAGGGCCAGCGCTGGTGATCCCACATGGCAACGAAGATCTTGCCCGGGTTCGAAGGGTCCATAACCATGTCAGCCACCCCCGAAGTCTCATTGGTAAAGAGTATCCTCTGCCAGGTCAGCCCTCCGTCAGTGGAACGATAGAGTCCCCTCTCGGTGTGAGGAGCCCACGGGCTGCCAATGGCACCGGCATAGATTATGTCAGGGTCAATGGGGTCAACAATGATCCTGTGTATGTACCTGGTTAGCTCCAGTCCCATACACCTCCAGCTCCTTCCGCCGTCGGTGCTCCTGTAAATTCCGTAACCCCCGGTGACGCTGTTGCGGGGATTACCCTCACCTGTGCCTGCCCAGATGATATCAGGCCTGAGAGGATCGATGGCGATGGCTCCTATTGAGGCCACAGCCTCGTTGTCAAATATAGGGGTGAATGTGGTGCCGGCATTTACTGTCTTCCATAGACCACCGGAGGCCGTGCCCACGTAAAAGATGTTTTCATTCCCCGGATCTGCCGCAAAAGCTGTGACCCTGCCGCTCATGCCACCGGGACCAATGTTTCTAGGCTTGATACCGTTGAAGAGTTCCATGTCAGTCTTCTGCCCGGCAAGCAGGACAGTGACCATAACAAACAAGGCGGATACAAATGTTTTTCGGATCATTGTGTCAGGTTTTAACGGATACAATTTAGACAAAAAAGTAAAACAGGAATAGTAACCTGACTGTGTTGTACAATACTGTTATGCCCTCAGGCCAGGAGGAGAAAAACAGCCGGTCTCCTGGCAAGATCAGGGATCTCACCCCGCCATCCGGCAACAGTCATGGTGCATATGAACTCGCTCTCAAGGGTTATGTCAGCCCCGATACAAAGCCGGGTTGATGGCCTGCAGGTTGTGAGGATATCTTCCAGCATCTTTCCGTTCCTGAAAGGTGTCTCAATAAATATCTGCGTCTGCCCGCCCGATGACCGTTTCTCAAGCTCCCTCAGTGCCTTCTGCCGTCCCGCGGCATCCACCGGGAGGTAGCCGTGGAAGGCGAACGACTGGCCGTTGAGACCTGAGGCCGCCAGCGCAAGCATCACCGAAGATGGTCCTGTCAGCGGTATCACCCTGATACCCCGGCGGTGGGCCTCGGCAGCGACAATGTTTCCCGGATCGGCCAGGCCAGGCATTCCGGCTTCGCTCATGACACCGGCGTCAGATCCGGCAATAACCATGACAAAAAAGTCGTTGAGATCTGCAGCGTCAGAGTGCTTACCGACAGGAAAAAAGAGGGACTCATCAATGGGGAACTCCCTGTCAATGCTCCTCAGGTACCGGCGGGCACTTCTCACCTCCTCAACGGCGAAGAGCCTGAGCGCAGCCGTTATCTCCCTTGTTCCTCGAGGTATGGTGAGACTGTGCTCTGCATTGCCCAGCGTGACGGGAATCATAAAAATATTTCCACTCATCTTCTGCACTATTTAATACCGTAAAGATATTGAATTAGCCATCGGGGTGCAAAATGACTTCTGATATTGTTCTTCTCTCATTTTCAGGCTATGTTTGTACTTCGAAAATAAGACAGTGAAAATCACCTTTCTTGGAACCGGAACCTCCCAGGGTGTGCCCGTAATTGCTTGCGAATGTCCAGTTTGTCAGTCTGAAGACATTAAGGATAAGAGGCTGAGGGCTTCCCTGCTCGTTGAGACGGCAGCAAATACAATGGTGATTGATGCCGGACCCGACTTCAGGCAGCAGATGCTGACTGCCGGTGTAAAGAAGCTTGATGCCATCCTCCTGACCCATGAGCATAAAGATCATATAGCCGGCATGGATGACCTGCGGGCATTCAATTACAAGAGCCAGGCAGCAATTGACATATATGCCGAGGAGAGGGTCCAGGGTGCCGTAAGAAAAGAGTACGCTTACGTATTCTCAGAGAACCACTACCCCGGAGTGCCCAAGATGGAACTGCATACTATCGATAACTATAATATTGATATCCGCGGAGACCTGATAATCCCCCTTCGAATATTCCATTACCGCCTCCCGATACTTGGATTCCGGATCGGAGACATGGCATATATCACTGACGCCAATTATATACCAGAGGAGACAAGAGAGAAACTGATAGGCGTGAGGTACCTGGTTATCAATGCCCTGAGAAAAGAGAAACACATCTCCCACTTCAGCCTGGGTGAGGCCCTTGACCTTATTAAGGAGGTCTCACCGCGGAAAGCCTATATTACTCATATTGGTCATCAGATGGGTAAACATGCGGAGGTGAACAGGGAACTGCCTGTGAATGTAACCCTGGCCTGGGACGGCCTTGAGGTGGTCTGCGAGGATTAAGCTAATTTTTCTTGAATTTGTACAGCTTCTTCTGATATTTTTTGGAGAAGAAGTACTTGTTGCGCCCCAACTGCGAGGTGTCTATGTAGGAATTCTTCCGGCTGGCATGGTAAGGATTCTTTTTGGTGGCTGCACAACCGGGCATCAGCATCATCGCCGCCAGAATCAGGATAATGTATGTTATGCCTTTGAAGTTAACCCGTCTCATCAGTCGTGTATCAGCTTATTTCTAAAAGTAATTATAAATATGTGATCAAGACTAAACCCTTAAACAATTTATCTAAAATAGCTCATTCACTGTATCTTTCCTTTTATTTTCAGATACAATATCTTAAATTGCACTCCCGTTCAGTCGGGAAGCTCAATATCAGATTAAACTCACATGTACACATTAAGGTTTCGGTTTTTCCTCTTTTTTTTCGTTTCACTTGTTCCATTATCGGGCCAGTCTCTTGAAAACCTCGGGATTATCAGGGAAAACGGAGCCAGCGCTGTCTCCCTGGTCCTTGATGACAGCGCCATGGTCAGCCTACCTGCTCCAAAGCCACTTTTCAGTTTCAGGATAGACGGCGTCTATTTTGAGTCGGACGATGTTCCGGCCGGATTCACAGGCAGCCGTTTCGTGATGATTTTCCCAGGAGGAGTGGAGGCTGTTTACACTCCCAGGGGAGGCGCTCACCCTGGATTTATGGCTGAGCTGGTCTTCCGCAATAACTGGAAAGACACTATTCTGTTAAGTGATGTGGTTCCCTTCGGAGAGAAAGGCAACAGCGCCTATATCACCGGTTCCGGCCCTCCTGACCTTGCCAGGGCAAACCTCTTCCTGCCGGAGAAAAGCCCGGTGCGCGTCATCCTGCCTGACAATGCATGGGAGATGGGGTTCACGGTGTTCGATTCCGGCAAGGATCTGTCAGTAAGTGCCATAGCGCGCCGTATCAAGAGCGAGAACGGCACCCTGAAAAGATATCAGACCATACTTCCGCCGGGAGCATCTGTCACCTACCACATCTGGGCTGACATATTCAGGGGATCATGGCATGACGGTCTGAAGCTGATGTTCGCAGAGAGATACCTGTATGACCTTGAAAAGTTTGATGAGTCCATCTACCGGCGCAAAGACCTGAACTGGATACGCGACAGCTACCTGATAATCCTCCAGATGGCATGGGACAAGGAGTACTATGACCGCTTCGAAGGTGAATCGGGCTTCAGCGACTTTCTTTCAGGATATAACAGGCTCTTCGGTAATGTGGATGTATACGGTATCTGGCCAACATGGCCCCGGCTTGGCCTCGATGCGAGAAACCAGTGGGATCTCTACAGGGATCTCCCGGGCGGAACTGAAGGTCTCAGGCGGATAAGCCGTCAGGCGAAGGCGAATGACTGCCGTTTCTTCATTGCATATAACCCGTGGGATAAAAGCACCAGGGAGGAAGATCATCTCCATGGCCTGGCAGACATGATCGCGGCTACCGAAGCCGATGGCGTGGTTCTTGACACTGAGGGGAGATCATCCGCAGAACTGCAACATAGCGCCGATACAGTCCGCCTGGGAGTTGTGATGTATTCCGAAGGTATGCCCGTGATAAAGGATATGCCGGGAATAGTAGCTGCCAGGGTCCATAACGCCTTGTTCCTCAGTCCTGAACTAAACCTGAACAAGCTTATCAGACCTGACTTTGCCATCTTCAGGGTGGCTGACGTTGGTGAGGAAATCCTCCACCGTGAGATATCCGTTGCGTTCTTCAACGGTTACGGCACTGAACTGAATTTGTTCAGACCTGGCGGACGTGGTGATGAGTACCGAACTGATCTTGAATACCTTGCAAGAACAACTTATATTCTAAGGAGGAACAGTGATGCATTCCTTGATATGGGCTGGACCCCTCTTATTGACAGCAGGGCCGACAGGGTTTATGTAAACCGGTGGAGCGAAGGTTCAAAAATCCTCTTCACGGTTCTGAACATGGATCACCGTGGATATAACGGCCCGCTCTTCAGTGCCGGCGATACCACCAGCCGTCACATGGTCTCACTATGGAGACACGAGGAGATTGTACCGGTAACAATAAACGGCGAGCTTACGATATCAGTTCAGACACCTGGGTGGAGCTCCTCATTGAACGGCACAAGAAATGAGAGCTCGGTCGACTGTATTGCGATGATGCCTGCGCTGATAAGCGCAAAAATTTCTGGTAACAGGCTCCACATTTCAGCCGGTGTGCCGGGCACCCTCCTGATTAGCCGGGGAATGCCGGGCTATGGGAACAAGCCTGTGAAGATAGCTTCACCTGCAGACACTGTCATGCAAGTTGATGACCTGTTCGGAATAGCGGGCGAGAAAATAGTGATAGAACTCACTGACAGTGAAGGCATACTGATGGATGAGCGTATTGTCAGGCCAGGCATAGGGAATTCATGGCTGGTGTCAGCGACAGAGAGGACAGCAAGGCCTTCTGAGACACCACCGGGGATGGTATTGGTACCGGCTGCCACAATTACATACAGACTGGAGACCCAGGATGATTTTATTCCCTGCCCATCAGCCGGAAAGCAAATAACTTCATCTGTCGACAGTTTTCTGATAGACAAGTACCCTGTCACCAACGAGGAATATCTCAGGTTCATCAGGGGGTCAAGGTATATCCCTTCTGACACCGCCAACTATCTTAAGCATTGGGAGAGAGGCATGCCTGTCAGTGGACAGGAGCGATATCCGGTGGTGAATGTCAGCATGGAAGACGCTAAGGCATATGCTGTGTGGGCCGGTAAACGGCTTCCCACAGAGGCTGAATGGCAACTGGCAGCACAGGGCACTGACGGCCGTGAGTGGCCCTGGGGCAGTGATTTTCATGCCACCAAGTGCAATAACAGCTTTGGCCGGGCCACTCCTGTGGATGCCTTTCCCAAGGGAGAGAGCCCCTACGGCGTGGCAGATCTTGTGGGTAATGTGTGGCAGATGACCGGTGATGTATACTCCAATGGCGCCTATTACTTCAACATCATCAGGGGAGGAAGCTGGTTCAAACCGGAATCGAGCTGGTGGTACGTTCAGGGAGGCCCGCAGCCACTGACCATGACGCAGATCCAGTTGCTTGTCTCCCCGGGTTATGACCGCAGCGCCACCGTGGGGTTCAGGTGTGTGAAGGACCTATAGATAACTCGGAAGTCCTATCAGGCAACAGGCAGTAGGCAATAGGCAGTAGTGAGAATTGAGAATTAAGAATTGACTCTGACCGCAGGACCGCAGGACCGCAGGACGGAGCGAAGCGACAGATTGACGATCCGCCAGATGGCGGAGAGGAAATCCCGCATCCGCCGGCTGGCGGATCAGACCTTCAGACCTTTAGACTTTCCTGGCCCCGTCTCCTATGCCGGGGAGGTAGAAGTCAGCCGTCAGGCCCGTCTTTGCAGTGTAGATTTCACCCAGTCTCTTGATGAACTCATCGGCATGCCTCTTCTCAACAATCGACACAGTGCATCCGCCGAATCCTGCTCCGGTCATCCTTGTACCGATGACACCCGGCAGCTTCCGGCCCTCATAGACAAGAGTGTCAAGCTCTGTGCCTGTCACCTCATAATCAGTGCAGAGCGAATCGTGGGACTCGTTCATAAGCTTTCCAAGGAGCTCAATATCATTATCTTCCAATGCCTTAATTGCATCAAGTGTCCTGCCGTTTTCGGTGATGACATGCTTAGCCCTCTTCCTTACAACCGGATCAGGAATATATGTGTCGAGCATCCACAGATCGCTGACAGTCAACTGGCTGAGGTTTCTTACAGGATGGTGTTCAGAGATCAGCTCCACCGCCTTCTCGCACTCTGACCGTCTTTCATTGTACTTTGAGTCAGTCAGTCCCCTGCGTTTGTTGGTGTTGGTTATGATCAGCCTCCTGTCGCCAGTCATGAAAGGGGCATACCTGTACTCGAGGGTGTCACAGTTGAGGATGATGGCATGGTCCTTCTTCCCGAATCCCACGGCAAACTGGTCCATGATTCCGCAGTTCATTCCCACAAAGCCGTTCTCTGCCTTCTGGGCCATCTTTACCATCTCCATCATTTCAAGTCCGGCCCCTGTCAGCTCATTAACGGCCACCGCCGTCACCATCTCGATGGATGCTGAAGAGGAGAGTCCCGCCCCATTGGGGATATCCCCGTAAAAAAGAAGCTCCATACCAGGGGCGGCAATACCCTTGCGGGCAAACTCATTTATGACACCAACAGGATAATTCGTCCAGCTCTTTGGTACTGGAAGGTAATTGAGAGCTATCGGTATCACTACTTCTTCCGGGAAATTGAGGCTGCTCAGCCTGATCTCGTGGCGAGCTGCCCTGCGCGCAAGCAGCGTTGTCCCGAAATCGAGGGCACAGGGGAAGACATAGCCTCCGTTATAGTCGGTATGCTCACCAATGAGATTGACCCTGCCCGGTGAATAAAAAGGGACAGGCTCAGTTGCCCTGTCCCCGTAAATCTTAAAGAATTCATCACGCAGAAACTGATGATCTGCTTTCATACTTTCAGCTTTTTCTCAATTTCATTAATCTGGTTCCTGAAATGACGATCAGTATCGATAAGGTTGTTTACGGTCTTGCAGGCATGCAGAACGGTGGCGTGATCCTTGCCCCCGATTGATGATCCGATGCTTGCCAGCGAGGCCTTTGTAAGGTTCTTCGAGAAATACATGGAGACCTGCCTGGCCTGCACTATCTCCCTCTTACGGGTCTTGCCCTGCATCTGATCAACGGGTATCTTGTAGTACTCGCAAACCACCTTCTGGATATAGTCTATGGTTATCTCCCTTCGCTGTGTGTTGACGAGCCTGTCAACCATCTGCCGTGCCAGTTCAAGTGTAACCTCCTTGCGGTTGAGGGTCGACTGTGCGTAAAGTGATATGAGACCGGATTCAAGCTCCCTGATGTTGGAATTGATGTTCTCTGCAAGGAACTCAAAGATCTCATCTGGCAGCTCAATACCGTCATTGTAAGCCTTCTTCCGCAGGATGGCGAGCCTTGTTTCAAAATCAGGCTTCTGAAGATCCGCCAGCAGACCCCACTTGAACCTCGAAAGAAGACGCTGCTCCATGCCCTGCAACTCCACCGGAGGCTTGTCACATGTGAGAATCAGCTGCTTGCCTGACTGGTGCAGGTGGTTGAATATGTGGAAGAAAGTATCCTGAGTCTTCTCCTTCCCGGCAAACTCATGAACGTCATCGATTATCAGGACGTCAATCATCTGGTAGAAGTGAAGAAAGTCGTTCTT
>JBFYPM010000059.1:0-13304 GCA_041303295.1 Bacteroidales bacterium
CCCCAGACCTGTTATTCAGCTCAACAACCCTGTCAATTGTAGGCTGGTCCTTGGGCTTGTACCCCAGCGCCCTTTTATAAGCCTCCCTGGCACCATCAAAATTGCCTGCTGCATAAAGAGAATCGGCATATTCGGTCTCTGCTTCAAAGGCCTTCCCTGTCCTGTGGTTATTGTAAAAGCTGAATCCGAGAAAGATCAGAAAAATGAGGACGATGCCGGTGATTGTATTCTTATCCATTATTATTTGTTCCGAGTTATTATTTTTTTATCAGTTTTTAATGCAGGCTTTTACAAACCCCACGAAGAGCGGATGCGGCCTGAGCACAGTGCTGCTGTACTCAGGATGAAACTGCACACCAACGAACCACCTGTTTGAGGGTATCTCCACTATCTCAACCAGTCCTGATAGCGGGTTTGTTCCGCAGGAAATCATTCCGGCGTTCCTGAATTCAGCAAGATACTTATTATTGAATTCGTACCTGTGACGGTGGCGCTCGGTGACCTCCTCCTTCCGGTAGCACTTCCATGATTCGGATCCGTGAAGTATCTCGCAGGTATAGCTTCCCAGCCTCATTGTGCCTCCCTTTTCGGTGACACTCTTCTGCTCCTCCATCAGGTCGATTACTGGGTGTTTTGCCTTAGGGTTGATCTCTGTTGAGTGCGCTCCTTCAAGGCCAAGAACATTACGGCCGAACTCAATGACTGCACACTGCATGCCGAGGCATATCCCAAAGAACGGAATGTCATTCGTTCGGGCGTAGTTCACTGTCAGAATCTTCCCCTCAATCCCCCTTGATCCGAAGCCTGGTGCCACCACTATGCCGTCGTATCCTGACAGTTTGCTCCTGTAGTTTTCCTCATCAATCTCCTCAGAGTGTACAAAGGTCAGATCTACTGCTGTTTCGTTTGCTGCGCCGGCGTGGATAAAAGCCTCCGAGATTGATTTGTAAGCATCAGCCAGCTCAACATATTTACCAACGAGGGCTATCCTGACCCTGTGCGCCGGGTTTTTGAGCTTACGCAGAAACTCCTTCCACTCATCAAGAACAGGATCATGACCAGGCGATAACGCCAGCTTGCGCAGGACAGTCAGGTCAAGCATCTCCTGCTGCATCCTTATGGGGACTTCGTATATAGTTGAGACGTCAATTGATTCAACCACTGCTCCTGGTTCGACGTTACAGAAGAGGGCAACCTTTCTTCTCACATCCTCTGTGAGGCTGCGTTCAGTACGCAGAACCAGCACGTCAGGCTGTATCCCCTCTTCAAGAAGCATCTTGACAGAATGCTGTGTGGGCTTCGTCTTGAGCTCCCCTGAGGCATGAAGGTAAGGCACCAGCGTAAGATGAATCACAATGCAATTCTGCGGACCCAGCTCCCATCTCAGCTGCCTTACAGCTTCAATATATGGCAGCGACTCGATGTCACCGACAGTACCTCCAATCTCGGTGATGACTATTTCAAACTTACCTCCCGAACCAACCAGCTTGATGCGCCGCTTGATCTCATCAGTGATGTGAGGTATCACCTGTACCGTTTTGCCAAGGTAGTCGCCCTTACGCTCCTTATTTATGACTGACTGGTAAATCCGGCCGGTGGTGACATTGTTTGCCTGTGAGGTCGGCGCATTGAGAAAACGTTCATAATGCCCAAGGTCAAGATCAGTCTCCGCACCGTCACTGGTGACATAGCATTCACCATGCTCATAAGGGTTGAGGGTGCCGGGGTCAACATTTATGTAAGGATCAAGTTTCTGTATAGTGACGGAGTAGCCCCGGGCCTGAAGGAGCTTGGCGAGTGAGGCCGAAATGATTCCTTTGCCAAGCGAAGAGGTTACCCCGCCGGTCACAAAAATATACTTTACCTCAGTCACAGTTATCTTGGTTATGCTTTACGGAAACAACAAGGCTATTCTTCATACATGGAACTGTCAATCAGCTTTACCTTTTCTTCAAGGAGCTTAATGTTCCTGCGAGCATCCTCTATCTTCTCCCTGACCTCTTTGATCATTGTGTCAGCATTGGCCGACTTTGCAAAAAAGCCTATATTGTTCTCCCATAGAACAATGTCACTTTCAAGCTGCTTGATCTTACTGAAGAATTTCTCCCTTTCGTTACGCACTTTTCTTGCTGCGCGCGGGTTAGACAGGGCACTGTCAACCTTGCTCCTGTACCTGAGGATATTCTTATCCGCATCATCGAGTTTGAGCTTGTCAAACTGCTTGTTAAGAGCTTCCTTGTAACGACGGGCAATCTCTTCCTTACGGTTGAAGGGTACATATCCTATCTCAGTCCAGTGCTTCTGAATATCCTTAAGCCTCTCAAAAGCTGCTTTAGGGTCATCACCCGGATCGAATGCCTCTATCTCCTGAAGAATGGAAAGTTTTGCATTGAGATTGTCTTCGTACGAGGTATCCCTGCCCTGGAAATATTCCGACTTGTGGGTAAAGAAGGTGTCACAGGCAAGCCTGAAACGCTTCCATATCTTTTCGGAGTATTTTTTCGGTACCGGGCCTATCTCTTTCCACTCCTTCTGCAGCCTGATGAGCATCTCCGAAGTATCCTTCCAGTCGGTGCTCTCCTGAAGGGCCTCGGCTTTCATGCAGAGTTCGGTCTTGAGCTGCAGGTTCCTTACCTGGATATCCTTGCTTTCTGCAAAGAATGCACGTTTCTTTTCGAAGAATTTATCACATGCGGCCCTGAACCGCTGGTATATCTTGTTATTGTGTTTCTTAGGGGCAAAACCGACTGTTCTCCAAAGCTTCTGGCATTCAATTATAGCCTCCGATTTTTCCTTGAAGTCAGCGAATGTAAGAATCTCGCCTGAAGCTATCTCTTCCGCCTTTTCACAGAGGGCTGTCTTGGCGTCGAAATTGCGCTTCTGGTCGTCCTTCTGCTTCTCAAAAAACTCATGATGCCTCTTGTTGACTTTCGAAGTGGCCTCACGGAACCTTTCCCATACGTCATTCTTGTTCTCATGGGGAACCGGTCCTATCTCCCGCCAGTTATTGTGATAATCCTGGAGTAACTTGAAGGCGTTGACGGCATTAGGTTCCAGGAGCAGCTCTTCGGCCTTCTCGCAGAGTACTATCTTGGACTCAAGGTTCTTTTTAAGGTCAAGGTCCCTGAGTTCACGGTTGATCTTGATGTAATCATAGAACATCTCCACGCTGTGGTGATAATTCTCCCACAGGTCCTTCAGTGCAACCTGCGGCACTATACCTGTTGAATGCCATTCATTCTGAAGGTTCCGGAACTCCTGAAAGGTCTTATTGATAGCCTCTTCACGGTTTACCAGTTCCTTTATCTGTTCTATTATATCAAGCTTTTTCCGCAGGTTATCCTGTTTCTCACTCTCCTGTACCCTGTTAAAGTCGCTCTTCTTGACCCGGTAAGTCTCAAGGATGATCTTGATACTGTTTTCGAGTTCATCCGGTTCAGGCCTGTATTCATCAATATTGCCTCCCTCCTTTGCAAAGTTCAGCCTCTTCTCATTGAATTCGGTCTTGGTCTTCTTGTAAAACAGCTCCTTGATCCTGTTGACGTCGTCAAATATTTCAGAGGGCGGCCTGTTTTCTACAATCAGGGTAAGGGTTTCCAGTAGCTCCTTTCTTGAAAAACCGCTGTAATCAACCGGGGGGAGCTCAATATCATCATAATTGACAGGCTCTTCTTCCTTGTCAGACACATGTGATTCCGTCTCCGGTCCGGTACCATGGCTTTCCTCCTCATCTGACTCCATGCCTGGAGTTTCCTCCTCATCCGAAACAACAGCTTCGTCGCTGCCGGATTTTTTAACGGTATCTTCCATTTCAGGATCACTCTCTGCAATTGCTGCCTCTGGAGCAGCGGATTCACTTGCAGTCAAAGATACGGCAGCGATGTCAGCTGCATCAGCAGTTTCATCTTCATCACCGGTATCGGGCTCAGCAGAGGTTACTACCTCGTCAACGATTGCCGTATCCTCAATTTTCACGTGCTCGTCAGCACTTTCATCAACTTCAGGCTCTGAATCATCTTTATCCGCCACAGCTTCGTCGGCCGGAGGATCAGGTGCAGCCATCTCATTAACAGTCTCTTCCGTAGATTCAACAGCTTTTGCTTCGCCATCGAATTGTTCATCATGAACAGAGTCTTTCGGATCTTTTGTAGTCATCAGTAATCCTTTTTCTTCAGTAAGTTACAAAGGCGAATACAATGCAGCACCCCCCCTTTTTTCAAACCACGAAAATAATGGATTATTGGCAAAACTCAAACCAATACATCATTTAAATAACCCACGGTTATTGCTAAAGACTAAAATGCGTAACTTTGACAGCGCTATTTCAGTCTCTTATACATGGAAAAGAAAGACATAATAATTCTGGCAGCAATGCTTTTAGTGGCAGGTCTCAGCCTCTACCGCAAGTATGCCAGTAAGAAGGGAAAGTCAACGGTCACCGGTACGACAAAGCCCGGAGAGAAGAACAGTCTCTCGGTTCAGCCTGATGATTATGAGCCCTATTCAGGCAGGAAAGCATAGCCTGATCATTTACCCAGTTCCAGCTGATCTCTGATCAGCTTGTAATAAGTGCCCTTCATCCGAGTCAGCTCTTCATGCGAACCAGATTCGGAGACCCTGCCTTTGTCAAGCACAACTATCATATCAGCATGTCTTACCGTGCTGAGTCTGTGGGCTACTATGACCACTGTTCTGCCGGCATAGAACCCGGTAAGGTTTTCCACTATCAGTCTTTCGTTTGATGCGTCAAGGGCGCTGGTAGCTTCATCAAGAAGCAGCAGCGATGGCTGTTTGTATACCACCCTGGCTATGAGCATCCTCTGTTTCTGACCCTGACTCAGTCCGTGTCCACCCTGTCCCACCCTGGTCATGAGTCCAGCTGGCAGGGTGTCAATCAGCGACCTGAGGCTGGCAACGCTGACGGACTGTTGTACCCTCTCCATATCAGGGTGATCTTCGCCTGGAGCAATATTTCCAAGGATGGTATCAGGAAAAATGTACCCTTCCTGCATAACTACTCCCGTGGCCTTTCTGAGTGAGGTCACACTTATCTCCTCCGGTTTCATCCCATCAATCATAATTGACCCTCCGGTAGGTCTGTAAAATCCCATCAGCAGCTTAAGCAGGGTTGTCTTACCTGACCCGCTCTCGCCTACTATGGCAGTGATTTTACCGGCAGGGATCAACATGTTCAGGTTCTTTAAAACCCATGGAGACCCGGGTCCTTCGTATCTGAACGAGAGATCATTGACAGTTATATTAACCTTAGCGGGCATGTCTGCAACGACAGTTTCTCCGCCTTGTTCTTCTGTCTCCATGGCATGCACCTCGGCCAATCGTTCAAGACTGATCCTCGCATCCTGCGTTGCCCTCATAAAATTGACTATCTGTGAGACAGGCCCGTTGAGCTGGCCGGTGATGAACTGTACGGCGAGCATCATACCAAGGGTCATTGAACCGTTTATAACGAGGGTTGCGGAAATGACTGTGATGAATATGTTGGCAGACTCGTGAATGAGAGTGCCTCCCGCTGCCTGGAACTGGTGTATTCTCAGGCCTTCAATGCGGGTACGGTAGATCTCTTTCTGATGCCCCTCCCATTCGCGTCTGTTGGTGGCCTCATTGCCCGCCAGCTTTATCTCCTGCATACCATTGACAATATTGATCATCTTGTTGCCTGCCTCAGCCATCTGCATGAACCTTATATTGTCAAGCCGCTCGCGCAACGGCATGAATAGGGTGACGTAGATGATGTAAAGAGCCGTTCCGGTTAGGAATACAAGGAGCACCGGAATGCTGTAGACGCCGAGCACCACCCCGAAGATCACAAAATTAAACATAGAGAAGAGTATGGCCAGACTTGAGGAGGTCAGGTAGTTTTCAATTCGGGTGTTGTCATCAATCCTTTGCAGAATATCACCGTTAAGTTTGGTGTCGAAATATGCGATAGGGAGGTTCATAAGACGGGCGAGGAAGTCCGATACAATTGTGATATTGAGTTTTGATCCCAGGTGCAGAAGCAGCCACCCGCGTGAGAACTCAACAGCAAGGCGTCCGACAATCAGAGCAAGCTGACCGGCCAGGATAAGATAAATCAGACGGATATCACTGTCGGCTATACCCCGGTCGATAATAGCCTGGGTCAGGAAGGGGAAAACCAGCTGGATAGCACTGCCTGCGATGAGACCGGCAATTAGTATCATTATCTGTTTCCGGTATGGTTTCAGGTATGGCAGCAGGAATTCGAATCCACCCTTAGGAGGGGGATCGTTCTCCAGGTCAGCGAAAGCGGTACCGGGCTCCATCAGCAATGCCATCCCTGCCGGTTCGCCATCAACTTCTGAGGATCCCCAACCCCGGAGGAACTCCTCATGCGTCATCTTCACCCTGCCAATAGCCGGATCGCTTACCCAGACCTTCTTTTCTGAGACGCTGTTTACCACGATAAAATGATTTTGCTGCCAATGAACAATACAGGGCAGCGGGCTACCTCCCTGAAGTTTACGGAAAGGAATCTTCACCCCTGCGGCGGTGAAGCCCATGCTCTCGGCAGCAGACTTCAGACCCAGTAACGAGACACCCTCACGGGTGATCCATGAACGTTTCCTGATAGTTTCAAGCGAGATGCGTTTGCCGTGCCACAGTGCCACCATGCTTATGCAGGCTGGTCCGCAGTCCATCGCATCATATTGTCTGACAAACGGATAAGTCATCTTATATCACTAAAACTGGTTTAATGCAATGTAAATATATTGATATTTTGCCTCCCGGATCGGGCTCGCTGCAAAAGTGCTGACAGGACATTTTACTAAATCGATTGCGGAAATGCTATATTTGCCAATTAAACCTCTTGCTTGGGATTATTCAGGAAGTATCCGGACAGTGACATCATTGATGGTATCAGGAAGCAGGACAGCCGCATTCTTACTTACCTCTATGACGCATACTATGAGGTTGTAAGAGATCACCTGATGAAGAACAGCGGGTCTGAAGCTGACGTCAATGACGTGCTCCAGGAGACGGTTGTCATACTATACAAACAGGTTACGGGAGAGGGATTCAAGCTTACTACAGACCTGAAGGGATATTTTTTCGGAGTGGCCAGGAATTTATGGAATGCCCAGCTCCGATACCGGTCGCGAATGACATCACTTGAGACCGACCCGGCAGAAGCGGATGAGGCAGATGCTTTTACCGACGCCACCCTCGAGCGGATCGTCACACGTGCATTTGCGCTGCTCAGGGATGATTGCCAATTGGTGCTTCACCTATTCAGCGAAGGACATACTTACGAAGATATTGCCCGCAGGATGGGGCTGAAGGGCGAATCTTACGCCAGGAGAAAGAAGTATCTTTGCAAGGAGGCGTTGATGGAGATCATCAAGACTGACCCCGAGTATCAGGATCTGGGCCCCTTATAGACCGATGCAACGAGGATGGCCACCGTCATCAGCAGTATAAGAAGCCCTGTATACAGTTTGATCCGGTTGAACCAGAGGGGCGTATCATCACCGAATATAACAAGTGCGGACCAGAAATAGGGATGTGATCGTCCCTGGTCGGCTGTTCTCAGAAACCTGAGACGGGCACTGCGCAGAGCCGAACTCTTTGTCTGACCGCTGCGCAGGTTCTTGTAGAAGGAGCGTACCACTGCCGACGCTGATTTGTCTTCAACAGCCCACATAGACATCACAACCGACCTGCTGCCAGCATACAGGAAACCCCGTGCAAGGCTCAGGATGCCCTCTCCGTTAATAAGTTTACCGACGCCGGTGTTACAGGAGCTGAGCACTACCATCATTGCATTTACAGGGACACTGTAAACCTCATATGTATTAAGCAAACCGTCATCACTGCCCACTGATGGTCCGGAGAAGATCATCTTTGAATAGGCCGGATCCTGGTCATTGATAAGGGTATGCATTGCCAGATGAATAATATCGTATCGTCCGGCCTCTCTCTTATACGCCGCCTCAGTTGCATCACCGGCGAGATATGCTTCACCGCCGCACTGTTCAACAGCATCCTCAGACTCCAGGGCGGCATACGGAAGGCTTCTTATCTCGCCCCTGAGATTGGGCCACAATGTCAGCAGGGAGTCGTCCAGCTCCAAACCGTCATAAGAAGGCGCAAAGGCCACGAGATTATTACGGAGACTGCGGCTTCGCTCCTGCGTTTCCGATGAGAGCGTGACACTGTAAATATAAGAGAAGCGGTACCGTTTAAGAGCGAATGGCGCCTCACGGTATAACAGCTCCTGACTCCTGAAATCATCAGTAACAAGGGTCTCGAAGGGAAGATATGAAAGGATATTGTCCGGCGAAATGATGATCTTGTCTCCACTCAGGTAAGGTACAGCAGGCTCAAGCAGAATCGTGTATAGCTCGTGCGCCAGATCCATGAAATCATTGAAGGGCTGCCTGACATCGGTGGTTGCCGGATAGGTTGAAAGCATACTCCTGAAACGGTGCAACGAAGAGAAGAATGTAGAATCAATGTCGCGCGTAATAACCTCCGTCTTCCTGCTGTTTGCTATAAAAATGAAGAGTTTATCCTCAGTCAGAACATAACTCAGGAGATTCGATTTCCTGCCGATCACACCTGGGACCTCGTTCAGGGGAGTAATCTCATTCCGGTATTTCAGGTTAAAGTACGCCGGGTAGCTCTCCTCAAAAACCCTTGCAAGTGAGTCACGTGATCTCAGAAGCCGGAATGTAACGCTCTCCCAGGTTGTTATGCGCAGTGTGTCAGGCAGTGCCCTGGCTCGTTCACTGTCAATCAATTCCCTGTAAAAACCTATCTTCTGTCTTATCTCATTGTCAACAGCGGTGAGCCCCTCCGGTAGGGAAAACCTTGCGGCATTAAGCTCTCTCATCGAAGCTAGGAATCCTGCCACCTTGCTCCTCTCCGAAAACTCAAAGAGACCTTCAAGGGATTCACGGTCATGGGTCTTCTCATAAAGGTCAGTGTAATTTCCAATCATACCTGTATAAATATCCCTTGAGAAGGCGCTGAAACTATTCCTGCTCTCTTCCTCACTCATCTCCAGCCTTTGCCGGTCATAGAGAGAGACAAGCATCCTGCCTGTGGCTATAGCCTCCTTCAGATGATCGGTGCTCCCGCTCAGGCGTGCAATGGCATTGAGAGCCCTGTAACGGAAGTAGAGCATCTGGAGATCTTCTTCCGAAAAGGTTATATCCCGGCCATTCGATGAAATGCCGGCATCCCCGACAGGGGATTCGTTCAGAAATTCATTGCTGACATCGAGAACCATCTCATACATCTCTGCATCAAGAAGGGTCTCGGCATATTTAACCAGTATGAACTTTTTCATTGAGACATCCCAGGGATGGTTCTCAATATACGGCATGCAACCATCATAAATCTCAATCGCGCGTCCGGAATCACCGGAGGTCCGGTTCACAAAATCACCAGCCGATGCCAGCATCATACAATATTCCCGGCTGTCCATACCAAATTCCCTTCTTACATTGGCAATCCCGTCATTAAGAACCTTTTCTCCTTCGACTTCGCGCCCGCTCTCTGCAAGAAAGTCGGCATAGTTAATATATATAATATACTTATCCCTTATGTTTTCACCTGTTCTGAGTGCAAGACCCTTTTTAAAATAGGCCTCTGCCTCGACAGGCTCTCCGAGGCGCCTGTAGAGCTGAGATATAGTATTAAGAATCAGTAGTTTTGAGTCAAGACTGACGACATCGTCCATCTCGTAGAGCCGGAGTGCCTCGCGACAGTAAACCAGCGACTTTGTATATTCCGAAGTACGGTAAAGACTCAGTCCGATAACCTGGTAAAGATCGGCCTTTATTTTTGGGGTAATTTCTGCCGGATAGGCCTTTGCCAGGTTAAGCCCTGACTCAGCCAGCCTGACTGCCCTGTCAGTGTCAGTCATCTCAAGGCATATGCTCGCAAGATTGAGATAATTGGCTGCTAAAACCGCAGAGTCGTTTCCGGAGACAACCCTCCTGGCCTCAAGACCCCTGAGACCCTGATCATAGGCATGCGGATAATCACCTGCCCGGAGCAGGGCTACTGCATTGTTTGTCAGTCCAAGGGCATACCTACGGTCTCTCACCCCCACTCTTTCCCTGTAAGCCACCGAGACGGAGAAATGATCAGAGGCCATGTCATACCTGCTTTTATTAAGGTGATAGTGGCCGAGTACATAGTGAGAATCAGAAAGTAATAATGTATCTGTAACCCTGGATGAAGAGAGAAGAGAGTCAATACTTAATGCAATACCGGTGCCGTCAGGCACTGACCTGTTCTTTTCCATTACAGCAAGGAGCTCATCATTGAGCCGGCTAAGGAACTTTGAAGTTGCATCTTCGCTCTGATCGGTCCCGGTACCCTGACAAACAGATGTCGCATCCGAGGCTGACGTACCAAAGATGAATACCGCAAACAATAATATTTTAATGAGTATGTATGCCCTCAAACTCATCATAGTGGTTCTTCTTTCTTTCCGATTGTAAATGTATAAAACAATCCGTTACCCTGAAGGCGTGATTTTTGATTTTATACAGTATTGAATATCAATTTGTTGCATTTTTTTCAAAAAAAAGTTGATTTTTCTGTGTCACAAAATGCACATTTCTGACATGTACGGTATAGAAGTGAAATTAAACCCTGAATAATCAGCAAATAAACCTAAGACATGAAAACCCTGACAATTTCAAACTTTACAGAATTTGTTCTTACAAATGAAGAGATGATTAACGTTCGTGGCGGAAACGGCGGAAAAACTGATAATAGTACCGACCCTACCAAGCCGCCGGTAATCATTGAAATTTAATTGAGATTTCGGAGCCGGTTGTCCGGCCATAAGATATAACCAGCACAGGTACATCTGCCATATGCAGATAAACCTGAACGTTACAGGCGACATGCATGCATGTTGACGCCAGTGCAGGGGAAGGCATAGTGCAACTGTAATAAACTATTTAAATGATAGTTTTTTATAAGTGTGAAATAATATAACAGAAGATGAAGACTATTAATGTCAACAACACAATTGAGGACTTCCTCGCCGGTTCGGCCGGCAAGGCTGAGTCGGAGTGGCTTAAAGGGGAGATGAAAAAAGACCCGAAGCTGGCCAGGGAGGTGCATCTCAGGCAAAGGACGAATGAGATACTGGCAGACAGGGAGATAATTGAGCTGAGAGCAAAGCTTGGCGTTATAGCCATGAAGAAGCGCTCACCGGGAACCATACGTCGTACCGTTTTAAAAACAGTCAGTTATGCTGCAGCAATACTTCTTGTGGCAGTAATCTCAACGGCTTTGTATATTACAGTAAAACCTTCCACTTCCGGTGAGGAGTTGTATGCGGTCAATTACGCCAGGTACGAGACTCCGGGTGCGGCAAGGTCAGCTGTCAGTTCAGGCAATACACTGATGGAAAATGCCATTGCATCATATGCCGCAAGGGAATATGATAAAGCCATTGGTTTCCTGGAGCAGGTAATTATCAGTGAACAGGATAACATGGAATCAGTATTCATGCATGGCATGGCAAACATGGAGGTCAGCAATTATCCTGTAGCAAGCGGGTCATTCACAAAGGTGATAGAGCACAATGACAACCTCTATCTTGAGGATGCTGCCTGGTACCTGGGCCTCTGTTACATGATGACAGACAACAAAGACAAAGCTGTAAGACAGTTCGAAGCCATTGCTGCTTCAAAAAGCCGTTATTGCAAACAGGCCGCCAGACTGGCGCGCAAATTAAGATAAGTTATTTCTAACTTCATTCTGTTCATATGTTCGAGTTACTTCGTAATGCCTACAGGGAGACAGGTCTGACAGCGGCGGCAGGGCAGAAAAAAATGAACCAGATGATCAACAAGCCACAAATACTCGCAGGTGTATCACATGAGGTAAGGACACAGATGAACTCCATCGTTGCCTTCTCATACCTGATGAACAACACGCGCTTCAGCGAAAATGAAAAACGTGAATTCTCAGAACAGATCATCACCTCCTGCGAGCAATTGATAGGATTATTTGAAAACTTCTTTGATACGGCTGCACTTGAAGCTGGATCAGCCAGGGAAGACCTCAGGGAGACAGACGCCACAAAATTGTTTGAGTCACTGACCTCAGATTTCAGGGTTTTAATGAGGAAAAAGGGCAAAGACAATCTGGTCTTGATCCAGGAGGATAATCTTCCCGATAAACTGATGCTGAGGCTTGATACAGCAAGAACGATAAGAATCATCAATAACTTGTTCCGCAATGCACTCGACAATACTTTTTCAGGGTTTATCAAGGTTGGGTGTACATTCAATGATGACACAATAACATTCTATGTAAAAGATTCTGGCCAGGATTTCCAACGAAGCAGCGACCTGCTGCTTTCCGACAATCCTGAGATCCAACATTCCGACAGTCAGGATACCTATTCCGCTATGAGTTTAATCCTGGCCAGAAATCTTATTTCAGCATTGGAAGGTAAAATAAGGGTTGAACCTAACGATGCCGGAGGCACATCGGTATATGTCTCATTACCTGCAAGAGAAAGTCCAGGTTTGAAAATTCTCACCGGTACCTCTTCGGAAAACAAGATAGCCATTTGATTTTCTGAAGTTTAACACTGTCTGTAAAGGAAGGCTGGGGGACAACTATAATGGTTGTCCCTCATTTTTTCTGGTCTCCAGTCACAAGGTCTGTCGCTGCGATCCGTCTGAAGTCTGAAGGCCTCGACACTCCGTGTACGGGGTTTGCCTGCGGCGAGCTCACCGCCTGTCGGCGGTTCGGTTCGACCCTGCGGGTCTCAATCTGAGGTCTGAAGGTCGTGCGGACTTGTATTCTAAGATTATGACTATCAATTCTTAACTCTTAATTTTCACAATTGCCTATTGCCACTGTCTTTTGCCTGAAAATGTCTGCCTGCTACCTGTTACCTGCGGCCTCTTTCACAGTTCCTTCCGAAAGTATGGTGATCTCGGTCCGCCGGTTAAGTCTTTTACCGGCCGGTGTGATATTGTCAGCCATAGGAGAAGTCTCTCCGTACCCATGGGCGAAGAGTCTATCTGGACTGATGCCTCTCCTGATTAGGTACTCTCTGACTGATGCTGCGCGCTTTTCTGAAAGTACCTGGTTATGCTCAACGCTTCCGTCTGAGTCGGTATGTCCACCTATCTCAACCACTACCGTATTATTGATCTTCAGGAACTCAAGCAGTTTTTCAAGCTCCGGCATAGATGCCTCCAAAAGATCCCATGAGTCAGTGTCATAGAAAACATTGTACATCCGCATGAACTCTCCTTTCCTGACCCTGTTCA
>JBFYPM010000060.1:0-6541 GCA_041303295.1 Bacteroidales bacterium
CCCTTTCAAGATATAAGTTCCCCCCGGTAACGCTGCTACGTGATTACAGAAGCTCCGGGACTACAACCAATGACGAGGTTAATGCCAATAAAGATATCATCCTCAAGACTTTATCCGATCATAAAATAACGATAAAGAATATCTCCGCCACTGTCGGCCCGACAGTCACACTGTACGAGGTGGTGCCAGACCGGGGTGTCAAGATCCACCGTATCAAATCACTTGACAACGACATCGCACTCAGCCTTTCAGCACTGGGGATCAGGATCATTGCTCCCATACCCGGCAGAGGCACGGTCGGGATAGAGGTGCCCAACAAGAAATCAGAAACGGTATCGATGAGAGGTATGATTTCCTCTAAGGAATTTACCGATTCCAAGTTTGAGCTGCCGCTGGCACTCGGCCGGACGATCACCAATGAGCCTTTCATCATTGACCTCACCAGGATGCCTCACCTGCTTGTCGCAGGTGCAACCGGGCAAGGCAAATCAGTGGGGCTGAACGCCATAATAACCTCCCTGCTTTACAAGAAACACCCGGCTGAGCTCAAACTGGTACTAATCGATCCCAAGCGCGTTGAGCTCCCTCTCTACGGCAAGATCGAGCGCCACTTTCTGGCCAAGCTGCCCGACGAGGAGGATGCAATCGTCACCGACACCAAGAAGGTCATCAACACCCTGAACTCGCTGTGCATCCTGATGGACCATCGCCTGGAGATGCTTAAAATGTCTCAGACGAGAAACATCAGGGAGTATAACGAAAAATTTATCGCCCGCAGGCTCAACCCGGAAAAGGGACATGAATTCATGCCTTATATTGTGCTTATCATCGATGAGTTTGCCGACCTTATAATGACCTCGGGGCGCGACATCGAAGCGCCGATAGGCAGGCTTGCTCAGCTCTCAAGAGCGGTAGGGATACATCTTATTATATCAACCCAGAGGCCGTCAGTGAGCATCATCACAGGCTTCATCAAGGCCAACTTCCCATCGCGAATAGCATTCAGGGTCTTCTCCGGGGTGGATTCACGGACAATTCTCGACAGCACCGGTGCCGACAGGCTGGTGGGAAGAGGCGATGCCCTTATCTCCCAGGGAGGAGAGCCTGTCAGGGTTCAGTGCGCCTTCATCGACACACCTGAGATAGAGGAGCTGACAGATTTCATCGGCTCACAGCAGGGTTACCCTGATGCAATGCATCTGCCTGAATATGTGGGCGATGAGGATGCCGATAACGGCAGTAAGGAGGTTGACCTTAAGAAGCGTGATCCTCTCTTTGAGGAGGCAGCGCGTCTGGTGGTCCAGCATCAGCAGGGTTCAACTTCACTTATACAACGACGCATGCAGCTCGGATACAACCGCGCCGGCCGCATCATCGACCAGCTGGAGGCGGCTGGAATCGTCGGACCCTTTGAAGGGAGCAAGGCCCGCGACGTGATAGTACAGGATCCGCAAACTCTGGAACAGATTTTGAAGAGGATTGCTGAGGAAACAATCTGAAATGAAAAAGAATAGCTTAATCTTCCTGCTCTCTCTTCTTACCCTGATGACCTCCGCCCAGAAGGATCCGGAGGCAGTTAAGGTACTGGCTGAATTCAGCCGGCTGGCCACATCGGCACCTTCAGTGACAATTGAATTCACGGTAGACGCCATTGACACTAAAGAAGATGATATTACAACAGTGTCAGGTTCAGCAGTGATCTCCGGAGACAGCTACAGAGTGACGCTGGAGGATAATATCTTGTGGACCGACGGAAAAGTGGTATGGAATTATATGCCTGATGTGAACGAGGTTACCATTACAGAACCTGATCCGGGTGACGAATCATTTATGGCAAGTCCATCCCTCCTATTCTCTATGCATGAGAAGGGATACAAAGTGCGCATGCTGGAACAGAACACTAATGAGTGGGTAATAGATCTGTATCCGGAGGATTTGAATGTCAACCTGGTACGGATCAGAGTTAAGATCGGAAAGAGGTTGTATGACCTCATGTCAGCTGAGTACCGGACCAAGGATGGAATGACAATTACGATTATGGCTGAAAAATATAGCCTCACCTTCCGTCCCCCTGCAGGCTACTTTATCTTCAATCCTGCTGACTATAAAGGGGTTGACGTGATAGACATGAGATAGATATCACTCCTCAGTCGGCAGTCATGTCAGGAAGTAGGCAATAGAGGGGCGAACGATAGTAAATGATCCGCCAGCTTGCGAACCATTTCAGCGACGCAGCCAGAATGCAGGTAGAACTCCGGATTTAAGAATTAAGACCTAGAAAAAAGAATTGCGATGATAGACCGCAGGACTGCAAGACCGCAGGACCGCAAGACTTTCAGACGGAGCGAAGCGACAGATTGACGAGCACAGCGAGGAAATCCCGCACACGAAGTGTCGGGACCTTCAGACCTTATACCAGCCAATGGACCAACTAATCTGCACCAACCCATATATTCCACTGAGAGCGGCTCCCTCCCACCGTTCTGAGATGGTGAGCCAGATGCTCTTCGGGGAGAGATTCAGGATTTTGGATAGTTCGGGAACCTGGCTGAGAATTGAAACACTGTTCGATTCATATATAGGCTGGATAGAATCGCTTCACGGCGGGTATGAAGGATGGGATGAAGGCCCGGCGGGCATAATTACTTCGCGTCAGCTTACATGTCTCAAGGAGGATGGCAGCTTCATGATCCTATTTCCGGGAAGTGAGCTTTTCGGACTCAGGGAAGATTTTTCCGGATTCACTATCAATGACAGGGGGTTTCTCATGAAAGACCTTGATATCTCCCGCTTCACTCCTCTACTGTCAGTTACAGAAACTGCTGTTAATTTTCTCAATGCCCCCTACCTTTGGGGCGGGCGCACAATGGCAGGAATTGATTGTTCCGGGCTGGTACAGACAGTCTTTAAGATCCACGGCATAGCTCTTCCCCGGAATTCAGCTCAGCAGGCAGAAATGGGTGCAACAATCAACTTCTTCACCGAAGCGAAGGGTGGAGATGTTCTCTTCTTCTCCGCCGGGAATGAAAACATCTCACACACAGGCATTTTATGTGACGGAGGAATAATTATACATGCTTCAGGCATTGTCAGGCTTGACCGCGCTGATCACCAGGGTATCTGGGACGATGAGGCAGGCAGGTATACACACCGCCTGAGGCTGATAAAGAGGTTTCTGTAATGGGTCAGAATGGATTAAAAATCATTGTGATTGGCATTCTTGTGCTGATTGTAATTTATGCAGTCCTGCGGCGCCGTACAGATAAGATCAGGAAAGACCGCAATGTCAGGTCAAGGTTCAGGCGTGAGCGCTGACGTACAACCGGCACAAAAATAAAAGCTGCCTCGCATTGAGGCAGCTTTTATTATAAAGTAACCAGTAGAGTTGACTAGTTGCCGTTTCCTGTCATAAGTTTGTTGGTACTTATTTCACTGTCAGGTATTGGCCAGATGTAAGATGGTGATGAAGAAGGAATTGCCTCCACACCGCCCTTTGTAGGGATGGTGGTGAGGGTTCTCATAAGATCCAGGTTCCTGACGCCTTCACCAAGGAACTCAATATTCCTTTCAAGCAGGACAGCGTTAATGAAAGCTGTTGCGTTTGCAAAATCGCCAATGGCATAGACGCCGGCCGGATATGACCTTGTCCTTACCGCATTCAGAAGATTTACAGCCTGCTGTGTGACTACATTGCCGTCCCTTACAAGGGCCTCTGCATAGCTGAGCAGCACCTCTGCATATCTCATTACAGGGGCATAGTCAGACTGAACAGTGAATGACTGCCATTTGCCAACAAAATACCTTGTTGAACCGCTAACAGTACCTGTCTGGAACAACACCCTCCTCGCATCTGCTGCGTTGAGTGCAAGAAATGCGTCTCCTGTCTCATTCAGATAATAGGATTCACTGGAGCTCGGATGGTTGTAGTGTGCAAGCGAGTTCTGTGTTCCGGCCAGGTTAGTCGATGTAAATGGCATCGAGAAAATAGACTCCGCCGAGGTATAGGGATCTGTCCATATAGCTGCAAACGTAGGGGTCAGCGCAAATGCTGCACCTGTGGGAGCAACAAACGGAGCTGCTGCAGGTACTATTTTTGCGGCTTCTGTTTTTACACCCGGATAGTTGCCCATAGCCATGAGAACACGCATTTTAAACGCAATGATTGTGTTCTTGTGAATCCTGGTGGTTCTGAGAAGGGCTGTCGAATATGTTGCAGCAGCCAGAGGTTCGGCAGTATTCAGGTCAGAAAGTATCTGAGCGTATGTTTCTGCTACGGTGCTTCTTGCCAGGTCATTGCCTGCTCCGGTTTTGTTTGCTGTAAGGCGAAGAGGAAGGCCAGGGTTGGCTCCGTTGTTCTTGGCATAAGGCTGTGCATATAGCTGCAGGAGGTCGAAATAGCACATCGCGCGAAGCGTGAGAGCCTCACTCTTATACTGATTGTACTCATCCTGGGTTATGATCCCTGTCAGTGCACCTTCAGCCCATTTGGCATCAAGCCCTTCTAGGAAGAGGTTAATGGCATTATTTGCTGCATAAATGGCACCCCAGAGATTCTGAACCTCATCCCTTGAACCGAGTAACGAATGGTTCCAGGTAGCGAAACCGGTAACCAGGTTCGAACTCTTGGGAAGGAAATTGTCAGCCCTGATGTCATTGTATACATGGTATCTGCCGCCAAGATATGCGCCAACTTTCATATAAGCATACATGCCGTTCACCTGACCTACTACACGGTCTTTGGTATCAAAGGCGTTAAGCTCGCCAAGGGAAGTTTCCGGTGAAGGACTCAGGTACTCTTTAGAGCATCCTGTCACCGCCAGTATCATCAGCAATATCAATGATATCTTTAATATATTTTTCATAATTCTCTGATTTATCGGTTAGAATGAAATGTTTATCCCGAAGGTATAGGTCCTTGCCTGGGGTGCCGAGTTACGGTCAATCCCGGGTGCAAGGTTCGTATCCCCGTTGGTTGAAACTTCAGGGTCAGAACCAGTGTACTTCGTGATAACAAATGCATTGAAGATCTGGGCATAAAGCCTTACCCTTTCAATGCCTGTATTACCAGGTATGTTCTTAAATGCATAACCTGCAGATACGGTTCTGACCTTCAGGTAATCGCCCTTCTCAACGTTCTCAGTAATTGGCATTGCTGATCCGTTTGAAACGTTGTCATTGAATACAGGTTTCGGGATATTTGTAATGTCTCCGGACTGTTTCCAGGCGGTTTCATACACTTCAACCGAGTTGTTCCACCATCTCTGGTCTCTCAGACCTGCCTTCGATCCGTTGTAAACATAAAATCCGAGAGCATAGGTAAGCCCAAGATTGAAGTCAAAACCTTTGTATGTAAGGTTATTATCCAATCCACCATAGAACTTGGGAAGCGGTGAACCGACAGCCTTGCCGTCAGTGGCAAGAGAAATTACCGGGGCAACACCGCTGCCGTCCAGATAGGTCCATTTGCTTGAATTTTCATGACTGTAAAGAACCTCTCTTCCGGCAGCATTGACAAATATCCTTCTTCCGGATATGGGGTCCACACCGCGGGTTTCAACAGCCCAGATGTTACCGATTGGAAGTCCAACAACTGTACGGTTGGTAAGCTCAAGGGTTGATGTATAACCAAGCAGGTTATCAACTCCCGGAGCAAGGGCAGTTACTTCATTCTTAAGCGTGCTGAAGTTGAAGTTGGTATTCCATGTAAAATTCGGTTTTGAGATGTTGTATGTCGTCAGTGTAAATTCAAAGCCCGTATTATACATTGAACCAATGTTGGCAGGTACGGTGTTCCCTGGTATTCCTTTTGACGGAGCCTGGGGAACATTAAGGATAAGGTCATTGATATCATTGTAATACCAGTTGATATCGGCCTGGACCCTGTCATTAAGTATGCCAAAGCTGAAGCCAACGTCATACTTGTCACTGGCTTCCCATTTCAGGTCGGGGTTACCTGCCTGTGCGAATGTCCATGTTGGCGCTGCACCGTATACTCCTGAAGAATAAAGGAAGAGTGAGGCGTAGCTTCCGATACCTGACATGTTTCCGACACGACCGTAACTTGCCTTGAGGCGCATATCAGAGAGGATGTCTTCAATTCCTGCCACGAAAGGTTCCTTGGAAATATTCCACATAAGGGAAGCACCTCCGAAAATACCGAACTTATTGCCTTCAGCAAGGCCTGAGAAGCCGTCACGACGGACACTGAGTTCAAAGTAATACTTCTTGTCAAAGTCGAAATTGACACGGCCGAAGAGAGACTGGAAGAAGTTTTCACTTCTGCTGCCGCCGCCCATACCTGCTGTTACCCATGAACCCTGGTATACCTCGAAGAACGGGTCAGTGTAATTTGTCTTCGAGCCGGTCCAGCTAACACTTTTTGTATACTGCTGTTCCGAGCCGAACAGAAGGCCAAAATTGAATTTTTCGGCTAAGGTGCCGGCATAGTTAGCTGTATTGGTCCAGGTCCACCTTGTGGGACGGTAGAACTGATTCCCTACATAGCCGTTGCTTGCATAGGCGTCTCCTGTAATACCTGTCT
>JBFYPM010000061.1:0-5719 GCA_041303295.1 Bacteroidales bacterium
CTACAAGCCAATATTATAATCAGACTAATCCGACAGCACTTTTTAACAGAGCCTCTTCAAATGAGGCTGCCCTGACATCTATCTCAAGCCCCATGGCTAAAAGGTCCTCTGCAAAAGACCTGTCCTTTAATCCTTTAACATTGATCTGCACATTAAGGTATGCGCCTTTGATGCATGCTCTCGTGGCTAAAACTCCTACAGCACCGTCAGTGACAGAATTAGGATTTCCTTTCTGAATCATCTCGGAAAGCAGTTCAAAGGATTTTACAGCCTCCTGCATTACAGTGAGAGGCACCAGTGATGCCTGTTTGGTGGCTTCCTCCACCGCGGCAGCCCTGGCAGCCTTCTCCTCCGAGCTGCCTTTGGGCATCTCAAACGCCTTCAGGATAGCATTATATGCATTGGTATCCTCATCAACAAGCTCAAGCAGCCTCTTCTGCATCTGCACTCCGCGCTCCGCCCATGAGGCGAACTCCTCCCACCGGTCATCCCAGCCTCTTTTATGTGACGAGAGGTTGGCCACCATAGTGCCAAGTGCAGCGCCCATGGCGCCCATGGCCGCGGACACCGACCCGCCGCCCGGGGCCGGTGACTCTGAAGAGGTTTTACCTACAAACGAGGCCAGCGAAAGATCTACCAGCTTCTCCAAGGTCTTGTCCCTCAGTATGTATTCAATGATTCTTTCTTCAGGATTGAATGGTTTCAGCTCCGATAGCCCCATTGACCTGACTGCAATGTTTATTATTTCGGCATCAGATAAGCCTGCCGAGCGCTGCTGTTTATGAAGAAAGTGCTTACCGGCCTCAAGCATTGCCTTAAGGGGTATCAGTCCGACCAGTTCCGAGCCTGTGACGCGTATCCCTCGTTCTTCTGCCTTCCTGCATACCTCGTCAAAGGCGGTATGCACAGGGGTAGTGCCAATATTGGTAAGGTTCATCGATATCTGTGTAAACCCGTATTCCGGAATAAACCATCCGATGGCCTTTACTGCCTTCAGAGATCCGGGTATCATGACAGGATTGCCGTCGGTATCTCTCACCACCTTGCCGGTTATGGGATCACCTTCACGTTTCTCGCGGCCTCTCTCCCTGACGTCGAAAGCGATGGCGTTGGCCCTGCGTACCGAGGTGGTATTAAGGTTCACGTTGAAAGCCACCAGGAAGTCGCGTGCTCCCACTATGACTGCCCCGGCACCGGCATCAAAACGGGCAGGCCCAAAGTCGGGCTTCCATGCAGGATCTTCAAGCTTCTTCTTCAGCCCTTCATATTCACCTGCCCTGATCGTTGCCAGATTCTGCCTCTTCTCATCAAATGCTGCTGATTCATAACAGAATACCGGCAGTGATAGTTCCTCCCCTATCCTCTTTGCAAGTGCGCGTGCATATGTCACCGTCTCCTCCATGTTTATGCCGGAAATTGGCACAAGCGGACAAACATCGGTTGCCCCCATGCGCGGATGGGCACCTGAATGCCTTGACATGTCAATTACCTGTGCTGCCTTCTTCACCGCCCTGAAAGCCGCCTCACAGACAGCTTCAGGCTCACCAACGAATGTAACAACCGTCCGGTTGGTGTCCCTCCCGGGATCAACATCAAGCAACCTAACCCCCTCAACCGTTTCGATCTCATCAGTGATCTGCTTTATAATACTCATGTCACGTCCCTCGCTGAAGTTGGGGACGCACTCTATTAGTTTCGTGTTGTTCATGTTATATGGTCTAAGGGTCTAAAGTCTAAAGGTCTGAAGTCCTGCGGTCGTGCGGTCGTGCAGTCTATCATCTCAATTCATATTTCATAATTCTTCACTACTGCCTACTGCCTACTGCCTACTGCCTGAATCATAAGCCAACTGCCCGTTCAGAATTACCGTCTCAACGAGGTTGCTGCCGTAAGCATATGGCATATACTCGTATGAAGGTATCTTTTTAGTGATGAAAAGGTTTGCCTTTTTCCCTGCCGTTATTGAGCCGTGTGTCTCTTCAATGCCCATCGCATAGGCGGAGTTAATTGTCACCGCGTTGATCGCTTCTGCCGGCAACAGCCTCAGCCTGATGCAACCCAGTGACATCACAAGCTTCATATTGCCTGAGGGGGAAGATCCGGGATTATAATCGCTGGCCATGGCAACAGGCAATCCTGCTTCAATCATCTTTCTTGCCGGAGGATCAACCATTCCCAGGAAAAAGGCTGCACCCGGCAAAAGTGTCGGCATTGTTCCGCTGCCCAGCAGAGCGTTGATCTCATCATCACCCGTGAACTCAAGGTGATCAACGGAGAGAGCCCTGTGCCTCACCCCCGTCTGTATCCCTCCTGTATAACCGAGTTCGTTTGCATGCATCTTGGGGCGCATGCCGTACCTTGCACCTGCCTCAAGTATCCGGGTAGTCTCCTCCACGGTGAAAAACCCCCTGTCGCAGAACACATCAATGTAATCGGCCAGTCTTTCGGCAGCCACCGCCGGCACCATCTCATTCACAATCAGGTCTACATATCCTTGCCTGTTGTCACGATACACGGCCGGCACAGCATGTGCGCCCAGGAATGTTGCCCTGACCGTCAGTGGTGACTCCTGTTTAATCCTCCTGATAACCCTGAGCATCTTCAGCTCATCTCCGGTTGTCAGGCCATAGCCGCTTTTTATCTCCACCGCCCCGGTACCGAATGATATGATCTCCCTGATACGCTCCATCGACTGCCTGAATAGCTCCTCCTCAGTTGTCTCGTGCAGCAGGAGCGCTGAGTTGAGAATACCCCCTCCCCTCTTCGCAATCTCCTCATAGGAGAGACCCATGATCTTGTCAGTGTACTCCTTCTCCCTGCTTCCTGCATATACCAGGTGGGTGTGTGAATCGCAGAACGATGGAAATACATACCCGCCCCCGGCATCAACCTTCCTTATGTCAGCGCTGAACCGCGGCATACTGTCCATATTGCCGTAAGCAGCAATTATGTCATCTTCGATAAGCAGCCAGCTGTTCTCCAGGAGAGGCAGGTGAGCCATATCCTTTCCGGCGACGAAGGCCACGTTCTGATCACGGGTCTGCACCAGCATACCTATATTATATACTATAAGGCTCATGGTACCGGTCTTAAAGGTCACTAAGGTAGCAATATTAAAAATATTAGGATATGAGGATCATTTTTCTTTACCTTTACTTTTGTTACTAAACTGAAACTTATGAAAAGACTCTATTTTATTCTGTTTGCCGGGCTCCTCGCCACTTCCGTCTCGGCCCAGGAGACCAAGACAGGATGGAACTTCGGGGCCCTTCCGGCAGTCACCTTCAGTACTGACCAGGGCTTCCAGTACGGCGCACTGGTTAACCTTTTTGACTACGGCGACGGTGCTATCTATCCTGATTATTATCACAGGATCTATATCGAAGCATCTACTTTCACCAAAGGAAGCTCGATCCTCAGGATCATGTATGATTCTGACTATCTCATCAAGGGTATCAGGTATGCCGTTGATCTGAGCTATATGCCTGATTTTGCATACGACTTCTACGGATTCAACGGTTTCGGATCTGTCTACAACAGTGCATGGACCGATGACGAAATCGTCGACGGAAATCAGTCGGCCGACTACCGCAGCCGTCTCTTCTATGCCATGAAGCGGCACCTCTTCAGGTTCAAGAACGATTTCATCGGGAACATTGGCGACAACAACTGGCACTGGAACGCCGGCCTCAGCATACAACAGTTCAAACCGGACGTGCTCGATGTCGCGAAATTCAACAAGGGGAAGGATCCTGAAGATCCGAAATACCTGGAAGAGGTGCCAACACTCTTCGAATACTATACCGGAGCCGGAATAATCTCAGAAGATGAGGCTGACGGTGGATGGGTTACCGGCATCAAGGGAGGCATCTCCTTCGATACCCGTGACCAGCGCGCTTGCCCCATGAAAGGGATATGGGCCGAGACCGGGATAGAAGTGGCACCTGGATTCCTGGGCGCCGAGTCCTCCTTCGGAAAATTCTACCTTACCTGGAGACAGTACTTCACTCTGAAAGAGGAAGACCTCAGCTTCGCATACAGGCTCGGTTACCAGCAGACAATCTTCGGCGATGTACCGTTCTACTACCAGGGCCAGATTATAGTGTCAGAACTGCGGGGTGCAAGTTCGGAAGGACTTGGCGGCAGCAAGACACTCAGGGGAATCCTGCGGAACAGGGTTGTGGGCGACGGCATCGCATACGCGAACGCCGAACTGCGCTGGAAGATGGTTCGCTTCCGCTTCATCAACCAGAACTTCTACCTGGGAACAAACTACTTCTTCGACGCCGGCATGGTCACCGACCCCGTGGATGTTGACGCAGCTGCATTTGCCAGCTATCTGTCTGATCTGGAAAACGGTGAGTCGGTTGACGATTTCCTCACAGGCGATAAGGACAAGCCGCATATGGCAGCAGGCCTCGGGCTGAAGATAGCCATGAATGAGAACTTCATCATCTCTGCCGATATCGGAAAGGCACTGAAGGAACAGGATGGAGGGATGGAATTCTATATCGGACTCAATTATCTGTTCTAGGAAAAGGTCTGAGGGTCTGAGGGTCTGAAGTCTGAAGGTCATGCAGTTGTGCAGGCGATTCTTATATAAACTGCCGGTCACAATAACGCAAGATGCCTTGAACTTTAGACCTTTGGACCTTTGGATTTTTTGACCTTCAGACTACAGCTTGCCCAGCCACATGCCGAAGGCAACACCGATATAGTTGCCGATAATCCATCCGATAATGCCTGTTGCCAGCCCTGTGAGAATGACATCCTTGTTCTTGAGGGCTGCTGCAACCATGGGAACAAACGGGGGGGAATAGACAAAGCCGGTTGTTGTGATCAGGTAATCGTCAGCATTCACCCGGAAGATCCAGGAGAGTAAGAGATGAAGGAGAAGAGACCCGAAGTAGGCATAGGTGACATAAAGGAGCAGGCTGAGGTATTTCGCCTGGAAGATCACACTCAGGTCACACCTTGAAGCAATTACGATAGAGAAGGCGATGATGAAGTACATCCCCAGCTGAAAGGTTTTTTTGATATTCCGGATCCTGGGAATAAATGAGGCAGCAACCCCAAAGGTGGTTATAGCCAGAATCACCGAGATAGTCATGGGTACTTTAGGCAGGAGCAGACTGACACCAAGACCCAGTATTACAATTACTATTGATAGTCCGAGGGCACTCAACAGAGGCACAATCGTATTCTTTCTGAAAATGCCTGAATAATCATCGAAATCTTCGGCTATCCTGTCATTTATCTCGCTGAAATCGGCATCTTCGCCTTTACTGTCAGCAGGTCTTTTGAATGGAGGAAGGAAGAGCCTGAAAAAGGCCGGCCCTGCAGAAATAAAGAAGAGGATGACAATGGCACCAACAATCATGTCATAGGTATTCGTCATGATGAAAGCATTGGGCTCAACATCAAGAGCCAGGGCAATGGAAGCCAGGTTGACCGAACCTCCAGTATACAACCCGATCAGCATACCTCCAATCTTGTCAGCGCCCTCAACCCTGTCCCTGAAGATCAGGTAACCCGTGGCCACAATGACAACAACTGAGACGAGCGCCAACAGCATCGACAGAAAACCTTTGCCTGAAAACCTCAGCCACCTCCGGACATTGAGCGAAAAAAGAATCAGTGGTATGGCCAGGGGCACCAGCGCCGTCTGAGCGCCATCCTGTACAGCAGCCACACTGTTTACCCTCAGATCACGTTCAGA
>JBFYPM010000062.1:0-33463 GCA_041303295.1 Bacteroidales bacterium
CTTCCGCGGCAACTCAATGAAGTTGACTCCGCCGAAGAGGCCGCCCCTGTCAACAGGCTCATTCTTCCACGTTATGCGAAACAGGTTCAGTGGGTTGATATCCCATAGTCCCACATCCTTCAGCTTCCACCTTATCTTTTCAGGGATGAGTTCCGGGTGCCTCTGTTGTTCGAAGGTGGGCAGGATAATTCCCCTATCCCTGAAGCGGTTGACAGCATTCTCCAGCGCTGTCTCACTGGTGATTTTATCAATAGGCTGGATCATTTATCCCTCGGTTTTAGTCGGATCAACAATGCAAGATAGTCAATATGCAGCTATTTAATCCATGCCTTTGTCATGCATGGAGCAGGCTCTCCGCGCCCTGCAGGAGAACGGCCATCTCTGCTGCTTTAAGGAAATGAGCCTCTTTGATGCAGGGAGTCAGAAATTTAACTTCGGTGAGCCTGAAGGTTTCCCTGGCAAAGGTCGCCGAAACGAAATCTGTCTCATAAATATACTTATCAGATATCTCAGTCAGGGTTGCGTAGCTTCCTTTGCGTTTATGGATAAGGTTTTTTTTGCCTCTCAGCACTGAGAGCAGGTATCCCTCTTCAGCTTCATTGAAGGATGTTGTGGTGAGCCAGAATTTTGGCTTCTCACGGTAGGGAGCTCCGGAGGTGGGGCAGAAGGTGTTGCAGTTACCGCACTCGTTGCAGAAGTTGGCAATATGAAGTATCTGGTATTGCTGCCTGATCTCGAAGAGAGAGTCCTCTTCAAATTCAATTGTGCCATCCTCTTTTTTCACGGCCTTCTGCAGCATATGGCTGAAGGGTGTCACCCGGTAAGTGCGGTTGGCAAAGTTGGGACAGACGGTTGTGCAGATGCTGCATATCTCATCACACCATAGACATCGTCGTGCCTCTTCTGTAATAGTCCTGACGTCCTGTTCCGGGCTCAGGAGGCTGAATGTCCGTCTCTCCTCTTCAGTTGGTTCGGCTGGGGGCCTGGAATGGATCCGTTCGGCCCTTTTTATCATCAGTTCACTGTATGAGAGGTATCTTTTAAGTTCCGGTTTCTCAATACTGAAGCTGATGCCGGCGTCTTGCATTATCTGTCCGGCAGCTTTCCGGCCGTCGGCTATGGCATTTATTGCCGTTGATGCTCCGCGCATGGCATCTCCTCCCGTGTAAACGCCTTTTATGCGGGTACGGTAAGGGCTGTCACCAACGGAGAACTCATCACGGCCGGCGATGTCAATTTCCGTCATCTGTCCTATCGCCGGAATGACGGTGTCACAAGCCAGATCAAAGGTGCTTCCTTCGACTTTTACCGGGGTGGGTCTCCCGCTGCTGTCAACACTCTTCAGTTCCATCCGGCTGCAGGCCAGTCCTGCAACCATGCCGTCCCTCACAACGATCTTTTCCGGTGCCGTAAGTTCAAGGAGGGTTATCCCTTCCTTCATCACCTCCCTTATCTCCCCCTGGTCGGCTGGCATCTCGTTCATGGTGCGCCGGTAGACAACTGTCACGCTGCCCTCCCTGCCTACGATGCGGTGTGCCGTGCGGGCTGCATCCATGGCGGTATTGCCTCCTCCGATGATGACAACATTTTTACCGATGCCCGTCTCTTTACCAGACCTTGCCCTGAAGAGAAACTGGAGGGAGTCGATGACCCCCGATGCCCCGGCGCCCTCTATGTTGAGTGGCGTTGATAGCTGTGCCCCCGGGCCGATGAATATAAAGGGATAGTCGTCTTTAAGCGCCTCAAATTTTTGTTTGTCGATCCGGGTGCTGAAGGTGATATTGACCCCCAGTCTGATTATGCGGCTTATGTCTTTAGCCACGGCTCCGTCGGTCAGCCTGAAGCCGGGGATGGCATACTGTACCATACCGCCGGCCTTTGGCCTGGCCTCGTACACATCGACTTTGAAGCCTGCCATCCTCAGGTAATACGCACATGATAGTCCTGCCGGTCCGGCTCCGATGACTGCTGCCCTCAGACCGTTTTCCGGTGCCGGCTTCAGGGATGGTTCATCGTGGCCTGAGATAAATCGTTTGACTTCCCGTATCTGCAGCGGATCGTCATAGTTTATCCGGGTGCACTTCGCCTGGCACAGGTGATCGCATACCATACCGGTAACGGAGGGGAAAGGGTTGGTCCTCAGGATCACCCCGAAGGCTTTGTCAATGGCTCCCTGTGAGGTGTGCCACAGGTAATCGGGTATATCCTGCCGCGTGGCGCATGCGTCACTGCATGGTGCCGTTATGCAGTCGAACATGTCAAGTTCTCTCCCTGACTTGATGTCAGGCGGCCTGATATACTCCCTGCGGTAGGCGGATGATGACGTTACGGTCCGGCTGTATGAATCCAGGTTTTTCAGCGCTGCAGCATTGCGTTCAATCAGGCCGGTCGTATCCAGGTAAGCTGGCGCGGCTGAATTCAGGCCAGCCGGCGCGGCCGTACGGAGAATGAAGGCATTAATATTTTCTGCATTATGTTTATCGAGTCCGGCATTCAGCTCGCTGAAGTACTGGCTCAGCCGCATGTAACCCCCGGGCCTGAGCAGGTCACTGCATACGGTGACTGTCATGAAACCGCATGCAATGAGATTGGCCATGTTAAAGGCATCGGCCCCGGCAGAGAATGAGAGTAATAGTTCGCCGCGGAACTCTTCCTGCAGCTTCCGGGCAAGGTTCACGGATATCGGGTGAAGAGCACGCCCGCTCATATACATCGTCGGTACATCGCTGTCGAAGACGGTCTTGTTATTTACAGACTCAAGCGTGTTGGTCAGTTTCAGTCCGAACCGGACTCCTTTCTCAGCGGCAAGGGAACTGAGCGACCTGATTATCCTTACGGCGGCGTCATATTTAAGGTCATGTTCAAAGGCCTCATCCGGGACAATAGTCTTAAAATGCAGCCTGTCATTAAGTATCTCCCTCAGCATATCCGGTCCCAGAAGTGTAGGGTTCAGCTTGACAAGAGTGTGAAGATTCCGTTCCGCAATGAGATACCGGGCGATTGACTCTATCTCATCCGGAGGGCATCCGTGCATAGTAGAGAGGGTGATGTTGCCGGAAATGCATGAAGGGATGCCAATCTTCATTGCCTCAGGAAAAATATCCAATATCTCCTCAAGCCTTTCATTCAACTGATAGCTGCAATCATTCATTGTGTCAAGGAACCACTGCACATTCTCCTGCATGATACCCCGGAGGTCATATCCTACACTCATGTTGAACACAGTTCCGGGGTTTTCGTCCCATCCGAACCTGCTGTTGAGTATGTGAATGATTATCCATGCGTTAAGGTACTCATCGAAGCTCTCTTTTATCCTCAGCTCCTGAGACCACTCGCAGTTATAGCCCTCGTCCTGCATGTCGATGCAGGGTTTGGAAACCTCAAGCTCGTCAAGGGTCTGGACTGTTTTCAGTTCGATGTAGCGCGCTCCGGTCAGCCATGCTGCGACAATATTCTGTGCCATCTGGGTATGAGGTCCCGCGGCAACACCAATGGGCGATTGGAGAGAATGTCCGAAGATTTCTGTACGCAGCGCCCTGTTCCTGCCCGGGACAAAAAACAGCTCCTCCGGTATCCCGAAGACTGTGCCTTCATTGCTGAGCTCCTTAAAAATCAGTTTCAGCAGTTGCTTCAGGGGGATGGGAGAGAACTTTCCGGACATTATTTCATTTTTTATCATACAGTCTCATCAGGACCTTCTCAGGTGTAAGTGGTGCATCGAAGTCGGGCTCCCATGATGGGTTGAATGACCTGATGGCATTGTGAAGAGCGAAATATGCTCCGATACCGTACATGAACGGAGGTTCGCCTATGGCTTTTGATTTCAGGAGGGCCGGTCCCGGTCCTTCCGTCTCCAGTGCCCGGCATTCAAAGACCTCCGGGGCTGAATAGATATCAGGTACCTTGTAGGTCGAGAGACTGTCGGTAAGCATCTTTCCTTCACTGTTGAAGAGCACCTCCTCCATCGTCATCCATCCGATTCCCTGCATTACGCCACCCTCCATCTGTCCCATGTCGATGTCCGGATTGAGACTGTTCCCAAAGTCGTGCACAATGAGCACCCTGTCGATATTGTAAATCCCCCTGAGGCAGTCGAGCACCACTGTGATGACTGCAGTTCCCCAGACATGATAAGCAAACGGATGGCCCTTCTCCTTCGATTTATCAAAGAAAATCACCGGGGTGGCGTAATGGCCATTCTCTGTCAGGGCTATCCTCCTGAGGAATGTTTCACGCACAAGCTTTTCCCATGTTATATCTGTTGGTGTTCCATTCATGAAGATTTTTTCATCATGCAATACTACCTCTCCGGGGGTGCATCCGAGCATTTCTCCGGCAACCACCCTGAGCCTCTCTTTCAGTTTGGCACATGCTATCAGCAGTGCGTTTCCGTTCAGGTCAGCTCCGGAACTGGCGGCTGTGGGCGATGTATTCGCCACCCGCGTGGTGTTAGTTGTTTCGATCTTTATCCTTGCCTGATCTACGGAAAACAGGCCCGCTGCAACCTGTGCCAGCTTGATGTTGACGCCCTGTCCCATCTCCACTGCACCGGTGCTTATGCCAATGCTGCCGTCCTGGTAGATGTGAACCAGTGCGCGGGCATGATTCATTGATGTGTTGGTGAATGAGATACCGAAACATACAGGCATCAGTGCCATTCCCTTGCGATGAAGAGTGTTCCTGCTGTTGAAGTCGGTAATCTCCTTTTCAATCTCCTCAATTCTGAATTCCCTGTCGAGTTTCTCAAAGCATTTGCCGATGTTCACATCCATGGCGACCTGCCCGTACTGGAACACATCATTATCTTTAAGGAAGTTAGCCTGCTGGATGATACGGGCCGGTATCTTCAGCTCTTCAGCTGCCTTTGCTATGGCGGCTTCGATCACGTAAATACCCTGGGGCGCACCGAAGCCCCTGAAGGCAGTGTTG
Organism: Bacteroidales bacterium; assembly: GCA_041303295.1. Lineage (GTDB taxonomy): Bacteria > Bacteroidota > Bacteroidia > Bacteroidales > VadinHA17 > SR-FBR-E99. The sequence continues at coordinate 4,930 of JBFYPM010000062.1, forward strand.
GGGGGCAGGTTGGTCCTGCAGCTGTGAACGGTGACCTCGGTGTTGGGTATAAAGTATGCGTTGGTCGTGTGGAACAGGGTGCGCTCCATGATTGCCGGCGAGAGGTCTGCTGCCGCCCCTCCGTTCTGGTACATCTCAGCACTGTAAGCCCTTATCCTGTAATCCTTTGTCAGCCCTATCCGAAAGTCGGCACTGTAGGGGTGGCGTTTCCCCGTCATTCGCATGTCATCACCGCGACTGAGGGTGATCTTCACCGGACGCTGCAGCAGTGACGATGACAGGGCAGCCATCACAGCAACGAAGGTTGCCTGGTCTTCCTTGCCGCCGAAGGCTCCTCCCAGTCGCGCCACATCCACCTCCACACGGTTCATGGGAAGTGCGAGGACCCTGGCGGCTATTCTCTGCACGAGCGTTGGGCTCTGCGTTGATGAGTGTATCCTGATTGAACCGTTATCGGCCGGGTAGGAGTAGGCTCCCTGGGTCTCGAGATAAAGATGCTCCTGTGCACCGCAGTCGGCTCTGCCTTCCACGATGTAGTCACATTCGCTCCATGCGGATGCCACATCGCCCATACTGAAGGTGCGCGAGGGGATGAGGAGTTCTCCCTTCTCCTTTGCCATGCGCGGGTCAGTGACAGGCTCCATCTCGTTTATCCCGATTTTGATAAGCCCTACCGCCTTCCGTGCATTATGTTCATTGTCAGCGATAACCAGGGCTACGGGCTGCCCGCGGTAATGTACCTCATCCTCAGCAAAGAGAGTCTCGTCAGAGATAATCCCGCCGATATCGTTTTTCCCGGGGATATCACTATGAGTAAAGATTCTGTGAACACCAGGCGAGGCGAGAGCCCCGGAAAGGTCAATGTCAGATATTTTCCCGTGAGCTGAAGGGGAGCCGAAAATGACACCGTAAAGAGTGTTCTTCAGGACCGGTATGTCATCAAGATACTGCGATCTCCCGGTTGAATGGTTTATTGCATCCGGGTTGCTCATAGCTGGTTGATGTTTAGTTTTATCCTTTCAGGGAAGAGCTTCAGGAAGTGGGCTATAAGAAGCTGACGAAGGAGCAGCCTCTTGTACCCGGCACTGCCCCTGGCATCGCTAATCGGAGATATCTCCTCCTGCATTATTTCGTTAGCCTGCAACACGATCTCTGCGGAGATAGACCGGCCGGTCAGAAAGAGGCATGTTTTTGCCAGGTACAGGGGAACCGGACTCACCCCGCCGGCTGAGAGATGACATTCGGCAATCGTGTCCCCCGCCGTGCGGAGATGTATTGCGCTGTTCACACTGGCTATGTCAAGGTGGGTTCTGCGGCTTACCTTCTCAAAGCTGAACAGTGCCGGTTCAGGCTGATAATCGAATGAGACATCCCTTATGAATTCCTCCGGGGAGAGGTCACTCTTTTTGTATCCCAGGAAGAGGTTCCGCAGCGGGAGAGTCCTGGTTTTTTGAGCTCCCTCAATGGTCACTTCGGCATTGAGGGCCAGCAGCATGATGGAGATGTCTCCTATGGGTGAGGCGTTGACAATGTTTCCGGCAATGGTGGCCATGTTCCTTACGGGTTCTGACGCGATGAGCCGGATGTAAGAGGAGATCTCCGGAATATATTGTTTAAGTTCTGCTGATTCACCTGCTTCGTTGATCGTTACTGAGGCGCCGATAATAAATCTTCCGCCTTCGACCTTTAGACCCTTAAGATCTTTTCTTTCACTTAAAGTAACTATTTCCGATTCCGCAAGGGCGTCAGCCCTCTGCACCATCATATCTGTGCCCCCCGCAATTCTCAGCCTCATTACGTGCTCCTCCGGATGTTCCGGGGGTGCCGGGGGCTCCGTGTGTTCTATGGGGGCCGGGTGTGCCAGGTGTTCCGGGATTGCCGCAAGTCTTTCCGGTATTGTCATGAAGTAGTCCGGGAGTTGGTTGCGTTCAACAAGCCATCTTACTGGATCGGTTATCTCCTTGTCTGCAAGCGATGCCGCAATGGCTTCTGCAGCTCTTTCGACCGATTTGTAACCCGTGCACCTGCATATGTTGCCTCCTGTTGCTGCAATTGCAGATTCCCTCGTTGTTTTCCTGCCAGCTGCGCTTTCGGCAACAAGTGACATTACTATGCCGGGGGTGCAGAATCCGCACTGCGTGGCTCCCTTATCAACCAGCGCATGCTGTACGTGTGACAGATTTCCTGTATTGATTCCCTCAATGGTAACAATATGTTTTCCATGTGCATTGCCGAGCGGCATCAGGCATGAGACGACGCTCCTGTAGGTGACCGCGGTGCCGGTCAATGTGCCGGCAAGGACCGTGCACGCTCCGCAGTCGCCTTCACGGCACCCTGTCTTGGTACCTGTAAGACCCATGTCATACCTTATGAAATCGAGCAGCGATGACCCTGATGGCCTGCTGGTGCTGACCTGCTCGTTATTAAGGATGAATGTTACCATACACAAATATAATTCAAACGGGATTTATTATAACTTTGATTTCCCTCATATAAACCGGTATCATGGAAAATATCTATCAGAAAATCAATGACCTCTCAGAGAAATACAGGGATTACACGGCAAACAACCTTGCGAAGCTTGTTAAGATCAAGTCATTAACGGCAAAGGAAAAGGATGTGCAGCTTGAGTTGAAGCGCCAGATGGAGGAGGCAGGTTTTGATGAGGTTTTCATCGATGGACTGGGAAATGTCATTGGAAGGATAGGTAGCGGGAAGAAGATACTGGCTATAGACGGCCATATGGATACGGTTGACCTGGGCGCTGCCCAAAACTGGAGCTTTGATCCGCTTGGCGGAGAGATACGCGAAGGCTTTGTACATGGCCGTGGCTCCGTTGACCAGAAAGGCGGACCGGCAGCCTTTGTTACAGCAGGAAGGATACTTAAGGAACTCGGTTTTGACAGAGACATTACTGTCTACTTTACCGGCACTGTGATGGAGGAGGACTGCGACGGGCTGTGCTGGAAGTATATCATTGAGGAGGACAGAATAAAACCTGACCTGGTAGTCCTGACCGAACCTACGAACCTGGGACTTTACAGAGGTCAGAGAGGAAGGATGGAGATGCAGGTCCATTTTCATGGCAGGTCGTCACACGGCTCTGCCCCTGAACGGGGAGTGAACGCCATATACATGGCCTCACGTGCGGCGCTGGAGATTGAGAAGCTTAATGAAAGACTTGCCCCGGATGCCTTCCTGGGCAAAGGAAGCATAACCGTGACGGAAATAATCTCCCGGAGCCCTTCGCTTTGCGCCGTGTCAGACTATGCCCGGATACATCTCGACAGGCGATTGACCGCAGGAGATACCAGCGAGAGCGCCGTGAAGGAGATCGAGGAGATTGTAAAAGGGATGAATGCAAAGGTTGAACTGCTCTCTTACTCGGAGAAGGCCTATACGGGACTGGATTATGGAATGGACAAATACTATCCAACCTGGACGGTGCCGGAAGATCATGAAGGGGTGCAGAATGGAATAAAGGCATTCACCGGACTATTTGGAAAAAGACCGGTGGTTGACAAGTGGACCTTCTCGACAAACGGTATCATGACATGCGGGATCTTCGGCATACCAACTGTTGGTTTCGGACCGGGGAATGAGGTTCTGGCTCATGCACCGGATGAAAAGGTACCGGTAAGTGATCTTGTGGCCGCTTCAGCATTTTATGCTGCCTTTGTTTTTGAGATAGCCGGGTAGGGAATCGGGATGTTGAACAGTTTTACTACGACATATGAACAGAGATAATAGCCAGAGAAATATTGAAGCGAGGATTGATGGCATCAGACAGCTGAAACCCTCATTGCACGGGCATGATTTCCTTCTTACCTGGGAGAAGAGCGAAGAAGACCTGAAAACAGTGCTCGAAGTGGCCTCGGTGCTTAAGGAGATGCGTGCTGCCAACATTTCTCCGAGGGTATTTGATTCCGGACTGGCAATTTCAAACTTCCGCGATAACTCCACACGCACCCGTTTCTCCTTTGCCTCGGCAAGCAGTCTTTTGGGACTTGCCGTACAGGACCTTGATGAGGAGAAATCGCAGATAGCCCACGGTGAGACGATACGTGAGACTGCAAATATGATATCGTTCCTGTCTGATTTCATCGGGATACGTGATGACATCTTCCTCGGAGAGGGGAATAAATATATGCGCGAGGTTGGCGCCGCCCTTGATGAGGGATTTGAACAGGGAGTTCTGCCGGTGCGTCCGGGTATCGTTAACCTGCAGTGCGACATGGACCATCCAACACAGTCGATGGCTGACATGATGCATCTTCTGTCAGTCTTTGGTTCAGCTGAAAACCTTAGAGGAAAGAAACTGGTGATGAGCTGGGCCTATTCGCCGAGCTATGGAAAGCCTATGTCGGTGCCGCAGGGTATCATAGCACTGATGTCACGTTTCGGAATGAATATCGAACTGGCTTATCCTGAGGGATATAATCTCATTCCCGAAATAGTTGAACTGGCCGGGAAAAATGCACTTGTCAGCGGAGGCTCGTTTCACGTCAGCCACTCGATGGAGGAGGCAATGAAGGATGCGGATATTATTTATCCCAAGAGCTGGGCGCCTTACAATATCATGCAGCAGAGGACGGAGCTTCTTCAGAAAGCCGATCGCAGCGGGCTGAAGGCGCTGGAACAGGTATGCCTTGCCAATAATGCGAAATTCAAAGACTGGGAATTTGATGATGACAGGCTGAAACTGACAAGGAACGGCAGTGCCCTTTATATGCACTGCCTGCCGGCTGACATAAGCGGTGTCTCTTGCGAAAGGGGAGAGGTCAGCGCAACAGCCTTTGAACGGTACAGGATTGAGACATACCGTGAGGCGGGCTATAAACCGTATGTCATTGCGGCCATGATGCTTACAAACAGGTTTGAGAATCCGGGTGAAATTCTGTCCGGGATAGTGCAGCGTAACCGCAGACGCGTCGGAATAAGCTGACAGAACAGGATGGAAAGATGGCTGCGGCAGAGGCTCCTGCGGATATCTGATAAGTTGTCGGGATAAGATATCTGCCTTGCGGAGGCTATGAAATAGTACGGAAAAGAAACCGGCCGGGACTTGCACCCGATACCAGGCTTCCTTTTTCAATCACCACCTTGCCGCCCCTGATTACAAATTCCGCCCGGCCCTTTGCCGGTATACCCTCATAAATATTGATATCACAGTTCATGTGATGACTCTTCACCGAAATAGTGCTCTCCGGCTCCGGGTTCCATATCACAATGTCAGAATCTGAACCTTCCTTCAAAGTTCCTTTTCGAGGCGATAGACCAAATATCTCAGAAGGTGTGCAGGACACTAAGTTAACCATCTGGTTAAAACTTATCCGTTTGGTTAATAATCCGTATGTATAAAGCAGGGATAGCCGGTGCTCAACTCCTCCTGCTCCGCCAGGTATCTTCCTGAAGTCATCTATGCCGGCCCACTTCTGTGCCATTGTAAACGGACAGTGGTCGGTGCCGACTGTACTCAGGGTGCCGTCGGCAAGGGCCTCCCAGAGAGCATTGTTATCATCAGTTGTTCTGAGGGGAGGACTAATGACATACGGAGCGGTCTGCTCGAATGTTCCTATATATTTTGCGTCGTCAAGAAGAAGGTACTGGGGACAGGTCTCTCCATACACGGTCTGTCCTTTCGAACGGGCCAGCCTGATATGCAGCAGTGATTCCCCTGATGAGACGTGAACAATGTAGAGCGGACAGTCTGCTTTTGCTGCCAACCCGATAGCCTTTTTCACGGCTGCTGCTTCCAGGTGTGAAGGCCTTGAAAGGGCATGATAGATGGGAGTGGTATGATTGTCGCTGTAATATTTCTCTCTCAGGATTTCAATTTCATCTCCATCCTCGCAGTGCACGGTGACAATGCCGCCGGCTCTGCCTGCTGCAGTCATTACCTTAAGAAGATCTTCATCATCAAGGCCTATTCTCTTTTTGTAGGCCATGTAAACCTTGAATGAGGTAGCCCCCATTCTGATGCATTCACTGATCTCGTCAGCGGTGCTGTTTCTCCATTCAACAGGACTGACATGCAAGGAGTAATCTGTCATTGAGTTTTCAGCCTCGCGCATTCTCTTCTCCATGGCGTGCGGGAGGGATTCCCCCCTGTCGGGTGTGACAAAATCGATTATAGTGGTTGTTCCGCCGAAGAGCGCTGCGCGGCTTCCGGTCAGGAAGTCGTCCGAGGAGTAACCGGAGGCTGCAGGAAGGTGCATGTGCACATGAGGATCAACGCCGCCGGGAAGGATATACATCCCTGTTGCGTCAATCACCCTGCCGGCCTCGCAATATCCTGTTATATTACCAATTGCAGAGATCCGTCCCTCTTCAGTCAGAACATCTGCCGGCTTGGTGCCGGCACTATCGACAAGGATCCCGTTTTTGATTAATATGCTCATGTTGGGCTGGCGCGTTGTTCTTAATGTAAAGTAATGAAATTAATCGGTAAGAGAGATATGCTGATACTCCCAAACCATTTTAAAGTAACATCATTAACGGATAAAAGAGGTACTTTTACTTGACAATTCCATTGAAGGCGACCCATGAATTCGAAGGCGAAGAAATATATCTGCCTGCTCCCGGCTTCTCTCTTGCTTCTTGTTTTGAGCGGCTGTCAGAAGGAGCCTCAGATGACAAAGGAGGAGTATGTCCAGCATCTCATTGAGCAGGTTAGGTCTGACAGTCTTGAATCGTACGTCAGGTGGATGGAGGGAATGGGTACGAGGTTTGCCCTGGCAGATAATAACAGGGAGGTAGCCGTGCGTATCAGAAACCGGTTCATTGCGTTTGGGTACCCTGCGGCCAGGCTTGATTCATTCTATCTGACGAGAACATTCCGGGAGATAACTTATTCAACCTGGCAGTATAATGTTATCGCAACGCTTGATGGCAGGGATCATGACAGCTTAAGCATCGTGGGGGCTCATTATGATAGTTATGCGGCTGACAGTGATCCATTTACATTTGCACCGGGGGCCAATGACAATGCATCAGGCGTGGCTGCAGTTTTGGAGATTGCCCGCATCATCCGAAAAGAGAGGTTTCGGCCGAAGCATACGATCAGGTTTGTAGCCTTCGCTGCCGAAGAGCTTGGGCTTCATGGCAGCCTGTACCAGGCCGCTGAAGACGCAGCTGCAGGCAAAAAGATAAAGATGATGATCAATTATGACATGATATCCTACCTCAAAGATCCGGCAGCAAGACCATGGCATGTCAATATAATTTATTATGACAATTCGGAGGCACTAAGGAACGAAGCGGCGCGGTTGTCTACTGTGAACAGCACCCTGTTGCCCTATTCTGACAATACAAGCTTTGACCGAAGCGACAGCTACGCATATTTTATGTACGGCTTCAAGGCTCTTTTCTTTCATCAGAGTGAAATTGAGAGCACCTATCACACTAACGGTGACCGGACATCTGTTTGCAACTTTGACTACTGTCGGGAGATCGTGAAAGCCTCCTTCGCGCTGGTAGTCGATAAGAATTATTGATGGTAGTGGGACGTACTGGATTCGAACCAGTGACCTCTTGCGTGTGAAGCAAGCGCTCTAAACCGACTGAGCTAACGTCCCTTATGTCAAATAGCCCTTGCGTGTGATCCGCCGGCTGGCGGACTAAACCGACTGAGCTAACGTCCCGGACGGTCAAAGATAATTAAAAAAATTATCTTTGATTTCAGGGCTGAAAGCCTGCCCGCAAGCTTTAATGAGCCAGAATTCAGTAACGGAACAACAAAAGAAAACTCCCTTTGGCCTCATCCTTCACATTCATCCCAGGAAGGTAAAGGAGTCAACGCTGCGATTTACCCTCACTTTCGGACTGGGCGGAATGGCGGCACTGCTGGTTGTGGTGCAGGTGGTCACCGGGCTCCTGCTGAAATTTCATTACGAACCTTCACCGGAAAATGCCTATAACTCTATACTGAACCTCCAGGAGAGCCTGCTCTTTGGCAAGATGCTGCGCAACATCCATCACTGGAGCGCCATAGCCCTGGTATGGATAGCCTTCCTGCATATGCTCCGCGTCATCTTCACCGGGGCATACAGCAAACCGAGGCATGCCTCATGGATCTTCGGCCTGGCCCTGCTGATACTGGTGGTACTGTCCAACTTCACAGGATACCTGCTGCCATGGGACCAGCTCTCATACTGGGCCGTTACCGTCAGCACCAGCCTCCTCTCATATGTGCCCATCGCAGGTGACCTCCTCCGCGAAACACTCCTGGGAGGCAAGGAGGTGGGACAACCGACACTTACTAACTTCTTTAACCTTCACACAGGGGTGATACCATTGATGATGATAATATTCATGGGTTACCACTTCTGGAGGATCCGGAAAGCAGGAGGTGTAATTGTGGCGGAGAGAGACAGGGATAGTCCTATGGTTGATACAAGACCCCACCTTCTCAACAGGGAGTTTGTTGTTGCCATAGCACTTCTCGCAGCCATCTTCCTTCTCAGCAGCCTCATTGATGCACCTCTCCGTGAGAGGGCAAACCCATCCTTTAGTCCTAACCCCGCAAAGGCACCATGGTACTTCATGGGACTGCAGGAGCTGCTGATACACTTTCATCCCTTCTTTGCCGTGGTAGTCATTCCGGTGACGGTGCTGACGGCTGCCATCTGGTTACCATTTATAAAAATTGATGAAAAGAACCAGGGTCTCTGGTTCCTCTCACCCGTAGGCATAAGATCAGCAAAATTCTCCCTGGCAGCAGGAACACTCTTTACCGTATTATTTATCGGACTGAGTGAGATACTGCCCGATCCGGAACTCCTGCTGCCGGCTATGCCTTCGCTGATTACAACAGGGCTGGTACCTTTTTTGATCATGGCCGCCACAATCTGGCTCTTCCTGAAATTCATCCGCAGACGGTTATCACTGAACCGGTCAGAGATGATCCAGTCGGTCATTGTCCTGATGATCACTTCTTATGCCATCCTTACACTGACCGGAATATTCTTTCGCGGAGTGGGGATGAACCTGATGTGGCCCTGGCAGGTATGACTTTTCGCGAGAAGATCTGAGAAATGAAAAACCGACCGATAACATCCGGCCCAATATCTGAGAAAGGAAGACGGAACTTTCTGAAGACAGTATGGAAGGTCCTTGGAGCTGTGGCTGTGGCTGAAATCTTCTTCTTTGTCATCAGTCTCCTGAAACCATCAAGGGAGATCAACAAAAGCAAACCTGGATCAACTCTCCGAATAATTGGGAATATTGAAGACTTTCCGCCCGGCTCGGTCACACCTGACAGGATAAATAAGATATATATTATCAGGGAAATGGAGGGCGGGTTCCTTGCACTCTCAATCGTTTGTCCGCACCTTGGCTGTTCAGTGGTATGGGATGAGACAAAAAGAGAGTTTGACTGTCCATGCCATTCATCGGCGTTTGACCAGCATGGAGTTGTACTGAGTTCCCCGGCTCCGAGGCCTCTTGACTATTTCCCGGTGATCATTGCGGAGGGCAAGGTCAAGGTGGACCTCACCCGGAAGACCAAAAGGAAAAAGTTCGAACCCAGCCAGATGGCCTATGCTGTATAACGAAGTAACAAATGGGATGGGTCCCTGGAAGAGAGCAGGGTTCGTGGCAACGGTAATTATTGTTGCTGCCTTTCCTCTTTACCTGGCAAGGACTGCGAGTGAAAAGCAAAAGGCCGGAGTCCGGGACCAGACTTATTTTGTCGGCAGGAGTGCCTGCATTGAGTGCCATAAGAGAGAGGATGACCTCTGGATAGGATCGCATCACGATCTGGCCATGGATACAGCCACTGACAAAACGGTGCTCGGCGACTTCAATGATCATGAGTTCAGTCACAGTGGCAGGGTGCACCGGATGTTCCGGAGGGATGGGCGCTTCTATATGAACACGCAGGGGCCCACAGGCGAGTATGAGGATTTTCAGATTGCTTACACTTTCGGGTTTACTCCGCTGCAGCAGTACCTGGTACCGTTCGATGGCGGACGGCTGCAGTGCCTGCCGGTTGCATGGGACACAGAGAAGGAGAAGTGGTTCCACCTGGGTGACACCGTCTACGGAGGTGAAGACATTGACCCTGGCAACTGGCTATACTGGACCAACCAGGCACAGAACTGGAACGGCATGTGTGCCGACTGTCACTCCACCAACCTGAAGAAGAATTACGATCCGGTCACAAAGACCTACAATACTACATGGTCGGAGATAGATGTCAGCTGCGAGGCCTGCCACGGTCCGGCATCAGGTCACATCACCTGGGCGAACCTGCCGGAGGGTTCCAGACCCATGGATGTCAATACCGGACTCGTAGTAAGGACCAGTGGCCTGAACAACGTGGAGCTGCTCAACGTTTGTGCCCGGTGCCACTCGCGCCGTGCCATACTCGGTGATTATGAAGACGATAACAGCGACCTTCTCAATTACATGATACCGATGCTGATAGCACAGCCTCTTTATTATGAGGACGGCCAGATTCTTGATGAGGATTATGAGTTCGGTTCCTTTACCCAGAGCAGGATGTTTGAACAGGAGGTGATGTGCAGCGACTGTCATGACTCACACTCAGCAAAAACCATTGAGCCTGACAACAGGCTGTGCCTCCAGTGTCACAGGCCGGATATCTATGACACACCGCTGCATCATTTTCATAAGATGGATCCGGGAAGCGGTGCGGGCAGGCTCATAAACAGGGGGGAACCGGAATATGTCGAAGGTACCGGAGCCCAGTGCGTCAACTGCCACATGACCGGAAGGTACTATATGGGGAACGATTACCGGCGTGATCACAGTTTCAGGATACCCCGGCCGGACCTTACAATGAGTATCGGGACGCCCAATGCGTGTAACGACTGTCACAAGGACAAGACCACGGCATGGTCGCAGAGCTATATTGAGAAATGGTACGGAGAGAGGAAGCGTCCTCATTATGGAGTGATCTTTGCCGCAGCAGATAAGGGGGATGAGAGCGTGATACCCGATCTGACACTGTATTCTGAGAATGAACTGTTCCCCCTGATGATCAGGGCTACGGCAGTCAGGTTCCTGGGGCGGTACAACACTGATGCAGGAAACGTTGCGGTTGAAAAGGCTCTCAGTGACCCCGCCTCGCTGGTGAGGCATACGGCTGTCATGAGCTATAATCCATCTGATGCTGCTTCGTACGAAAAGCTAATGCTCCCCCTGCTTAATGACCCTGTAAAGAGTATACGTGCAGAGGCAGCAATCAGGCTTTCTGAGGTGCCGGAGGAACAGCTGAGTGCGGCAGCAAGGACAGCGCGGAAGGCTGCCCTGGAGGAGTACCGTGTAATCAACAGCTACACTTCGGATTTTCCGGGAGGGTCATTTAACCTTGGGATCATGTATGCCAATGCCGGTCAGCTCGATAAAGCTGCCGGGTCATACAGGGAGGCACTGAGGATTGACGGGTTGTTCTATATGGCAAAGGTTAACCTCGCCACCGTCTACGCTCAGCAGGGCAGGCATGACGAGTCAGAGAAGCTGCTGCGTGAGGTGCTGAAGGAGAACCCGGAGGTTAGTGAGATAAATACCTCGCTGGCGCTATTGCTCGGTGAGCGAGGGAAGTATGAGGAGAGCCGGCAGTTCTTCCTGAAAGCTGCCGAGCTGATGCCTGAACAGACAAGAATACTCTATAACCTTGGCCTGCTCGAGAATACCCTCGGCAACACCGCCACTGCTGAAGGCTATCTCCTCAGGGCATTGAAGAGAGAGCCTGATAATTATGATTATCTCTATGCCCTGGCTACATTTTATATCGAACATAACCAAAAGAGCAAAGCCCTGACTTATGCCAGGAAGCTTGCTGTAAATTTTCCGGAGAGCCCAGCCGGAAGACAGCTTATTGATGTTGCCGGAAAATAGGCCGGCTGGCAGCCGCATCAAAGAAAAAGAGACGCGCTCATTGCGCGTCTCTGTCAGTTTACCTGCTATCGGTCCACCGGATATGGTTTGTGTTGAATCCATTGACGAGGCTCGTCGGTGATCTTCTTCATCACCACCTCAACGGCTTTCATCAGTTGGGTGTCATACCCGTCGGCATATTTTCGCGAGTCTATATCAATTATGATATCAGGCGTCACCCCTTCGTTTTCCACAACCCACTCTCCCTTTTCACTGTAGATGCGGTAGTCGGGCGCAGTTATGGTTCCACCATCAATGAGTTCAATAAACATCGACACGCCCACCAGTCCGCCCCATGTACGGGTACCGATTATCGGGCCCATACCGAACCAGCGGAACTCGTAGGGCAGCTCATCTCCTCCGGAGCCGGCATACCTGTTGGTTATCAGTGCCATATGGGCATCAACGGCAAGGTGCGGTACAGGCTGGTCGGCCGACTGCCTGCGTGTCCAGAACGCATGTGGCTTCTTCTGGAGACGCTGAAGGAATATTTCAGGGTCAAGACCTCCACCGTTGAAGCGACCGTCAATTATCAGCCCTTCCTTCTTCGTCTGTGAATAGAAATACCGCGGAAAATCGGTAGCCGAACCGTTCCAGGTGTCAGGCAGGTATATATATCCAATCTTACCTCCTGAGGCCTTGTCCACCACCTTACGGTTCCACTCCAGCCAGTCCATATAGCGAAAGCTGTTTTCGCTTCCTGAAGGCACAACAGTAACCTCGCGGGCGCCAGCCAGGAGGGGTTTTGAGTTCACCGTCAGTGTTACCTGTTTCCCGGCAAGGCCGACAAAATAGCTGTAGATCTCCCTGTCAGCCTTAACTTCGGTATTATTTACCTTAAGCAGGTATTCACCCTCAGTAACATTGAAGCCCGGTTTTGCAAGTGGTGGCCAGGCATCGCGTGACCAGTCCTTCTCCCTGAAAATCTTTTTAAAACGGTACAGATTATTCTGTTTGTCGATACTGTAGTCAGCGCCCAGCATCCCTATGTTCACGGGCTCGGCTCGCCGTTTGCTGTCTCCGCCGTACACATATGTGTGTGATGTATTCAGCTCGGCGATCATCTCCCCTATGATGAAGGTGAGATCCTGACGACATGTTGCCCTGTCGGCCAGCTTCCCGTATTTCTCCTTCAACATGGGCCAGTCCTGCCCGTGCATTCCCGGCTCATAGTAGTAGTCGCGCTCCATGCGCCAGGCCTCGTTGAATATCTGTTTCCATTCACTGACGGGATTGTACCATACCTTGAGGTCTGACAGCTTCAGCGACGCAGGTGCGCCTCCCAAGGAGGAGAGCAGTGACAGAGCTCCGCTTTTGGTGATAATAATGGTTTCTCCGTCGGCGGAAAGCCTGTAATCATCTATCTCCTCCGTCAGCGAGGATTCCTTCTCCGTTGCGAATGACCAGGAATAGAGTGTCATCGGCCCGTGGCCTGCCACCTCGAAGCGGTTGAAGTTGCCTTCATCACCATTGAGATAGAAGAGTGATTTTCCGTTCACCGAGAGGTTGCGATAATTACCTTTTTCGAGAGGAAGAGCTTCGGTACGGTCAGTAATGCCATCAAGATCTATGCGTACTGATACCGTTGCCTCGCTTTTTGGTCCCGCTTCAGCAGATTTTTCCTCATCACTTTTAAAGGGAAGGATCGATTTGCCCTCTTTCTTCAGGGTAATTGCATAGATGCCGGCAATCTTCTGATAAATCATCTCCCACTCCAGGTCGCAATAGGTTGGCTCGAACCTGCGGTTTGAAATGAAGATCAGATGCTCGCCGTCTTTTGTGAAGACCGGATTGAAATCGTGGAACAACCCGTTGCTGAGACAGTTTATTGTCTTGCTGTCAAGATTGTAGACATACAGCTGATACATGTAGGCGTCATTCATTTTTGAATATACTATGTGCCGGCTGTCGGGCGACCAGGAATAGTCAAAGATCGATTTCAGGTCAAGGGAGACATCAACGTTCTCATACTCCTCCTTATCGACCTTTGTAATTACTTTGGTTGCAACATCAATGAAGTAAAGGGTAAGGGTCTGATCGGTCCATCCGATCTTTTTACTGTCAGGAGACCATTTGAGAGTATGGCGGTAGCCGTCTTTGTGAGTGGTGAGTTTAACTGGTTCTCCCTTGCCGTCAGGAGTGACGATATAAAGTTCATATTCCCCCGACTTATCAGAGAAATAAGCAATCCATTTTCCATCGGGTGACCAGACGGCGTCCTTGTCCCTGGCTCCGGATGAGTTTGTCAGGTTTCTTGCAGGACCGTCCTTTGCGGGGATGGTGAAAATTTCACCCCGGGCAACAATCAATGCACGCTGGCCTGATGGAGAGATATCTGCGCGTGTGATGTTGCGGCTGACATCTTTCATATAAGGCCTGGTCTCCTCCATGTCGTTAGGTATCTTTACCGGGATTTTTGCCGAAGCATTGGAGGCCAGGTCGATCATCCAGATATCTCCTCCCAGCTCATATACAATTTTGTTGTCGCCGTAGTCCGGGTGTTGTACATCGTACAAGGTATGCCGTGTTACCTGTTCAATCTTACCGTTGCCGGTGTCATAAGACCATATATTTAAAACCCTGTCACGGTCAGAGCTGAAATAGATCTTTTCGCCAATCCACATAGGCATCCTGTCGGAACCGCTGTAGTTACTGATGTTTGTTTCGACGTCTGTCTTCAGATCATAGATATAGATCTCCTGAGCCCTTCCACCCTTGTAGCGTTTCCAGGTGGCGTTATCCTGCGAATCCTTGTTATAAGCCAGCTTATTGCCGTCGGGAGAAAAGCTTCCGCGGGCTGCATCGTACATTATCATCTCCTCGAGACCTGTACCGTCAGGGGAGATAAGGAACATCTTCACATAACGTGACGGGCTGTGTCTGCCCGATGTGAACATGATCTTGTTTTTAGTGCTGTTCCATCCTACCACCTCGTCCATTCCCGGGTGGAATGTGAGCCTGTTGATGTCACCGCCGTTGATGTTCATAATATATACATCGGCATTGCCATCGTATTCCCCGGTAAAGGCAATGAGGCTGCCGTCAGGTGATATCTCGGGGTATGACTCACGACCGTCGCTGAAAGTGAGGCGGGTGGCTGTGCCCCCTTCGGAGGGGACTTTCCAGAGATCCCCGCCGCTGGCGAAGACGATGGTGTTTCCCTGTATATCAGGAAATTGCATGAATGGGTCCTGTGCACCCGCGATAAGAGACGGTGCCAGGAGAACCATCAATAGTGCGATTACGAGAATGTTCCCTGCCCTGCAGGCAAGGCCATTACAGTTTTTCATATGGCTTGTTATTATGTGATTAACGTGTATGAGCGTAACAAAAACCATTGATTGAATATCAAAGGTAGTTCACTTATAGATCACTTTCAAGATAATCTGGCACCCTGCCTTCAATGGTCCGATGATCCACAATCATCAAACAGGTATCAGCCTGTCACCACATTCCATGGCCTGACTGACCATTCGGCGATGAGGCCGTTCTTCACATAGGGATCACGGCTGACAAAATCATGAGCGGCCTGCGGGGTGTCGCCCCTGAAGATCAGCACAGCACCGTCAGCAGGCTCTGCCAGTGCCCCGGCCATCACCAGTCGCCCGTCAGAATGGAACTCTTCGACCAGTCCGAGGTGATCAGGGCGGAAAGGAGTCCGGCGCTCAACATAGTTTTCAACGGTCTTGTAAAAGAGAATGTAGTACATCGAGTTACTTTTTAGATTCATGTTCCCCTCCGTCATCCGAAGGCATTACCCGTACTCCCTACAGTAAAAAGAGGTAGGGCAGTCTTATGACCGGAGCATCCTTCTTCTTCCAAGTATTATTAAATATCTGTCAGATTCCAGCCACCACCACATCATCAATCACCAGGCTGGGGAATCTTGACTGGCTGTAAATCCATGGATCATTTGCCACCTCCACAAGCCTGTTCCAGAAATTCATGTGGTTGTCGGCGATGTTCATTTCTGCTACATTCCGGACGAACTCACCCTTTTCATACAACTTCCCTATAATCCCCACCGAGAAGTCACCTGTTGTGGAATTGGAGTTACCTCCGATATAGTCGGTAACTACGATACAGCGTTTGAGGTCACTGATTATATCCCCGGTGCTTCTTGTCCCCGGTGGAATAATAATATTTGACAATGAGCCTGAGGTTGGTTCCCATCCCAGTTTGCGGCTGTAATACCAGTCGACCAGGAACTCATTCAGCACCCCTTCACTGATAAGGTTTCGTTTCCGGGCCGGGAAGCCGTCGTTGTCATAGTATCTCGAGCCCAGTCCCCTCGGGATAAAAGGATCATCTATAACCGTCAGGAATCTGCTTCCTATTGATGTTCCCTTCTTTTCCGTCAGGAACGACCTCTTCTGCTGTATATTTCCGGCAGACATCGGGCCAACCAATCCGTTCAGCACCCGACCTGCTCCACGGTTCTCAAGGATGACAGGAATCTTTGTGGTGGCAATCTTTGTTCCGCCCATAAGGTCAAGGGTTCTCCTTGCAGCCTCAGCGCCCACCTCCTCCATTGGGGGGAGATCGCTTTTGTACCTGCAGCCAATGTAGTTATAGCCGGCGGGACGACGGTCCCCTTCATCCCGGGCGGTCATTGATGCACCTATATTGCAGTAGGTTCCACGTGACGAACCTTCAAGACCGTTGCTGGTTTTCACGTATTCCTCATATGACTCATCGTATTCGCCTGCCTCCACGGAAATAACCTTGTCCCCTCCATTGCTGAGACAGGCATTTTCAACCGCCTTTGTCATTGAGTGTCTCTCCTCAGGCGTCAGGCTGCCGTAATCCGGATCAGCAAGCTGCAGATCGGCCTGTGATCTTCCTTCATAATATTTCGGTTCAGGAAGGGTACGGAACGGATCCTCTTCCATGATGCCTGCATTGGCGACCAGATCAGTGATAAAGGTCTCAAGTGTCTTGGTGCGGAAGTCAGGAGTTGACTGACCCGCATAGCGATTATTGACGAATACCTCCAGGTAAAGTCCCTGCGTTGTAGCCTCCTTTATTACTTCCGGCTTCCGGTTGCGGTAATTTATCTCCACAGCCCGTTTTCTGGACAGGCTTACTTTACAGTCATCGGCCCCAGCCTTCAGGGTCTGACTGACTACCCATTCGGCCAGTTCGGGGAAGCTCATCTGTTTTCCTGCTGCTTTAGTCATGACTTGCCTCCTTTCTGTTCTGTGCCGCCTACCGTCAGCGATTTAACGAGGCATGTAGGCAGACCGAATGATACAGGCACCCCCTGCCCGTTCTTGCCGCACTGTCCTGCTCCGCCTCTGCTCATCTCAAGATCATTGGCGGCCATGGTGATATTGGCGAGCATCTTCGGCCCGTTGCCCATGATATTCACATCCTTTATCGGGGCTGTGAGTTTACCGTTTTCGATCAATCTCCCCTGTGAAACGTAGAATGCAAAGTCTCCCTCACCGATCTTAACCTGCCCGTTGCTTACATCCTCCACATAAATGCCATTTCCTGCGGCTTTAATCACATCCTCCACTGATGCATCACCACCCAGCATATAGGTATTGCGCATACGTGGCATGGGATAGTTCATGAAGTCCTGCCTTCTGCCGTTACCTGTAGGTTCAACCCCGTAGTGTTTTGCAGAGATCCTGTCATGAATGTAACTTGTGAGTATCCCGTTTTCTACAAGTACGGTTTTCTTCCCGGGCGTGCCTTCATCGTCAACGTTCAGGCTGCCGGCAAGGTTCATGTTGGTTCCGTCATCGATGATGGTCACAAATGGTTCTGCCACCTTCTTTCCAAGCATCGTGCTATAGGTTGATGTATTCTTACGGTTGAAGTCGGCTTCCATACCGTGTCCGATGGCCTCGTGAAGCAGTATACCGGTTATGCCGGGCCCAAGAACCACGGGCATCTCTCCGGCGGGTGGCTGGATGGCATCAAAAAGCTTCAGTGCATTATTGACAGATTTTGAAGCCACCTCACTTATAACGTCCTCGTTATAGAATGAGATGTCACGACGACCGCCCAGGTTCCAGAAGGACTGTTCACGCCTGCCGTTTCTCTCAGCTACAACCGATGAATACAGGAAACCGCCGGGGATAATATCCTCAGCCATGACGCCGTCACTTGACACAACAAGTATACGCTTGATGGAACTTTGAAATCCGGCATTCACTTTTACTATCTCCGGAGAAATCGAAAAGCACTTCTCATTGATCTGTTGCAGCATTGGCAACTTCAACCCGGCAGGAATGCCGTTGAACTCTTCAGGCACGGGATAATAGTTGCCCGACTGGAGCCTGCTGAAAGATGAGGCAACGCCGGTTGCTGTCATATCACACAGCGAAGCAGCTGTTGCCGCTGCAGACATCATTGACTCATCGGTAAGCTCCTGCGTGTAACCGTATCCGATCTGGTCTCCCATGACAGTCCGGATTCCGACCCCCAGTGATATGTCACCGTAAGACTGGTTCACTTTCCCGTCCTCAAGGCCAAGATAGTTTGAGACGGTATATTCAAAATAGAGATCAGCAAAATCACCCCCTCGTGATAGTGCCTTTGCAAGCAGTTTGCTGCAGAGGGTCTCATCAATCCCAAACTCTCCAAGGAAGTAATTCCCGAACGATTTGCCATCCGTGGACCTGCATCCCTGAATTCCGGGAAGGAAAAACAGAGCTCCTCCAGCCAGGGCAGTGCCCCGGATAAATGTTCTTCGCGGAATAGGTTTCATTTTTTGATTTTAATTGGTACCCCAAGTTATGAATTCCACATGGAAACCACCTAAGGCTAAATGGTTAATGTCATGTTAAAAATGAAGAGGAATTCCTAATCCAATTGATCGTACTGCAAATTGTCAAATGATTTCTATTCCCTGCAAGGCCATCATTGTTCTGCCTCGGCAGTCATCAATATGTGCCTGTTGTCATGGAACTCCTTACTGAGCTGCCAGGATGGCGATATCTTTCCCGTAAACAGTCTCCTGCGGATAATCATGCCTGACGAGCCTGATCATTGACAGTCCCAGCTCTTCCATTGTATTGAAATAGTCAGGGCTGAGCTTCCTGCCGACAGGGAAGAACCAGTTGATATAAGTGTAGAAGGAGTGCGCTTTCTTCTGTCCCTTAACGGGTTTGATGAATCCAGGCCGGTAGCCATACACCTTTCTGAAAGAGAGCTTCCTCAGGTCATTCTCAGTTTTTCCCTTGATTCTCGCCCATTCAACCTTACCCTGTTCCGTGCCGTCTGTACCGGCTCCCGAAACATAGATGAACACCGTCCCGGGATTAAGCCGGCTGACGGTCTCGCCGAAATGCATGGTGAGGTCATAGGTGACCCTGCGGTACTTATCCATCTTCATTCCCACGGAAGAGACCCCGAGGCAGAAGAAGCAGGCGTCATATCCTGCAAGATGTTCCGCCACCGGAGCAAGATCATGGAAATCATCATGAATTATCTCCTTCAGTTTTGCGTGAGTGATGCCAAGCGGTTTCCTGTTGATCATCAGCACGTTGCTGACAGCCGGGTTTTCCAGGCAGACAAGGAGTACACCTTCACCTACCATACCGGTTGCACCGGTTATGATTACTTTGATCCCATCAGAAGTCATAAATGTTTATTATTAATTGTGACAACAAGTTTACAATATATTTCATGAAAATTACCTCTTCTCCGGTAATGCCGGGAACGTGCTTTTGCAAATATTAAAGGATTCAACTGGCTCGCAGGAATTAAAAAACATTGCATCGGAGCAGAAAATGATAAAAACCGATACTTTTATATTAACATAGCCGGGAAGGAATTGTTCTTCCGGAACAGTTGACAAAAATTTTATTCAAACTACGAAGATGAAGATTGATGATTTCACGGTATACCGTTACAGGTGGGTAATGCTGATTGTATTCATGATTGCTATATCTGTAAATCAGCTGTTGTGGATCAGTTTTGCACCGATAACAAGTGAAGCTGCCCAATACTACGGTGTCTCAGATCTGAAGATCGGTATCCTCTCCATGAGTTTCATGATCGTCTACCTCATCAACTCACTTCCGTCATCATGGATAATAGACACGTACGGAATAAAAGTGGGAGTAGGCACCGGGGTTCTGCTTACAGGTCTCTTCGGACTGATACGCGGACTGGTACCGGCAGATTATAACCTTTTACTTCTATCTCAGATTGGCATTGCAATTGGTCAGCCCTTTCTTCTGAACTCAATCACCAAGGTCTCATCAAGGTGGTTTCCGATCAGCGAGAGGGCGACTGCTTCGGGACTTGGTACTCTGTCAATGTATGTGGGCATACTGGCTGGCATGATACTGACGCCGTTCCTTGTTAATGGGTCAGGTATAGGGGGGATGCTGCATATCTACGGTATTCTTGCCGTTGTTGCTGCTGTTGTCTTCATGATCTTTGTACGGGAGCGTCCCCCGACCGCACCATGCCGTCCTGACCAGGAAGAACGGGCGTTGGTTGTTGAAGGCCTGCGGCTGATATTCAGGAACAGGGATTTCAAGTGGCTTATGATAATATTTTTTATAGGTCTTGGAGTATTCAATTCAGTGACTACCTGGATAGAAAACATTGTTGGTCCCAGGGGCTTCTCCCCGGAACAGGCAGGGATTACCGGCGGCCTGATGATCATTGGTGGCATACTCGGAGCAATTATTATCCCCCTGTTATCCGATCATTACAGGAAGAGGACGCCATTCATCATGATAGCTCTTGCCGGGTCGACGCTCGGTCTGGCAGGCGTGACCCTGGCTACAGGTTATCCCCTGCTTCTGGTCTCCGGGGCAGCCTTCGGTTTCTTCCTGCTCAGCTCAGGTCCTATTGGCTTTCAGTATGGCGCCGAGGTGACATACCCTGTCTCTGAAGGAACATCAAACGGCTTTCTCCTGCTGATGGGCCAGGTGTCAGGTATAGCATTCATTTTCGGTATGGATAGCTTTAAGAATTCTGTGACCGGATCAATGACCGGTCCGCTGATTGTCCTGATAGTATTAATGACTTTTAGTTTCATACTGTCTACGAAGCTGAGAGAATCTTCATTTATTGGCAACTAAAAAACACTGGCTATGAAAATTCTTAAGATCAGGCATAGTGTCAGACCGGCGTTTTTTGTCCTGGCGCTTCTGTGCTTTACATTGGAGGCCGGCGCCCAGCCATCTGCTGTTGATTCTTTGATTGACAAACAGTTGCATGACCTTTATGGGACTATCCCTCATGAAGCTATCCGGTTTCAACGGTGGTGGTACGGCTGGCTGGCCGGTTACAGTGCTGCCACGGCTGTACAGGGAGCTGTTTGCCTTACAACGGAAAATAAAACACTGAGGCAGGATATGGCGCTGGGGGCAGCAACAACGCTCCTCGGAGCAGCCGGACAATTGATTTCACCAATGATTGCCTATAACTCGCCGTTAAGAGGCTCACTGGATGAGGTGAAAGCCGACAGCCTGCGGGCTCTTTCACCAGATCAGTACCGGGAGTTGTTAAAAGCATTGGCTGTCAGGGAAAAAGAGGGGAGGTCGTGGAAAACCCATGCCACAGCGTGCGCAGTAAACCTGGGCAGCGGACTGATTACCTGGCTGGGATATAAGCGTACCTTTATGGACGGGCTGGAGAACTTTGCTCTCAACACGGCGGTCACCGAGCTGCAGATATGGACACAGCCTGTCAGGGCTGTAAAAGCCTACCGGAAGTATTGCGAGAATGAGGCGACTGGAACTAGTGGCGATCCATTAAAGCCTGATAGTGAATGGAATATGGCTGTTTATCCGGGAGGGTTCACTCTCAGCCTCACATTTTAACCAGGTCTTGTTTGCTATACCTCCGGCGGTCCGCATCGCCACATCAACCTGAATGACCAGGGTCGTTTGGTCGGTAAAATCGTGCCTTCTGTCGGTAATCAATGGCTTAACATCTAAAGCATTTCGCTGCACGGGTGTTAGCATGGTAGTTTTGTTCCATGGCAATTCAGATAATGAAAAGAATGAGAACAAGACTATTTACAGCCTTAATGGCTGCCCTGATCTTAATATCGCCTGCGCTGACAGCCCAGGATAAGCAGTGGACTCTGTCGGAATGTATTGAGTATGCTCTGAAGGAGAACATACAGGTCAGGAAGGCCGGTGTCGCCACAAGCGTGGGGGAGATTAACCTTCAGCAGGCAAAGGATAACCGCTGGCCCAGCTTCAGTGCATCAGTCAGTGAGAACCTGGGATGGCAGCAGGAGACAGACACCTACGGCGCGACCTCCTTTGAAGGCTCGGCGCGCACCAGTGCCTCTGTCAGCAGCGGGGTGACACTCTTCAGCGGGTTTCAGGCACAGAATGAGATCATGCAGGCCGACTTGAACTATAAGGGCCTTCAGTACAGTACCCGGGAGACAATGGAGAATGTCTCACTTGACATTATGACCGCATACCTTCAGGTACTTTATGCCGGCGAGCAGGTCACCAACAGCCGCAATCAGGCTGAAGCCACACGTGAGGAGCTCGGACTGGCAAGGGAGAGGCTTAACCTCGGCGCTATTGCCAACAGCGATTACCTGCAGGTGAAGACACAGCTGGCCAGTGAGGAGCTGACACTCGCCAACGCGATAAACAATCTTAAAATGACAAGGGTGACACTGATGCAGCTGATGGAGTATCCGGTTGATGATACATTTGAGATAGCTCATCCCGATATGGATGTCATCATCTCGTCAATTCCATCTGATAACGCACTTGCCGTGTTTGAAGAGGCGCTGCTTGTCAAGCCTCAGATCAAAAATGCGGAGCTGAACCGTGAGAGCGCAGGGATCGATCTTGAGCTTGCAAAGGGCGGTTTTTATCCTTCCGTAACAATGAATGCCGGACTGAGCACAGGTTTCACCCAGGCAGCAGACATGGGGTCACAGCTCAAAAGCGGGTTCTCACCTTCAATAGGACTCTCAGTATCAATCCCTATATTCAGGAATAACCAGACCAGGTCGGCAGTCTCAAGAGCCAGGTATGGAATTACATCTGCCGAATTGGATGAACTCAACACCAGGAATCAGCTCCGTAAGGAGGTTGAGCAGGCTGTCCTTGATGCACAATCAGCCATGATCAGCTATGATGCAGCCGTCAATCAGCACGCAGCATCACTCGAATCTTACAATGTGGCAGAGGAGAAATTCAAGCTCGGAGCGATGAATTCAATCGACTTCCTGATACAGAAGACCAATCTCAACTCGGCGGAGAGTAACCTGCTGCAGGCTAAATATGAGCTTGTTTACAGCAACAAGGTCATCGAATTCTACAAGGGCATACAGCTTTCGTTTTAAAGAATTAAGAAAAATTAAAAGATAAAGATCAATGAAAGGCAAACGAATTTTAATAAGCGGCGGACTGCTTGCAGTTGTTGCAGTGACACTTCTGACGGCTCACAGCTGCAAGAAGAGCAAGACGTACAATTTTGAGACCTCGATGGCATCGAAGGGCTCAATAGTAAATACAGTTACCGCAACAGGCACACTTGAAGCAATCACCTCGGTTATAGTGGGGACACAGGTCTCAGGGATTGTCGAGAAACTATATGTCGACTTCAACTCCCAGGTCAAAAAGGGACAGGTATTGGCTGAGCTTGACAAGACTGCCCTGAGGTCCAGTGTTGAACAGTCACAGGCAACGCTTGACAATGCCAAGGCGGAGATGGAATACCAGGCATCAAATTTTGAGCGCAGCAAGGCCCTTTATGAAAAGACCCTGATTGCGCAGGCTGACTATGACCAGGCGAGATACAACCATGAGAAATCCAAAGCCACACTCAAAAACTCACAGGCACAGTATGACAAGGCCCTGGTACAGCTAAGGTATGCAACCATCTATTCCCCTATTGACGGGGTGGTGATGAACAGGGCTGTGGATGAGGGTCAGACAGTAGCTGCCAGCTTCAATACACCGGAGATCTTCACTATAGCCCAGGACCTCACACAGATGCAGGTCGAGGCTGACATTGATGAATCGGATATCGGAATGGTAAGAGTAGGACAGAGGGTGGAATTTGACGTTGATGCCTTCCAGAATGAAAAATTCACAGGCACGGTGGAACAGATCAGGCTCTCACCTGTTACAACCTCCAATGTAGTCACATATACGGTTGTGATTAATGCTCCCAATCCTGACCAGAAGTTGCTTCCCGGCATGACTGCCAACATTGTGATCTACGTTGAAGAGACAAATGATGTAATCACAATCCCGTATAAGGCTGTTAAGTTCAATCCTGATGCTGACTACCTGGCAAGGATGAGAAATGAGACGGCTTCCGGAGGTGATAAGAATGTCAAGACCGGAGGCACCGGCAGGCCTGTAGCAGGCATGAGTGGCACAGGAGCAGGTGGAGGAGCCGGTACAGAAGCAGGCAGGGGAATGCAGGGCATGCCCGGCGGCCAGTTACCGGAAGGCTTTACCCCGCCGGAGGGATCCAAAATTTCCACACGGGTCTGGGTGAAGGATGATAAGGGAATCCACCCTGTACGGGTAGAACTCGGATCGAACGACGGGGACAAAGCAGAAGTAAAATCCGGGCTTGAAGAAGGCACCGAGGTGGTTACAAAGATGACAATCGCTTCTGCTAAGGAGAAGAAAGAGCAGGAGGTTGCTAAAAATCCATTTATGCCAACCCTTCCCGGAAGAAGGACCACTCAGAGTTCATCATCAGGATCAAGACCAACCACCACCACACGCAACTGACAATGAAGGCAATAATTGATATTAAGTCACTTAAGAAGGACTACCATGTGGGTGAGGTCACGGTACACGCCCTTCGGGGGGTTGACCTTGAGATACGCCAGGGTGAGTTCGTGGCAATAATGGGCGCCAGCGGTTCAGGGAAGTCGACTATGCTGAACATAATCGGATGTCTGGACAGGCCAACAGAAGGCACATATCTGCTTGACGGTGTTGATGTTGCAGGTATGTCGAAGAATGAGAGTGCGATGATACGCAACCTGAAAATCGGTTTTGTTTTCCAGTCATATAACCTGCTCTCACGTACCTCCGCTCTTGAGAACGTGGAGTTGCCACTCATGTATAACCCCATAATAAAGGCCCGGGAGCGCAGGGAGCGGGCCATAGCGGCACTTGAGGCAGTGGGCCTGGCGGACCGGATGGGTCATATGCCAAACCAGCTATCCGGTGGACAGCAGCAGAGAGTGGCGATAGCACGCTCGCTGGTAAATGACCCGGTGGTGATTCTTGCCGATGAGGCAACAGGTAACCTCGATACACGTACATCGTACGAGATCATGGCTCTTTTCCAGGAGCTGAACCTCAAGGGAAAAACGATAGTATTTGTGACACACGAAGCTGACATAGCACGGTGCATGACAAGAAGTTTGGTTTTTCGCGATGGGCACATAATCAGGGAAGATGAGATCAGTAACAGGCTTTATGCTGCAGAGATGATTAAGGCTCTCCCGGTGGAGGAAGAATAATAAATGATAACGAAATGAATCTTGGAAATCTAATAAAGGTGGCAATCAATGCCTTGAGGCGCAATAAGATGCGCTCATTCCTCACGATGCTGGGAATAATTATTGGCGTGGCTTCGGTAATAACCATGCTGGCCATCGGCCAGGGATCGAGGAAAAGCATTCAGGATCAGATAGCGAGCATGGGCTCCAACATGCTGTTCGTGATGCCCGGCAACATGATGATGGGTGGGGTGCAGCAGGGTAGTTCCGGCTCACAGCGACTTACCGTCGATGATGCGAATGCCGTCAGGACGGAGTGTGATGCCGTGATAGCGGTCTCGCCCGAGGTGAGGAGCAGCGGCCAGGCGGTGTATGGCAACTCTAACTGGCCCACAATTATTTACGGAGGGGGAGAAGAGTATCTTGAGATTAAAAGCTGGAAGGTGGTCAGTGGCCGGAACATCACTGACAGTGAGGCAAAAGGTTCAGCGAAGGTCTGTCTTGTGGGCCGGACGGTGGCCGACGAGCTCTTCGGCGAGGGGGTGGACCCCACCGGTGAGACTGTCCGTTTCAAAAACATCCCTTTCAAGATAATAGGGGTACTGGGCGAGAAGGGACAGAACAGCTTCGGGCAGGATCAGGACGATGTTCTTATAGCACCTTACACCACTGTCCAGAAAAGGATCCTTGCCCAGACCCACATACAGTCTATACAGATGTCGGCACGCAGCGCGGAGGAGTCCGCCCTCGCGCAGACACAGGTGGAGGAGGTGCTTCGCCGCACTCATAAGCTCCGTGAGGATGAGGACAATGATTTCATGATCAGGACCCAGGAGGAGCTGT
Source organism: Bacteroidales bacterium (assembly GCA_041303295.1). Lineage (GTDB taxonomy): Bacteria > Bacteroidota > Bacteroidia > Bacteroidales > VadinHA17 > SR-FBR-E99. The sequence continues at coordinate 31,103 of JBFYPM010000062.1, forward strand.
CGACTACGATGACTTCCGTCACGGAGATACTTACAATCCTTCTTGGGGCTATCGCCGGGATATCGCTGCTGGTGGGCGGCATAGGAATAATGAATATCATGTATGTCTCCGTCACCGAACGAACCAGGGAGATCGGTCTGAGGATGTCGATCGGCGGACGTGGTGTGGATATACTCCTGCAGTTTCTCATCGAGTCAATAATGCTCAGCGTTTTCGGAGGCCTGATAGGCATACTTCTCGGTTTCGGCGCCTCTGCCATAGTGGAGGCCCTCACCTCATGGCCGATAAACGTCATGTGGGGATCAGTCATACTCGCTTTTGCGGTATGTACTGTGATAGGGGTCTTTTTCGGATGGTATCCTGCCCGCAGGGCTTCCAGTCTTGACCCGATCGATGCCCTTAGGTTTGAGTGATAATTGAACGGGATTCATTAGCTTTGATGAGAATATGAGGAATGATTCAATGATAAGAAAGAGAAAGGGACTCCCGGTGCTGCTTCATTTAACAGGATGGATAATACTATTCATCCTGCCGCAGTTCCTTATATCGGGCGGCCTATTCAATGATGAACGTACCACCAGGATCGTACTCTTCAATACACTTGTCTTTGTCATCCTCTTCTATGCCAATTACCTGTGGCTCGTACCTTTGCTGGCACAGAAGGGGAGATGGTTTACCTTCCTGGTGCTGGCAGCAGCACTGATAGTAGTGCTGGGCTATGCCTCCGGCAGATTTTACGAGAATCTCTTCGCGCCGCCGCCTGAGATGAGGGAACGCATCAGGGAGACGGAGCCGGGGCCCTCGAGTGACGACCATGGCAGGCGACGGGGAGAGGGCATGGCGATCTATAATTTCTTCATCACATCATTCCTTGTCTCAGGATTCGCCGTGGGCATGAGATATGCCGAGAGCGCAGTCAGGAAGGAGGAAGAGATAAAGGAGCTGGAGAAGGAGAAACTGAACTCAGAACTGGCGCTGTTAAAGAACCAGGTCAGCCCGCATTTCTTTTTCAATACGCTGAACAACATCTATTCTCTCATTGAGATAAACGGGAAGGATGCGCAGGAGGCCGTACTCAGTCTTTCGAAGATGATGCGCTACATGCTCTATGAGTCAGAACAGGGGAACACGAAGCTCAGCCACGAGATAGAGTTCATGAATGGTTATATTGACCTGATGAAGCTAAGAATGAGTGACCGTGTAAAGCTCACGGTCAGTTGGCCCGCAGAGTTGGAAGACCAAGATCTGCCTCCGCTGCTTTTTATCCCATTTATCGAGAACGCTTTCAAGCATGGTGTAAGCTATCAGGGCAACTCCTTCATAGATATTTCCCTGAAGGCGGACGGCGGCCTGATATCATTCACTGCACGCAACAGCATCAGCAGGGCGAATGCCAATGCTCCGCAGGCCGCCTCTGGAATAGGTCTTGAAAATGTAAGGAAGAGACTGGCATTACTTTTCCCCGGACGTCATGAACTGAGGATTGATGAGGGAGAAACTGTCTTCACCGCCGAACTAATATTAAAAACATAGACGCCTGCAGTCATGATCAGGGTAGTTGCAATAGATGATGAGCCACTGGCGCTGCAGCTGGTTAAAGGTTATGTTGAAAAGACCCCTTTTCTTGAACTTGCCGGCGCTTTTGACAACCCTGTTGAGGGTGTGGCATTTATAGGATCATCAGATGTTGACCTCGTCTTTCTTGACGTCCAGATGCCTGACCTGACAGGCACGGAGCTGGCCAGGGTCATCAGTGGCGGACCGAAGGTGATCTTCACAACCGCATATGAGAAGTATGCGCTGGAGGGTTTCAGGCTCGATGCCGTCGATTATCTGCTGAAGCCTTTCAGCTATGCCGAGTTCCTCAAGGCAGCCCAGAAGGCGGAGAAGCTGATTGAACTTGAGAGAAGGGAGCTGCCGGAGCTGGAGGTGAAGAACGATTTCCTCTTTATCAAGTCAGACTACAAGATCAGGCGTATAAATTTTTCTGAGATACACTACATTGAAGGACTGAAGGATTATGTCAAGATCTTCCTGAGCGGGGAGAAGAAACCCGTACTGTCACTTTCAACGCTGAAGGCACTGGAGGCCAGGCTCCCTGCGGATAAGTTCATGAGGGTACACCGTTCCTTCATTGTCAGCCTTGATACGGTGAAGGTCGTTGAGCGCAACCGAATTGTATACGGTGATGTCCGCATTCCAGTCACCGACCAGTACAGGGAGAATTTCCAGAAGTTCCTGGAGCAGAATTTTTTATAACTCTCCTCAGGGCCTCTACGGCGACTCTTTAATCAGAAAAGAATTTATATATATCTAACATATCTGGTATAATATTTGATTAATATTAAGCCAGAGGCGCCT
>JBFYPM010000063.1:0-5605 GCA_041303295.1 Bacteroidales bacterium
GAAAAGTTGCGGCCGTATGCTGAAAAGTACAAAGAATATATCGACGGGCTTGAAAAGGATAATCCGTACGGAGTACCCATAGGCTTTGGTAACTGGGCAGGAGGCGGAGGAGTGGTTAGCTTTGGAACCACTGTTTGCTTTGCCAGTAAGCATTTCCCTGACATTATCGATGCCAGCCATGCTTTCAAGACAACCAACTGGCTGTTTGGCTGCCATCCGTACCACAATTATTCGTTAGTGGCAGCAGTGGGCGCCGCTCGTCCGAAAGCAGTCTTTTATGGCAATAACAGGGCTGATTTCTCATTTATTCCGGGTAATGTTGCACCGGGTATATTATTCAGAAAACCCGACCACTTTGAAAACTACGACGACTGGCCATTTCTGTGGGGACAAAACGAGGGTACTATTGGAGGAAACACAGCTTATTTAATTTTTGGATCAGCTTTTAAGAATATAGTAAAATAAACAGATTACCATGAAATCCGAAACAGGAAAACTTGCGTTCAGGGAGAAGCTGGGCTACAGTCTCGGAGACGGTGCTGCCAACTTCATCTTCCAGACAATGATGTTGCTTCAGCTGAGTTTTTATACGGACACCTTTGGACTTTCCGCGGGGGCAGCGGCAACGTTGTTCCTCATCGCCCGGCTCTGGGGGGCGGTCTGTGACCCCATCTTCGGGGCCCTGGCTGACCGCACAAACACCCGCTGGGGCAAGTTCAGGCCCTGGATATTGTGGACGGCAATACCCTTCGGTGTGCTGGGTTACCTTGCTTTCAGAACACCTGACATGGGTGACACCGGCAAACTTGTGTATGCCTATGCCACCTACCTGCTGCTGCTGACGGTATACTCTGCAAACAACAATCCCTACTCAGCACTGAGCGGAGTAATCACCGGCAACATGAAGGAACGCACAAGCCTCTCTTCAATAAGGTTCGTGGTAGTGACACTGGCAACAATAGCAATTATGGGCTTCACACTGCCGATGGTCAACCACTTTGGCGCAGGTGACAGCGCGAGAGGTTACCAGGTTACGATGGGAATCTTCAGCGTGCTCGCGATACTGTTCTTCTTCATAACCTTCTTTTCCACGAAGGAGAGAATTGCTCCCCCGCCCCAGCAGAAGACATCCCTGAAGCAGGACCTCTCGGACCTCTTCCACAACAAGCAGTGGGTGATGATGTTCATCGTATTCCTCTTCATGTTCACCTTCCTCGCACTGCGAAACAGCGTTCTTCTGTACTACTTCAAGTATTATCTTGACCCTGAGAGCATGAGGCAGTTCCTCGTCAACATCGACAAGGGCCTGTTCGGGCTCCTCGAGGGGCTTAAGCTGACTGGCGCCGGCGCCAATTATGCCGATAACACCTTCAGTGTTATAAATATTATAGGTCAGCTTTGCGCGATCCCCGGAATAGCCGTTGGGAACGCACTGGCAAAACGGTTCGGCAAGAGAGACGTCTTCAGGACATGGCTGATAATTGCCGGCATAATGGCACTCCTTTTCTTTGTCGTGCCGTCCTCAGGCATCTGGGCTGTGCTGATACTCTCAGTGCTCTTCAACTTCTCGTGGGGTGTAACAATGCCGCTTCCGTGGGCAATGATGGCGGACGTGGCCGACTATTCGGAATGGAAGTTCAACCGCCGCGCAACAGGCATCGTCTTTGCTGCAATAGTGGTAGGCCTTAAGGTCGGCCTCGCCATAGGCGGTGCAGTGGCCGGATGGCTCCTCAATTCATACGGGTATGTCGCCAACGTGGTGCAGACCCCCACAGCCGTTCAGGGCATCAGGCTCTCAGTGAGCATATTCCCGGTCATTGCATTAATCCTCTGCGTCGTAGCGCTCTTTATCTACGGCATAGGGAAGAAGGTTGAGTACCATATGCAGGATGAACTGGCCGAGAGACGCAAGGCCTACACACAATAAACAGTTAAAGACAATAAAAATGAAAAAAATACTTTTCCCGGCTGTTGCAGTCACAATGATACTTCTCTCATCATGCGGTAATGATGAGATCAGCCTCAGCAAGGCCTATGAAGGTCACTTCCTGATTGGCACTGCCATGAACAGGGTACAGGTCTCCGGGGCTGACCCAAGGGCCATGCCCTTCATTGTGAAGCATTTCAACTGCGTAACCGCAGAAAATGAGATGAAGTGGGAGCGGATCCATCCTGAACCCGAAAGATACGAGTTCGGCCTGGCCGACAGTATAGTTGACTTCGCGGAGCGAAACGGCATTAAGGTCATCGGGCATGTCCTGGTATGGCACTCACAGACACCCGCCTGGGTCTTCCAGGACTCACTCGGCAATCCCCTGACGCGAGACGCTCTCCTGGAGCGGCTGCGTGATCATATCCAGACTGTCGTCGGACACTACAGGGGCCGTGTGCTTGGCTGGGATGTTGTCAATGAGGCAGTGGATGAGGATGGATCGCTGCGACGCACGAAATGGCTGGAAATAATAGGCGAAGACTACATTGATAAGGCTTTCATCTTCGCCCATGAGGCTGACCCTGATGCTGAGCTCTATTACAATGACTATAACAACGAGGAAAGAACCAAGCGTTCCGGAGTGACCCCCATCATTAAAGACCTCCAGGCAAAGGGTATCCGCATTGACGGTGTGGGCATCCAGGGGCACTGGCACCTCGACTCCCCGGACATGGAAATCATAGATGAGAGCATAGGCGAGTATGCCGCACTGGGGATGAAGGTGATGATTACCGAGCTTGAGATAAACGTACTTCCCACGCCGTCATGGCTTTACGGGGCAGAGATCTCAAGAATCGCAGAGTACCGTGACTCCCTGAACCCTTACGTCGCAGGTCTTCCCAACTCTGTGGAGGCACAACTTACGGACCGCTATGCGGAACTTTTCAGGATACTGCTGAAGCATGACGATGCTGTTACCCGCGTCACCTTCTGGGGATTGCACGACGGCTACTCATGGAAGAACGGATGGCCTATACCGGGCCGCACAAACTACCCGCTCCTGTTTGACCGTGACTACAATCTGAAACCTGCCTTCCAAGCCGTCATCGACGAGGCAGAAAAGCTTAAATGACAATTACTTAAAGAACAAAATATGAAAAAAACAGCAAAAATGCCGTATAAGGACCCTTCTCTTCCAGTCAGGAAAAGAGTTGAGGACCTGATGGGAAGAATGACCCTTGAGGAGAAATGTGCCCAGCTGATGGGCCTCTGGAACGGAGGGGTTGAAGACTTCAAGCCTGAGATCTTCAGTGATCCCACAAAGATGAAGGAGATCTTCGGTCTCGGATGCAACTCGGTCCATCCTGCTCCTTTCGGCATAAAGGAAACTGTAAGGATGCGCAATGCCATCCAGAAGTATCTTGTTGAGGAGACCCGTCTCGGCATCCCGGCCCTCTTCGTTGACGAGGGTCAGCACGGGATGATGAGGCCCGAGGCGACAGTTTTCCCGCAGGCAATAGGGCTGGCATGCTCGTGGGATACCGTCCTCTTTGAAAAAGTATACGGCGTGGTGGCACATGAGATGCGATCACGTGGAACACATCACGCACTGACACCGGTGATAGATGTCTGTCGTGATCCGCGCTGGGGACGCACCGAGGAGACATACGGCGAGGATCCGTACCTCAACGGGATGCTCTCAATAGCAGCGGTAAAGGGCCTGCAGGGAAGTGACACGGGTAAGGTTGAAAAGAACAATGTTGCAGCTACACTCAAGCACCTGGCCGGCCACGGCGAATCAGAAGGCGGACTGAACCAGGGACCTGCAAATTACTCGATGAGGGTGCTTCGTGATTACCATCTGCCCCCCTTTAAGATGTGCATTGACTTTGCTAAACCGGTATCGGTAATGCCCTCCTACAACGAGGTTGACGGCGTTCCCTCCCATGCCAGCAGATGGCTCCTGCAGGATCTCATTCGCGGTGAGTGGGGATACAGGGGGATGATAGTCTCCGACTACTACGGCGTGGACCAGCTGTTCAACAAGCACTTCATCTGTGCTGAGGCAGTGGAAGCAGCCGCGACAGCGTTCAACTGCGGAGTGCAGTATGAGTTCCCCCAGGCAAACATGTACCGTATTCTTCCGGAACTGGCAAGGAAAAGAAAAGTCAAAAAGGAGGACATTAACCGTGCCGTTGAGCAGGCGCTGACCTTCAAGTTCAGCCTTGGCCTTTTTGAGAATCCCTATGTGGATGAGAAACAGGCTATTGCGGTAAGCAAATCACTGATGCACAGGAAGACGGCGCTGAAGGCTGCACATGAGTCGATAGTCCTGCTGAAGAACGATGGCCTGCTTCCTCTGAAGAAGGGCAAGTATAAAAAGATTGCGGTCATTGGTCCCTGTGCCAGGGATCTCTGGTTCGGCGGCTACTCGGGTGAGCCGTATGAAAAGGTGAGTCTTCTTGACGGTATAAGGGCGAAGGCGGGGAACGGCACCGAGGTGCTCTTCGCACAGGGCTGCAGACTGACAATCAACACCACGCTGAGCTATTTCAACTGGAAGTACGACGAGATCAAATTCGCCTCTCGCGATGAGAACCTCAAACTCATAAAGGAGGCCGTGAAAGTAGCATCCGGAGCTGACCTGGTCATTCTTGCACTGGGCGAAAACGAACATCTATGCCGCGAGGCATGGGCAAAGAACCATATCGGCGACAACATGACCCTCGACCTCTTCGGAGAACAGAATGAGCTGGCAGATGCAATCACCGCACTGGGTAAACCGGTCGTACTTTACCTGACGAACGGCAGACCCCTCTCCATCAACAAGCTGGTAGAGAAGGTGCCGGCAATAGTCGAGGGATGGTACATGGGACAGGAGACCGGTACCGCAGCCGCTGACATCCTCTTCGGCGAAGTCAACCCCTCCGGCAAGCTGACCATCACCTTCCCGAAGTCGGCCGGACAACTGCCACTGTATTACAACCACAAGCCCACCGCCCAGTTCATGGATTATCTGTCACAGGATGTCAAACCACTCTTCCACTTCGGTTACGGGCTCAGTTACACTAAATTCAAGTATGGCAAGCCTGTTCTGAAGAAAACCACCGTAAAGAAAGGCGAGGCCGCGAAGGTCATGGTCGGTGTCACAAATGCAGGAAAGATTGCCGGTGACGAGATTGTGCAGCTTTACATTCGCGATCTGGTGAGCAGGGTGACCCGTCCGGTAAAGGAGCTGAAGGGATTTGCACGAGTCTCCCTGAAGCCCGGTGAGACAAAGAAGGTTACCTTTGAGATCACGCCTGACAAACTCGCCTTCCATAACATAGATATGAAATATGTTGTGGAACCCGGTGATTTTGAGATCATGACAGGCTCTTCATCAAGGGACGGGGATCTGCAGAAAACACTCCTCACAGTAGTCTGAAAATGAGGACAGCAACCCTCATAGCACTGTTTTAGTTTGCCGATGTCGCATACAATCCAAGCAAACATCCTGTAAATCCTCCTGCCACATCGGTTGAAAGAATATCGCCTGAAACAGTTCCACCAACGTTCACAAAGCCGGTTCCGTTGGTTGAATAGCTAAACTCGTAATCATCACCTTTTGCAGATACCTGTAAACGAACAGGTTTGCTGATGTCGATTTTGGTGCTGGCAACAATTTTTGAC
>JBFYPM010000064.1:0-4105 GCA_041303295.1 Bacteroidales bacterium
GCAGTGACATATGTGTGATTCCCGGAATGTTTATCTCAATACCGCTGCTTGCCGTTATGAAACTTGTATGTGATCACGTCGAACCATTAAAACCAATAGGGTTCCTGCTGGGCGATACAATGCCTCCGCTTATCAGCATCAAGACAGTCTTCAGGAAACAGGCAAAAGGAACAATATTATAAAACTCATGCTTAAATCATCGGTCTCCAAAATGCTATTTGCCAATACAGAATTTTGAAAAGATCTGCCCGAGGATATCCTCGGGTGTGATCTTTCCTGTTATCAGTCCAAGGTAGTAAATTGCCTGGCGAACATCTGTGGCAACGAGCACGGTGGGAATGCCGTCACGGAAGCCATCGAGGACTCTCTGCAGACTATCGGCAACATTCTTCAATGCCTCATAATGCCTGGCATTGGTTACGATATACTGCGGGGCATCCAGCCGGCCTGTCTCAACTGAAGATGACAGTATCATCTTAAGCTCATCCACCCCTGATGACTTTATTGCAGAGACGAAGACTACCGGATTAGTACTGTTCTTGGTCAGTTCCTTACCTAGGTCTGCAATCCGGCCGGGGCCGGCCAGGTCTGACTTGTTAATCACAATTATTAACTTTGCACCGCTGGCGTTTGTCATCTCTGTCATGGAATGTTCAAACACGGAAATATCCTCTGCACTGTCAGTGGCTTCAGCAACAGCCAGAACAATCTCGGCAGCTTCCAGCTTCCTCCTTGTACGCTCCACACCGAGAACTTCTATCTTATCATCAGATTGTCTCAGTCCTGCAGTATCAATGAACCTGAAAAGGAGACCGTTCACATGCAGCACCTCCTCAATGGTGTCACGTGTAGTCCCGGGTATTTCGGAGACGATGGCTCTCTCTTCCTGAAGCAGCACATTGAGGAGCGAAGACTTACCCACATTGGGTCTGCCGGCAATGACAACAGGAATACCATTCTTTATTGCATTTCCGAGGCTGAAAGATGATGCCAGTCTGTCTACCAGGTTCTTGATTTTGATTACTGTCTCCGTCATGGCTAAACGGTCGGCGAATAGCACATCCTCTTCACTGAAATCAAGCTCAAGCTCAATGAGCGAGGCAAAGGAGAGGAGTTCCATCCTAAGTTTCTCTATCTCATTCGAGAAACCGCCGCGAAGCTGAGTGGCAGCAAGACGGTGCGCCGCTTCTGAGTCTGAGGCAATAATATCAGCCACTGCTTCAGCCTGTGAGAGATCCATTTTGCCGTTCATAAAAGACCTCATAGTGAACTCTCCGGGAGTGGCCGTTTTCACCCCTTTGCCAATGAGAATTTCGATGATACGTTGCTGTATATATGGCGAGGCATGACAGCTGATCTCTGCCATTTCCTCCCCTGTATAGGAGTGAGGGGCTCGGAAAAGCAAAACGAGAACCTCGTCTATGAATTCGCCTTGCGAAGATATGATTCCACGTTTTAATGTGTACCCATTCGCAAAACGTATATCAACCTGTTTATCAGCTGGTTCAAATATTTCAGCCAATGTTTCAATTGCCCCCGGTCCGGAAAGCCTGATCATAGCTATCGCACCACCACCAGAGGTGGCTGGCGCGCATATGATTGTCCCCTTTTGTGCCATAGTTTTACCTGGGACAAAGGTAATTGAATTCTATCTCGAAAGGTTATCGGCAATGAAGGTATTATCCGGTATAGATGCTGTTGTATTTACCTGGTCAAATTTGACTCTTGAGCTTCTGCCGTTGAGGTAATTTCTGGCAAGCATGTCTGTCATGACATACCCCTCTTTTCCCACCAATGGCTGGGTGGCAACTATCTCAATTGTCTTGAAGAGTTCACCTTCAAAATTGTAAAAGTCTATCTTCTTTGTTTTCAGACTGCTCATCTCGAGAAAAGTAATCTTTTTAGAGAATCCGTACTCATCGGCCTTCTCCTCGCTGACAGGCACATTCTCGATTACCCATAAGTCATTTTTTCCTGATTCCGACAGGTGACTGATTTTGAAGTCAGCGTTGCTTCCGCTTGACATATCAGCGTTTGAAAATTCCGAACTCATGAAGCTCTTGCCTTTCTCCGTGCTGACAATCCTCCGTGTCTTTTTCAGTGCTGGCAGGTATATCCACATATCATCCTGCGTATCCTTGCTGTCTACGATAAGCATCGCCGTACCTCTCACATCAGCCGGATCCAGAAACTTTACCATCCTCTTGATCGTACCGTCGTCATATGATTTGGTGATCATATTTAATTTTCTGGTGCGTACGGAGCCGTTCTTTTCGGATATTGTAAGAGTCACAGTTGACTGTATGTTCCCAGACATAGTCAGGTCACGACTCTTGTCCATCAGCTGAACGGGATCTGACTGCTGTGCCAATGTAGCCTGCAGTGACAGAACCGATACCGCTGACAATAGGAATAACATTTGTTTCATTTTCATCTTTGTTTTTATTTATTCGTTTCTGATTTGCCTCAATAAACTTAGGTTTGAAGTAGAGCATGAATGCCGGCATTACAATAATGGCATAGATGAGGCAGGAACCTATTGCCAGAAGTGTCAGGTAACCAAAAAATCTTATTGACAGGAACCCTGAGAAGAAGGTAGCTGAGAAACCGGCTATTACGCTAAGACCGTTGATTACGATGCTCCGTCCTGTTGTCCGGTATGTTTCCAAAACGCCATCCTGACGGGTTAAACCTTTTCTGAGCTCACTCTTGTATCTCCAGAGAAACTGGATTGTGAAATCGACACCCACTCCTATCATTATTGAGGAGAGTAGGGCGGTTGCAGCATCGATGGCTACTCCGGTTATTCCCATGACACCAAACTGGATTATGATTGAAGCTGCAAGAGGTATTGATCCTATGAGACCACCCTTCAACGACCGGAAAATAATTGCCAGGAGTATCAATACTATAATAAGGGCAAAAGCCAGTGACGAGACCTGTCCATTGATTATCTTCTGTGCAAACTCAATCATGATGATTGCATAGCCTCCGGTTGTCACACTGGCCGGGAAATCTGATGTAAAGCTTTTTATGTTGTCCCTGAGATCACGGACTATCCTATTATCTGGTTTCGAAAGGCGTACAAGAAGGTGAGCCTTTGTATTCTCGAAGTTCATCAGCTGTTTGAAATCGTCCGGGTTGCCGCTCATATTGTATAGTTCGAACATCTGGGCAATTGCCGCAGATGATGAGGGTATCATGTCATATCCCTCCTCCGAAGGCTCATATAGTGCCTTACTCATTTCCCTCACAACATCGGATATTGAGTAGACGCCGCCAACCCCCTCCGAACCCTTCAGGTGATGAGTGAGATCATCGATCTTATGCATTAAAACCGGGTCCTTGATGTCGCCGCTGATCATAACGGAGATTGTCTGTGAGCCGCCGAATTTGGAATTGATGATTTCCGAAGCTCTTCTGACAGGGTGCTTATGGGGAAAGAAATTCTCCTGGTTTGTGTCTATGCGCAGGAAAATCATGCCGGTTCCCACAAGGAGTGTCAGGATCAGTGAAACCAGGAGCACTCTCCCCGGGCGTCTGATTACAACTGATGAGATCATTGTCAGGCCACGGCTTATCAGGTCGTTTTTACCTGACCGGGGAGGGCGGGATTTTCTACCGGGGGTATGCTGCATGTATATAAGTGCAGGAATCAACAACAGGCTCATGGCCAGGGCAAGGGTAATGCCGGCAGCAGCCAGTATGCCTACCTGTCTGGCCGGAATGATTGAATGAGTCAGAAGGCCCAGCAACCCGGCAATGGTAGTCAGTCCGCTGAAGAGGATGGGCATATTCAAGGACCCTGTAATAGCCCTGACCATCTCCTTCCCCGTCACCGGAAGGTCAGACCGGCTGAGCTCCTGGTGCCTCGAGACGAGATATATTCCATAATTATTGGCAACCGAGATAAGTATAATGGGAGCGAGGCACATGATGATCGAGAATTTCCATCCAAGCAGTGGTATCATTCCTAAAGTAATAACTGTTGAAAGGATCACAACAGTGAAAGGAATCAGGACGCGTCTCCAGTCGCCGAGCGAAAGATTGAGGACTGTCAGCATTATAAGGAGAGCTATTGGGATTAGGATCATGGCATCATGGT
>JBFYPM010000065.1:0-18369 GCA_041303295.1 Bacteroidales bacterium
CCATGGTGCACCCTGGTAATCCTTGTTCGGGTACCAGTACTCCTCAGTTGATCCGTATTCGGCAATTGTATTATAGACACCGCAGTGCGACACGAAGGCCTTGAAGCGCTTGTTGTGCATCCCGGCAAGATAGAAGACCGAGTACCCGCCATAACTGGCTCCCACGGCACCCAGACGCTCCTTATCAACATACGGTTCCTGAGCCATGTCGTCGATTGCGTCAAGATAATCCTGCATATTCAGGCCACCGTAATCACCCGAGATCTGTTCACGCCAGTAGCTGCCGAACCCCGAGTTTCCGCGCCGGTTGACGGCAACAACAATGTACCCGTTGGCAGCCATAATCTGGTAGTTCCAGCGGTAGCTCCAGCCCTGGCCCAGAGAACCCTGTGGCCCGCCCTTGCAGTAGAGCAATGCCGGGTACTTCTTTGACGGGTCAAAATCCGGCGGATAGATGATCCAGCTCTGCAGGTCTTTGCCATCCTTAGTCTTCGTATAACGCTCCTCTGTCTTGCCAATCTTTATGCTCTCGTAGATGTGGCCGTTGACATCGGTTATCATTGTCAGACTCCCTGTTGAGATATCCACCGCAGCCACTTCCGTTGGCCTCGACATAGACATCATCCCGGCTACCAGAACACCGTTCTGAAGCTGCAGAGGTCCCATGTCAAAGTCGCCTTCAGTAACCCTTGTAATTTTCCCGTCAGCAAGCGAGATATTGAACACCGGTTGCCTGCCAAGATAAGGGCTTGTAAACCAGATTGACCCGGTACCGTTCCATTGTATAGACCCAACATTGTAGTCCCATCCTTCAGAGACCCACTTCCGTTCTCCGCTGGCAATATTGTATACACACAATCTCTCGAGGTCAGACTCATACCCATCCTCCTCCATACTCGCATAAGCAATCATTGACCCGTCAGGTGAGAATACGGGGGTTTTATCGTAACCCATGTTTCCTTCGGTGATATTTTTCTCCTCACCAGTGGTGACATCATAAAGATAGATGTCAGTATTCGTGCTAAGCGAATAAGCTTTTCCCGTCAACTTTTTGCAGGAATAGGCTATCTGTTTCCCGTCAGGACTCCAGCTGATATCGGCTTCATCAAACCATGGTGCATCGGGGGTGTCATAGCGTTGACCTTCCATTACATCCTTCTCATTACCTACTGTCTCTCCATCAAACGAAGCAGTGAAGAGATGGCTGTATGAATAGTCGTGCCAGTAGTTCCAGTGCCTGTACATGAGGTCATCGATGATGCGGACCTTTGCGTTGGGCAGGTTATACTTCTCGTTGGCTGTCTCATCGAGTTTCACACGGCGCGTGAAGTACACCATGTTGCCTGCCGGAGAGAATGAAAGTATTTCATAGTCCTGAAGCCCGGTGATCTCTTTCTTGCCGGTACCGTCAGGCATCATGGTCATAACCCTGCTGCCCTCAAGGTATGCGATTTTAGCACCCTTGTTGATCCATTGGGGGCCTGACCCTCCGTCAGTTGTTAATTGTACCGGGGTTCCGCCTCCGGAAGCTATTGAATAGATGTTTGTCGTCCGTGCTTCTGTGAGAAGGTCGAAATGGGTGACTGTATAGAGCACTGTTGACCCGTCGGGCGACAGCACTATTGACCCAATGCGACCGTATTTCCAGAGGATCTCGGGTGTAAGCACCCCGCCGGCTTTCTCGGCATCGGTCAGCGAGACATCTATGACAGTGGCTGCCGGCTTCTCTTCACTGCGGGTCTGGCAGGAATTTAAACCAATAAGGGCAAGTGTGATGATCACTAGAGCGTGTTTCTTCATGATATGAGCGGTTCTTGGTTAGTTCAGTTGATTTGCATTATTTCAAAGATAAATAAATAGGTTTAAATGGGTGGTGATAACTTATAAAGTATTTAAGCAGGGTGCTTCACTTGTGAAGACAACATTCAGCATTACAACAATGAAAAGCTTTGGTGCCAACAGCAAAAAGTCCGGGAAGCTAAACAACTGCTTCCGGGGTATTGACTTGCGGTCTGGAATTTCGTAAATTACAAAGATTGAAAAAACCATGAATGGCTGAAATCAACTCCTCAGATCAGTTGTTTATCGACAGATTGACCACGATTGTATTTGACAACCTCTCAAATGAGAGCTTTGACGTTGAGGAGCTTGCACGAGAGGCACATATGAGCCGCTCTTCCATTCACAGGAGACTGAAACGCCTTACAAACCAGAATGCCAGTCAATTCATCCGTGAGATCCGTCTTAAGAAAGCCCTGGATATGCTTCAGAATGATCTCACCACTGCGGCAGAGGTAGCATATAAAGTGGGATTTGGAAGTCCTGCATACTTCACACGTTGCTTCCATGAGTATTACGGCTATCCTCCCGGAGAGGCCAGAAAGCGTATCAGGGAGGCAGAAACTCATGGGCATGGTCTTTTACAGGAGGAGCAGAATACAGCTGGCAACCACAAGCCATCAGGTCTGAAGCTAATAATTGCCCTTTCAGCAGTTGCTGCATTTGTAATTGCCCTGGTTCTTTTCCTGACAATAGGCCTGCGACACCAGTCGAAGGATATGTCAATAGTGGTCCTGCCATTTAAAAATCTCAGCGGGAATCCGGACAATCAATATTTTGCCGATGGCATAACCGAGGACATTCTAAATAATCTTTATCAGGTAAGCGAACTCAGGGTGATCTCCAGAACCACCTCGGAACATTTCCGTGATACTGACCTGACATCCGGGGAGATATCCAGACAACTGAATGCCAGGAATGTACTTGAAGGCAGTGTAAGAAGGCAGGATGACAGGGTCAGGATAACGGTTCAGCTCATTGACGGCCACAGGGAGCAACATTTATGGTCAGAGAACTTTGATCGTGATCTGACTGATATGATTGGTCTTCAGGGTGAGATTGCAATGAAGGTAGCAACAAAGCTGGAGGCCGTTATAACCCACAATGAATCCAGGCAGATCGATAATCATCCAACGGCAGATCCGGAGGCCTGGGATTTTTATCTCCGGGCAAGGTTCCTCCTTCATAAAGCAAATGATGTACAGCGTTTTGATATCAGCAGGGAGGGACTTATGGCAAGCCTGAAGTATTATGAGATGGCCATTGCTGAAGATTCCAGTTTCGCAGAAGCATATGCCGGACTTGCCAATGCATGGTTCAACCTTTCGGCATGGGGTTGGTACCAACCATATAATGAAGGCATTGCCAAGGCCAGAGAGAACTTCACCGCAGCACTTGCGCTTGACCCCGATTGCGCAGAGGCTCATGCCGTAAGGGGTGTATGGCTGGCATATCCTGAAAGAAAATTTGAAGAGGCAAAAACAGAACTGTATACGGCCCTTGAACTTAATCCGAATTTTTCCACAGCACATCAATGGTATGCTCAGCTGCTTATGATAACAGGTCCCATTGACAAGGCAAGATTACACGTTGACCGGGCTGTTGAGCTGGAACCTTATTTCTGGCTAATGCATAACCTCAGCGCATGGATCTATTATTTTGAGGAGGAATATGAGATGGGCATTAATGCCTGTATTGCTGCCCGCGACCTGAATCCTGAATTTATTGACAACAGCTGGCTTTTCACCCTGCATTATGTAAGGCTGGGCGAGGGTGAGAAAGCGGCAATTGCATTGCACGACCTCTTTAAACGGTATCCCTCTGTCAGTCACCTTGGAGATGAGGTAATGGAGGCTTTCCATAAATCAGGCATCGACGGGATTTTCAAATGGCTGATAGATATTAATATAAACAAGCCTATCCCTGTTGAGGGGATGGATGGGCATCCGTTTTACATTGCATGGTGGTACGCTATCCTGGGTGACAGGGAGGAATCAATCAAATGGTTTGAAAAGACAATTACAATGCCCACTATCCCCCGACATTATTTTAACCTGATTGCCACCAATCCTGATTTCGACATACTCCGAGATGACCCGAGGTTCCTCTCTGTCATAGAAGAGGCAGGACTTTCTGCTTACAACACCAGACCTCCCCGGTAAGGGGGAACCAAACAGCATGGATTTTTTCCGACAATGAACTTCATTGGATAATTCCTGCTGATACTTTGTTGTTGCAAGGCATGCAACATAGTTTCAATACCTGCATCATTATTAACATTAATGGAACTCAGCGTACTATACTGTCAGGTTCGCTTTATCCGAACTTTACATGAATGTAAGAGATATTGTCTTTTAACCAAAACGAATAATTATGAAAGCAATTATGAAGATTTTACTGTTCACGGTAGCCGTCTGCCTGTTCTATTCCTGCACGAAATATGAGGTCACAGTGCCCTTCAAGGCGGATTTCGTAGGAACTTACATGTATGCCGGGCCGGATGCCTCTTGCGGTGAATGGAACCCAGATGGTGGTGTCATGTGGGGTATGGTGATCAATGAAGGCACCGGAACAGGGACCTATATAGGGAAGTTTAACAATTATTTTGAGTTCTGTTGTGAATTGGTCTCCGGAATCTACCCGGCCCATCACATGGTTGCTTATTTTACGGCAGCGAACGGTGACATCCTTTATGTTTCATGTGCCGGACAGGTTCTTAACGGTAGGCTTGATTACCATCCGGAAGATGTGACTTCATACTTCAAGGATCCTTTTGTCATATTGGGAGGTACCGGAAAGTTTGAAGGGGCAACTGGAAGTGGTTTCACCGATGATTATAACAGGGCTTCCTGTCCCGAGAATTCGTTTCATCACTGGAAAGGTACAATCACCCTGGTCAAAGGACCCCGTTAAAAAGAAGCAGATGAAGTCCGTAACGAGAATATTTTTATCCTTGAATTGGCACGCAGGGCAACTATTATGGAACGCATAGTCTGATGCAATCCAGTGTCACTGTTTAACTTGTCTATATGTCTTAAACCTTATAATCATGAAAACAAAAACATTGTTATTAAGCATCTGCCTTATCATTGGCCTATCACTGACAAGTGCATACGGTCAGAAAAAGGACACAAAATCTGTTCAGTACAAGGCTGAACTCGATTATTACACTGAAGTCTACTGTGGATTACAGCTGGTCGATTATGTTACCGGCAGGGTAATGTTCCATGTAATAGACCACTATAAGGATGGAGTCTGGCAGTGGGAGATAGCACAGGCTAAAGGAACCGTCACAGGATATTACGGAGAGGTGTTCAAAATGACGGAAGTTGACAAATACTGGAAACCAGTTTACGGACTGCTTACCTGGCACTATAATCTGATAGGTAACTGGGGCCATCATTATAACGGCTTTTTGACTTACTCTTACATAACAGGTGAGTTAACCGTAGGGAAGACAATTTGTAATTGATAAGTGTCATTGGTATACCACCGACCGGCCTGGGAGCAAGTTGGAAATTATGCCAGCCACGGGTATAAATCACCGGTCCTCTATATTGGATTTAGATTTGGGTTAATGACGGAGTGAAGTGCAGGCTTCACTCCTGTTTTCCGGGCGTTTAATTCTCCGGGTTTGGAATTGTATTATACCAATGACATATATTTTTCGTAACTTTTTAGTGTAAATAAAAAACAGCCCTATGAAAACTATGAAAACGCTCCTGTTGTTAATTGCAGTCATGTGCCTTTTATGCTCCTGTGGCAGATCCGGTAATGCTTCCGGCGGGGATACCACAAAGAAGGGCAAAGTTAAAATGGTGACACTTCCTTTCGATGTGACAGCCACCGGGAATTACACTTTTTTCGGACCTGACACTCTGGACGTCCCGAAGTGTGTTGCACCGTTAAACAGCTGGCGGGTTATTGTTGACGCCAAAGGAACAGGTACCCCGGTAGGAGACTTTACAATTCACTTCGATTTTTGCGGAGACTCGTTGAGCAATTATGGAAATACTGAGGCATATATGGCTCTCAGTGACGGAGATACATTGTTCGTTACGGGAGCCGGAAGGGTATTGGATGGAAGACTCGATGATCATCCTGCCTTTGTGGTTTCATATTGGAGAGATCCTTTTGTAATCATTGGAGGTACAGGCAAGTACGAGGGAGCCACCGGCGATATCCTCTCAGATGATTACAACAGCTCAGAAGATTCATTTTCCCATCATCACTGGAAAGGTACAATTACAATGAAAAAAGGGAAAGATTAGTATTTTTCTCTTTCCCTTTCTGACAGAGGCAGAGACGCCCGGACAGGGTGTCTCTGCCATTTTCTATTTTGCTTTTTCCTTCAGATGTTCCGTGATCTTGACCCTGATCTCCTCGGCCAGTTCGGGGTTGTCTTCAAGGATCTTTTTGGCTCCGTCACGGCCCTGTGCCAGTTTGGTGTCGCCGTATGAGAACCACGATCCGCTCTTCTTTATAATGTTGAAGTCAGTTCCGAGATCAACGATCTCTCCTGTCCGTGAGATCCCTTCACCAAACAGAATATCGAAATCAGCTTTTCTGAATGGAGGTGCAAGCTTATTCTTGACCACCTTCACCCTGACACGGTTCCCTACGGCTTCCTCGCCGTCCTTGAGCTGTGTTGAGCGCCTTATGTCGAGCCTGATGGAGGCATAGAACTTAAGGGCATTACCGCCGGTGGTGGTTTCGGGATTGCCGAACATGACGCCGATCTTTTCGCGGAGCTGGTTGATGAAGATGCATGTGGTATTGGTTTTGTTGATATTAGCGGTGAGCTTCCTCAGCGCCTGTGACATCAGCCTGGCCTGCAACCCCATCTTCGAGTCACCCATCTCACCCTCTATCTCTGCCTTGGGAGTCAGTGCTGCCACAGAGTCGATGACTATAATATCAATGGCTCCGGACCTTATGAGGTGATCAGTGATCTCAAGGGCCTGCTCACCGTTGTCAGGCTGTGAGATCAGCAGGTTCTCTACATCAACGCCCAGTTTTGATGCATAGAACCTGTCGAAAGCATGCTCTGCATCAATGATAGCTGCTATGCCCCCAGCCTTCTGTGCTTCGGCGATAGCGTGTATGGCAAGGGTAGTCTTGCCCGATGATTCAGGTCCGTAAATCTCCACAACCCTGCCCCTAGGCAATCCTCCGATCCCAAGAGCTGCATCCAGGCCAATAGACCCGGTTGAGATGACCTGCACATTGTCAATGGCATGATCTCCGAGCTTCATGATGGTGCCGCGGCCAAAATCCTTTTCTATCTTGCCCAGCGTCACCTCAAGCGCCTTGAGCTTTTCCTTGTTTACTTCTTTTCTTTCCATTTACTTATTCTATTAGCAGTTAGACATTTCCGTATTGCTTGAAGATCTGCGTGGCATGCTCTTTGGTGTCAACCTTTTTGATGACTTTTTCGATGATCCCTTTTTCGTCGATGATAAATGTCGTACGGATCACACCGGTGACTTTCTTCCCGTACATTACCTTCTCTCCGTAAGCGCCATAGGCGGTCATGATTTTTTTGTCAGCATCGGCTATCAGAGGAAAGGGAAGATCATACTTTTCGGCAAATCCTTTGTGCGACTTCTCGCTGTCAGGACTGACTCCCAGGACAACAAATCCTTTCCTGAGCAGTTCGTCATAGCTATCCCTCAGGCTGCATGCCTCTGCAGTGCAGCCAGGGGTATTATCCCTGGGATAAAAATAAAGGACAATTTTTTTCCCGGTAAAGCTGCTGAGTTTCACCCTGTTCCCGTTCTGATCCGTGCCCTCGAACTGCGGTGCGGGCATGCCTGCTATGGGTTGAGTCATGACTTTTTCTTATTTTTGTTTTGACTGGTAAAGGTATGAAGTTATCACCTATCGCGAAAAGTTTCTTCGTCAGAGTTATTAACACAGAGGCTTGCAGGATTGTAACGGTCCTGACGCTATGCCTTATCATGATCTTTCCTCCGGTGACGGCCCAGGATGGCTCAATGCGGCCATCAAAGACTGAGGCACAGGCAGCGTGGGTCAGGGGTGATTTCGACTTTGCCTATGAGCACTTCAACGGGTTGCTGCTGCTATACTCACGTGACCCTTTGTACAAGTATTTTACCGGGGCATGTCTGGTGAAGATGGAACAGGATCTGCCCAGGGCTGTGTCACTGTTGGGCTCGGCCATCAACAGTTCTGTGAATGTAAAGAGTGTTCCTGATGATGTGTGGTTTTATTACGGCCGCGCATTACAGATGACTGGCAGCTTTGTCCAGGCCTCGGAGGTGTATGACAGGTTCGCCAGGGATGCTGGCAGGAAGGTTGCAGCGGAGTACGGAGTCCAGGATTTCATTGACCAGTGCGGCAAGGGGCAGGGTGCCGTAAGAGGGGAGCAGTCTTCAAAGTCAGAAGCTCCGAAAGCTGAGAACAATGAGAATGCAACGCGGCCCACGGACCATAAGGTGGATGTTGCTAAGATGGAAACGGATAGGAAGGTTACAAATGTTCCGGTGATAACCCGCGATAAAGTGCCAGGGGAGTATGAACAGGTGCTCGGGAAGGCGGTCCGGCTCCAGGCTTCGGCTGACTCCTTGTCCCGCATAGCAGAGAGCACCGTGAAATCAATGGAAGATGTATCTCCCGGGCAGAAGGAGATGATGGAGAAGCGCGCAGCAGACGCCCGGGCGAGGGCGGCGGCCAGGCAGGCAGAAGCCGACAGTCTCTTCCGGTCATTGGAAGAGGAAGAGAATCCTGCTCCTGAAATGCCTGCAGAACAACCCGTACAGCCTTCGCCGGCTCATCACCTATCCCGCTTTGAGCTCCTTGATTCACCTGCATATAGCGAAACGAACCCGGTACCGGTTGATGTTACAACGCCCTCCGGACTTATCTATACAGTCCAGATTGCTGCCTTCAGAAACCCTGTTCAACCATCACTTTTCAGGGGATTATTTCCGGTATATGGCAGGAAGAGACCGGAGAGCGGGACAACGTACTATTATACAGGATTCTTCCGGAGAGTTGACGATGCCAGACACGCACTTGCAGAAATTCGAGGTGCCGGATTCCCTGATGCATTCGTAATTGCAATGATGGACGGCATCCAGGTTTCGATGGAGAGGGCCCAGGTGATTCAGAAGGATTGGGCAGATAAACCACTGCCGGGGAGCGAATCCGTTATTACTGAAAAAAAGCAGGATCGTAATGAGACTCCGGTACCCGTTGAAACACTCTCATTCAGGGCGGAGGTAATGCGAATCAGCAAACCGGTTAAGCCAGAGGTCATTGAGAAGATGGAAATGCTGGCCGGCTCAAGAGGCCTTGACATGATCAAAAACAGCAGCAGTGAGACTGTGTTTCTCATTGGTAATTTTATTACATTTGAAAGCGCCGACGAATATGTCTCGCTGCTGATACGCAACGGCTACAGCTCTGCCAGAGTTGCAGCATATGTAGGGATGCAGGAGATACCAGTCAAGGCTGCAATGGAACTTTTAAACAGACTGCCGGATGACTAAAAGAGCCCCCAGACAGCAGAGCAATAGGAGAGGTGAGGATACCCAAAGAACCCTGCTTCTGATAAACGATGATATTAACAGCTTTGATCATGTTATAAAATCATTGGTAGAAGTATGCGGCCATGATGAGATTCAGGCTGAACAGTGTGCAGTACTTACCCATATCAAGGGAGGTTGTGTAATTAAAATTGCCGATGTTTCCACCCTTGAGGGAATGAGCGTAAGGCTAAGGGAACTAAGCCTTGATTCAGTAGTCATATAAAAATAAAGAAATGTCTCTCGGACTTATAATATTTCTGATCATACTGGGCTTGCTGCTCTTTGTCGTCGAATTTATGCTTATCCCTGGTGTTACAATCGCCGGAATCGGAGGAGCTATATGCCTTCTTACCGCCATTGTTTTTTCATTTGCCAGCTTCGGTACTGGCCCAGGGTTATTAATACTTGGAATCACCGTCATTATCATGGTCATACTGACAGTATTGATGCTTAAAGCCGGCACATGGAAGAAGTTCGCCCTTAAGACCTCTATTGACAGCAAGGTTGATAACGTGGGTGCTGGCGAGGGAAGGGTTAAGGCAGGCGACAGGGGAGTGACGGTGACACGGCTTGTACCCGGTGGTAAGGTGCTTGTTAACGGAGAGTATTTTGAGGCTAAGTCGATTGACATCCTGATTGACCCCAGGCAGGAGATTGAGGTGGTGAAGATTGATGACAACAAATTGATAGTAAAACCAATAAATAATTAAACATATGGATATGAGCGGATTAGGCATTTATGTGATTATCATTGTGGGAGCAGTAATACTCCTGTGGATACTTCTTTACTTCATCCCTATCGGTCTGTGGTTCCAGGCATTGGTATCCGGCGTACGGATCAGCCTGCTGCAGTTGATATTCATGCGGTGGAGAAAGGTCCCGCCATCAATAATTGTAGGGGCAATGATCGAGGCAGACAAAGCAGGGATTAAGCTTGTACGCGACGATCTGGAGGCACATTACCTTGCAGGAGGTCATGTTGCACAGGTGGTTCATGCTCTTGTCTCAGCTAATAAAGCGAATATCGACCTGTCGTTCAAGATGGCCACTGCCATTGACCTGGCTGGACGTGATGTCTTTCAGGCGGTACAGATGTCTGTGAACCCCAAGGTAATTGATACGCCACCGGTAACAGCAGTGGCGCGTGATGGTATCCAGCTGATAGCCAAAGCCAGGGTGACAGTCAGGGCGAACATTAAGCAGCTTGTCGGAGGTGCAGGTGAAGAGACCGTTCTTGCCCGCGTGGGTGAAGGTATCGTCTCATCAATCGGCTCGGCACACAGCCATAAGGAGGTGCTTGAGAATCCTGACCGCATCAGCAAGACAGTTTTGGAAAAAGGTCTTGATGCCGGAACGGCATTTGAGATTCTCTCAATTGATATAGCTGATATCGATATCGGTAAGAACATCGGAGCCGTGCTGCAGATGGATCAGGCAAACGCCGACAAGAACATTGCACAGGCCAAGGCTGAGGAGCGTCGTGCTATGGCTGTGGCCCTGGAACAGGAGATGAAGGCCAAGGCACAGGAAGCACGTGCGAAGGTCATCGAGGCAGAGGTGGAGATCCCGCTTGCCATGGCTGACGCCTTCAAGAGTGGCAACCTGGGAATCATGGACTACTACAGGATGAGAAATATCGAGGCCGATACAAGCATGCGTGACTCGATTGCCAAGCCGCCGACTTCGGGGGGTGAGAAGAAGAAGTAGAAAAATAGTCTACAGCCTGCAGTCTTCAGTCTCCAGTCAATAAATAAGTTACCGACTGGTGATTGAGGACTGCCGACTTTTTTACTATTGCCTGAAGCCAACTACCAATTGCCTGAGTGAGACTGCCGACTGCTGACTGGCGACTGAAGCCTGAGGAGTTCTTCGCCCTCCCTGCAATCTGGCTGCTTCTCCGCCAGCTGTCGGATCTTCTCTTTATTACCTATTGCCTTCTACTGCAGGTAGAAAAGTATCATCTCCTCAATCGCCTCCTGGCATACCTCGCAGAAGGTATCTGCCTGGTTGCTTTTCATGCGGCAGTCGAAGGAGGGACGGAAAATTCCCTTCGCTGAATAACCTCCTCCTTCAAACAGCCCGGTGACGCCGGTGTACCTTTTTTCATTGGGAGTGGGAACAGGCACTGACCTGGCTATCTTGTCCTTCCATTTTGCATCAAAGTTAATCCTTGTGGTGATATTGGGTTCCCAGGGTTCGACATCAAGCGGGTAGAACTCTTCATATGCCACCTCCGATGCATAGTACTCGTCTGCCAGTCCTGCAAAACCGTGGCCGAACTCATGGGTCAGGACCTGCGGGGTAAACTGGTGGTCAGAGGTCACGGCACTATAGTAGTTGTAAACTCCTCCGCCTCCATACCTCGGGCTATTGATGAGAACAATGATCTGGTCATGGGGAGCAGCGGCTGCGTAGTCATTCACCTCCCTTATGTCCTGTGTGGTAAGGTAACGGTCAACATCGAAAGTGTAATAGCTTGCATTGAGCGCCGTATTTACATAGATTCCTTCCCCGGGCACATCCGTACCCGACTCCTGTGAGGGAGCCTCCACTGCCCAGATGTTTATTCGGTCCTGATACTTGTCGAAAGGCAGTTCGGCAAACAGGTAGTCGGCCATTCGTTTTACGTCAGCCCTGAATTTATCCATCTCGCCACGTATGTATCCCTCGGCAATGAATGCGATGTCAAGCGATGTGTGAGGATCACCTGATCCATAAATCCTGGAAGCAAGTACTGCATCGGGTTTCTCCCTGGTGATGAAATAGCTTGCGGGATCGATAACCGTTTCGTACAGTCTGGTGAACAGGCCGTCACGTCCCCGGATGCTGAGCACAAAGTTCACCTTGTTTTTAGGAAAGGGGAAGGTGGCTACCTCATGAAAGACCCTTTCCATCTGTTTTGCTTCGGCTGTTGTCTGCCACTCCTGGTAAAGGGTGCAGAATCCTTTCGAATAAAGCAAGTTACCCGTAACGGCATCAAGGACTTCATACCTGAAATTGCCATAACCAAACTTGTCGGTCAGGTTGGTGAGCGACCCTCCCCAGAAAGGCTCCTCCCTGACTGAGACGGGATAGACCCTGGTGGAAGTGCTGTTGCCGGCCAGCATGAAGTCAACCCTCATCGTCCGGTCTGTAAAATAGTCATCAAAAAGCACCTGTGCAGACATGGCAAGCGACAGGAACAGTAGCACAAAAACGGATAGTAATCTCATAATTTGACTCTTTTGTATCGTAAAGGTACGAAAGAGGAGGTCACAAAAAAAGATAATTAGTAATTTCACGGCGGTACCAATAATGTTGCAACATGTTCAGATCAGTTGATCCGGTTATGATAGTCAGGGAATTCCTTGCAAGCCTCGGGATGTCAGCTGCGTCTGTCTCCTTACTTAGCACGGTAATCCTGGTGCTCGCAGTCCTCTTCCTGGCATGGCTTTCATATATTTTCTCCAGGGTGATCATCATCAAGGTTTTTACGATAGTCGTAAAGCGTTCAAGGTCAGTCTATGACGATAAATTCCTGGAGACGAAGATGTATAAGCGTATTGCCATGATCGTGCCTGGTGTGATTATATATCACCTCGCCACATGGATGCTCAGGGAGAATATCGGGTGGTTGAGTTTTATCCACAAGTCGGCAGCAGTATATATAGTAATATACGCTACCCTTACCCTCACCGCTTTTGTCGAAGGATGGCACCAGGTCTACCTGATGCATCCTATAGCCAGGGGAAGGTCAATCAAACCTTATGTACAGGTAGTAAAGGTGCTTGTGACTTTTTTCGGCATCCTGGTCATGGTATCGGTGTTATTCAAGATTTCAATTGGCAGTATCTTTACCGGCCTTGGTCTTGCTACCGCTGTTCTCGCCGTGGTCTTCAAGGATACCCTGCTTGGCCTGGTTGCCAGCATACAGCTATCGGCGAACAACATGCTCAAGCTGGGCGACTGGATAACCATACCCGGAAGAAATGTTGACGGCACCGTCATTGACATGACCCTATATACTGTTAAGGTCGAAAACTTTGACAAGACTATTCTCACAATCCCTACCTATGCTCTCATCTCTGAGTCATTCCAGAACTGGAAGGGGATGGAGGAATCGGGAGTGAGAAGGATCAAGCGTGAGATACGGATTGATGTCAGATCGATATCATTCATAACACCAGAACTGCTTGAAGGCATAAGGCGGAGGCCGCTGATGGAGAAATGGATAGAGGAAAACGGAGAAGCGATAGAAGCCATGATGAAGGGAGAGATGACATCACTGACAAACCTTGGAGCTTACAGGGCTTACATGGTTGAGTACCTGGTTCACCACCGCGATATTGATGCCCGGTTACCCGTAATGGTCCGCGACATGCCGCCAACCGAGTCAGGTATCCCGGTGGAACTCTATTGCTTCAGTAAGATCAATTCATGGGTGCCTTATGAGAGTGTTCAGTCAGGTGTTCTTGACTTTGCATATGCCGTTGTGTCTCATTTCGGACTCAAGCTCTACCAGAGTCCCGCAGGAAGTGACATTGAGGCACTCAGAAAAAAAGGAAATTAAAAACTTCAGATATATGAGTATTACCTATAACGAGAAGCTGGCTGCGTTTATCAAAGCGGACATCAATGACACTCCTGTAACAGGAAAGCACGATCCTTTCTGGCAGTCGCTGCGTTCCACCGGCACTGAACTGTGGCTTGATACAGGCGATATGACCGAGGCCGAAGCCAACTGGACGGCGGAGATGACTGCGCTGACAACCAATAACACCCTGCTCAACAATGAGATACAGAAGGGTATTTATGACGGTTTCATCCCCTCGGCGCTGAAGTTTGTCAGTCATCTTTCGTCCGGCGAGCAGGTGAAGGAGATAGCGTTTATCATCAATGCCCGTCATGGACTTCGCCTTGCAAAGAAGTTCGGGGGCCTGGTCAGTGTGGAACTTCATACAGACACAGCTTACGACATCGATGCCATTGTCTCATACGGCCTGCGTTACAGGGAGCTTTGTCCCGGCCAGTTCATAGTGAAGGTGCCCTACACTCCGCAGGGACTGATAGGGGCAAGGCTGCTTCGGGATAAGGGTGTGCGGATCAACTTTACCCTGGAGTTCAGCGCCAGGCAGAATGCGTTGGTGACCCTTGTTGCCAGACCTGACTACCTGAATGTGTTCCTGGGCAGGATTGGCGCATTCATTGCTGACAACAAGATTGGCGATGGCAGTGGTGCAGGGGAGAATGCCGTTCTCTCATCACAGTCATGGGTCACCCGTCTCTCGGCAGGTAACAGCTGGCCTACCAGACAGATCGCCGCAAGCCTGAGGAGTCATGCTCAGCTTGACCTCCTGGCAGGAACAGATGTATATACAATTCCTCCCAAGGTAGCGGCCTCTGGCCGGAAGTCGTTACCCGGACTGTTCGAAAGCAGGCTTGGGACAAAGTATGAGGTTCCACTGAATGATGATGCTGCCGGACTGGGGATTGAAAAATTCTGGGAGGTAACGGAGAGCGTTGTCAAACTGGGCCGGTCACTGAATGCAGAGCTACCGGCAACCGGCGAGGAGCTGGTGAAGAGGGCTCATGAGGCGGGACTGGCAGATATGTTCCCGTTAATGAGCAGCGCGGACAGTGAGCGTATAGCCGCTGAAGGAAAAATTCCGGTGCTGGCATCTTGGAAAGAGAGGATCATCAAAGGCGAACTGGCGCTGGATACCCTCCTGACTCTTGCCGGCCTTGCATCATTTACCGAAGACCAGCGGCAACTGGATGACAGGATTCGCGGGATTATTGGATAGGTCTGAAGACTTCATGATGACCTTCCAGAACGCTTTATGGTTTATATCACGGGTCCTCGTTGCCTTAATATCTCATACAGGAGAATCCCTGCTGACACCGAGACGTTAAGTGACCCTATTGTTCCCGTGATGGGGATAGAGACCTTCTGATCCGAGAGTTCTAGTAACTCCCGACTGATACCCTTCTCCTCCGACCCGAGGATCATGACCGTCGGTCCCTTAAGGTCTGCAGCACTTATCTCAATACTGGCTTTCTCGGTTGCTGACACAACCTTTAGTCCGGACTCCTTCAGGAATGTCAGGCACCTTGCCAGGCTCTTCACCCTGCATACCGGGAAGGTGGTCAGCGCTCCAGCCGATGCCTTGACAGCGTCAGGAGATATTCTTGCAGAATTCTTTTCAGGTATGACCACGGCATGTGCACCGAAGCACAGGGCTGAGCGTACTATGGCCCCGAAGTTCCTCACGTCGCTGATGCTGTCAAGCATAAGCACCAGTGGCTCCTTTCCCTCCTCAAAGAGCTGCGGCACTATGAGCTCAATATCATGGAACTCTATCGCCGAGAGCCATGCAATGACTCCCTGGTGGTTCTTTTTTGTGATGTAGTCAAGCTTCTCAATTGGTACTACCTGCCAGGGGACCCCCAGTTCTGCAACCATTTTCATGAGATCGTGGTACAGGTCGCCACGCAGTCCCTGGCGCACCAGGATGCGGTCAATCTGCCTGCCTCCTTTTATCGCCTCCATGACGGGGTGCATACCAAAGATGAATTCTTTCTCGCTGTGCATCATTTCAATTCCTCGGGATTATCCAGACGGAAAACCTGGCCTTCACGCCACCGTGCCACCGCTATGTCCCAGTAGCTGATAGGGGTGGAGGCTCTGTTAAGTACAAAATCGTTGTCTGAGAATATGTTCTTCTGTTTACGGAAGTTGAACCACAGGTACTCCTCCTCATAGGTGTACCTTGATCCCCACCGGCTCTTTACAGGTGGTTTCTTATAGCCCCAGCTCTCGCCCTCAGCGTTTTTATAAACCTTGTCAGGAGGTCCGTAAATGATGTAGACCATCCCCCTGTCGGTCAGCCATCCGGCCTTATATGAACTGAAATAGTAATTTGAGAAGAGCGTACGGTTATAATAGATCCTTATAAGTTCTTTCGATCTTTCAATGCTTCCGGTTCGTTCAAGCCAGAACTGGTCAAGCGCCAGCTTGGGCTTCTCGGCACTTATCAGGGCATCCATCTCCTGTGGCGTTGCCAGGTATGCCAGTGGCGGAATCATTGTCTCCGGACTGCTCATGGAAGGATGGTCAGGGCCGAAATTATACAGGACCAGCCCCTCACGGATGAGGCTGTCAGTTGAGATCAGATAGATACCCTCTCCGGGGAACATTATCGGGAGGGTGTCAGAGTATGCAAGTGGTATAATGACCTCGGGCTCCGGCGCAAGTGTAACCTCCGGCAGGATGGTTGAGGGTGCGGCGGGGATATCTTTGACCGGCCTGTAATAGAAGAGCCAGAGCGTATCAGGTTGAATGGATGGGTTGAGGATGTTGATATACTGTTCTCTTCTTAAAACGTGGCTGTAAATCTCATTCTTGCTGAAATGATCACGGACCTTGTACTTATGCTTGCTGTACCGCCCCGTCCTCTCAAAGTCGAAGAAGACCTGCGTTGTCCGCTGCCTGATCAGGTCTATTATCTTTATCTCTGCCGAGTAGGAAATGCCCTCACGGGTTTTCAGCGGGACACGGAAGGCATAGTCGCCACCTACTTCATCACGCCGGATGTCATGCTTGTAGAGGGCTGTATCCGCAAGGGTGCCGCCATTGGTGTTGTCAAACAGCCTCACAGAGACAAGCATCGAGGCCAGCGGCACACCTTCAGGATTGGCCTCGCTGAAGTAGAATTCGCCACGGCGGATGCTGATTGTCATCGTGGAGGTCTCAGCATCCTCATCATAAATCTTAACGAAAGGTGTATAGACATTCCTTGCCGGATTGTAGATATATGACATGTCCTTTGTATCAGTGGCGGTCTGTGTCACCGCGCAGGACCAGCTCAGCGCTGTCATAATCACAACTGTGATGACTGCTGCTGCTTTATCTTTTTGAAGCCTTACCATGCCATAAAGTTAATAAAGATTTCAAAGCCTGTTCTCTTTCCATCTCATCCTCAGCCGGCAAAGCTCCGACCCGTCACTCTCCCTGGTGACTGAGTGGATGAATGACGCTGACGCATCATCGGCGTGAGCGGTAAAAATATTGATCATATCGTTCTTGTGCCCCTCGGCAATATAATTTACCTCGATAGTGTCAGGGATATGGTTGATTATGAATTCCGGGTCATGGCAGTTTACGGCCCAGTGCACATAACGGGCATTGTTCACGTGCCTGTTGACATCGATATCGTCAAGTTTAACCTGCAGCCTTGTCATCATATGTTCTCCTGCCGGGAGGGGGGGGACCCTGCGTGCACTGGTGTCAAGGGCTCTCGCTTCCGGGAACCGGTTGTTCAGGTCTGACAGCGCCTTGTCAGGTCGCTGCGCCTTGCGGGTGTGATAATCAACAACCACCCATGATGAGGAGGCTGCTGCCAGCCTTTTCCCGGTGGTGTCATACATCTCAAGGTCACGCAGGGCGAAGATTGTCTCGACGCCTCTCGGCCAGGTGCGAAGAACAACATCATCCCAGGTATTTGGAAGATGCTCAATCTTAACCACCATCCTCGAAAGTGCCCAGAAAACACCGTTGCTCATCAGGTTGTCACGCCCCCAGCCAAGCTCAACTGCATGCCTGCCGGCGATATCCTCGAAGAAGCTGAAAAGTGCGCCAGGACTTAATCTTCCGGTAAGATCAGTATTGAAAACGTTAACAGAGTATCTTCTTTCAAATATTATCATCACTGTTCATGTATTCAGTCATAAAACCTTCAAGCTCGCTGTGGGCCTGTTCCCACTGAAGCATAAGAGCCTCCAGACTTTGCTTCTTCTCCTCGTAGGTGGCGTAGAAAGATGCGTCACTCACAGCCTCCGAATCGCCTGATGCCAGCCTGGCGTTCATGGCAGCTATCTCTCCCTCGAGTTTTGTTATCGCTGCCTCACTCTCTTCTGTCTGTCTCCGCAGCCTGCGGTAGACGCGCTCTGTCTCTTTCTTCTCCAGGTACCGCATCTTGCTGTTCTGCTGTAAGATGGG
>JBFYPM010000066.1:0-9335 GCA_041303295.1 Bacteroidales bacterium
CGACGCTCTTCCGATCTGAGGAAGAGAACAATCTCTGGTTCCTCCCTGCTGATCATCTCTGAGAGGTGCCTCATGCTTCGCTTGCGTATGATGCTCCCGAGGTGGATATCCGAGACGGCAACAATGTGCATTGAATCCTTGCCATTGGCAAATTTCTTATCAACGTCAAGATTATAGCGCCTTGTCAACGGATTGACTGCATTTATGAATCCTGCCACTATGAGCAGAACAGTTGCAACCGAGACACCTGTAAAGAGCCAGAGCCTCATTTTCGGTATGGAGGCATCCGGAATAAGATGAAACGGTTTCTGAAGCAGATGAAGAATATCTGCCGTCAGCCATATCAGGAATCCGTACAGCATGAAGCCCATCCAGAAGCCGCCGATGACGTTGAGAATGTCTGATAGCAGATTAGTATAACTGTGCTCCAGTATTTTACCTGCTATGAAGGTGGATGCCAGTACCAGGAAAACGACTGTGTACCAGGTGGTTGAAAAACCTACACCGGATAGGGCACGGTGCCCCTTGAACCATAGATAAAAGTTGGTAAGGAAATAGACTGTGAAGACTATTATAAAGAAGATTGCCATCTGCTGTTTTCTGTTTAATGCCACCTTAGTTCGGAAAATTTCTTTCTTCCGCGTATATAATACTCAAAAAGGAGGGATTTGTTCAGCATGGTATGCGGAGTGTGGTACATATCAGGGTGGGGTGTCATTGTCCGGAACGTTTTTATTGCGGTGTGCTGTCTGCGGAAGTGGTGATGTGCTCTCACTACTGCAGCTGCAGCAGCACGTCCTTCGCGAAAGAGAAGCATCACTGCTGCGAGACCGTCAAGGATCTGCCTTGTAAAGATTGTCCTGCGCAAGTGTCTTGCAGGGAGGTTTTTTGCCATCATTATCAGGCTGTTGCGAAAGTTATAGTAGATTTTTGCCGGAGATCCGTACCCAAGTGTTCCGCCACCCACATGCCAGACGACAGCATGCGGTACATAGCAAATCATGAAACCTGCGTTCTGCATCCTCCAGCAGAGGTCTATCTCCTCCATATGCACGAAGAATGAATCATCAAACCCGTAACACTGGTCAAAGGCCGAGGCCCTGACAGCCATGCATGATCCTGAAGCCCAGAATATCTCCCGGGTATCGTCATACTGGCCACGGTCATCTTCCACGGTATTGAAAATGCGGCCGCGACAGAATGGATAACCGAACCTGTCGATATAACCTCCGGCTGCTCCTGCGTATTCAAAGGCCGGAGGGTTTTCAAATGACCTGATCTTCGGCTGGCATGCTCCCACGTTCGGATGCATCTCCATATAGGTAATCAGCTTATCTGCCCAGCCCGGCTCAACGCTTACGTCAGAGTTAAGCAGGATAAAGTATTCGGCTTCGATCTGTCTGAGGGCCCTGTTGTAACCACCTGCATAGCCGAAGTTTTTCTCCAGGGTGATAACCCTTATAGCAGGGTGTTTCTCCGACAGCCACGCAACGGAATCGTCATCCGAACCGTTGTCGGCAACGATCACCGCTGTATCATCCGATACGGTATCCTTTACCACATCAGGCAGGAACCTGCTCAGGAACTCCCTGCCGTTCCAGTTCAGGATGACAACAGCTGTCTTAATCATTTTTCACAGGTTTTTTATATTTCCAACGGCGGTGCGACCAGAGCCAGTATTCAGGTTTCTCCCGGATGACTTCTTCCAGCATCTCCGCATAGCGGGATATGATACTGTCCGGTGCCTCCTCGCGGGGATGTTCCGACATAAGTTCACATTCAATGTTATAATACCCTCTTTTCACTTTGACTATGTTCATGAAGATGACAGCCATGTCATATTTCAGCGCCACTTTCTCCGCTCCACGGTAGAACCCCGTCTCCTGGTGAAGAAAGGTAGTCCAGTAGGCATTTTCATTCGGCGGAGGGGTCTGGTCACCAATGAAACCGGACAGGGTGCGGATATTCTCATTACGGCATTTTACAAGATCACGGACGATTTGATGCATTGGCGTCACAACAAGGCCGTATTTTGATCTCAGCTTAAAAATGAATTGATCAAAGTATTTGTTTTTCAGCGGCTTATAAATAGTTATTACTTTGTGGGGCACATCCATCGGCATTGCAGAGAGCCACTCCCAGTTGTTGTAATGGCTGGAGAGTGCCACAACATCTTTCCCCTCTGAATAGAGACGGTCAAGAAGAGCTCTGTTACCTACAGTGAACCTTTCTGCGATCTCTTTCGGGCTCATATGGGTGGCCTTGAGAGTCTCAGCCATCATATCGGAGAGATGCCTGTAGAACCTGCGCGCAATGACCCTGAGCTCATCAGCGCTTTTCTCCGGGAAGGAATTCCTGAGATTTGCCTCAACAACATTCCGGCGGTATTTAATGATGTAATAGAGAACCAGATAAAGCAGGTCAGAAAAGAGATAGAGTATTCTCAGCGGCAGAAGTGTGATAACATAATTAAAAACGAAGAAAATATAGTAGCCGGCACGTTTCATAACTCTGGCATATCAGTTAGTACACCGTTCATTGAGGCATCATCGCGTACTGACACCAGCCTCACCTGTCTGACTGTTCCCGGGAGTTCTTTTCTGAAGGGTGTCACTACCCTGATATAGTTCTCAGTAAGTCCGGCCACCATGCCGTCTGCGTTTCTCTTTTCAAAGAGTACGTTACAGGTTTTGCCGGTGGCGTTATGCATGAAGAGCATGCGACGGCTCTCCGATAGTTTTATCAGTTGTCTGCTTCGCCTTTCTTTTTCAGATTTTTTTACCTCGCCGGGCAGTTCTGCTGCGGGGGTTCCTGGCCTGGGTGAGAATGCAAACACATGGAGGTAGGAGAGGGGCAGGCTCTCCAGGAACCGGAAAGTATCTTCATGATCATCTTCCGTCTCACCGGGGAATCCCACGATAACATCTGCGCCGATGCCGGCATCGGGCATCTTTTCGCGGATCATTATAACCCTGTCACGGAATACCTCCCTGCGGTAGCGGCGGCGCATGAGTCCCAGTATCCTGTCACTGCCGCTTTGCAGCGGCATGTGTATATGTGGCATCAGTATTTTCTCAGAGGCTATGAGGTCAATTATTGCGCTGCTGACAAGGTCGGGTTCAATGGACGAGAGCCTCAGTCTGTCGAGCCCTTTGACCTGCACCAGTGCTCCCAGAAGCTGCTCAAGCGATTCTCCCGTGCTCTTCCCGAAATCGCCAACGTTAACTCCTGTGAGCACTATTTCCCTGACCCCTGATTCGGTTATCTTTACCGCCTCCTCAACTATCTCCCTGATGAAAGGGTTTCGGCTGCCTCCCCTGGCCAGAGGTATGGTGCAGTAGGAGCAGTGGTAGTCGCATCCGTCCTGAACCTTGAGGAATGACCGCGTGCGATCGCCGGCGGACCATGATGCCCTGAATCCCTCCGTTGGGGTATGTTCGCATGAGTGTACCACGGGGGCTGCCTGTTTGCCGATGTTGTCAATATAAGCAGCGAGGTCAAACTTCTCATTTGTGCCGAGCACCAGGTCAACACCCTCGATTGCGGCAGCCTCCTCCTCCCGAAGCTGGGCATAGCATCCTACTACTGCAATGAAAGCGTCAGGGTTCCGGTGAATAATTTTTCTTACGGTCTGCCTGCATTTACGGTCAGCAGCATCAGTGACGGTGCATGTGTTTATCACATGAATATCGGCATGACCATCCGGGGAGACTCTCTCGTATCTCTCTTCCGGCAGGCTTCTGGCAATAGTGGAAGTCTCGGCAAAATTAAGCTTGCATCCCAGGGTGTGAAACGCTACTTTTCTCTTCAATATTAACTGGTTACTGTTCCGGCTGTAAAAATAGTAAAAAAGCCGGTCTATAAGAGTCTGCTTGCCAGTTCTGCCAGGAAGCTTCTCTCGCCCTTGACCAGATGAACGTGTGCAAAGAGATCGAGACCCTTCATCCTGTCAGAGAGATAGCTCAGGCCGTTGGATCCGGAGTCGAGATAGGGTGAGTCAATCTGTTCTATGTCACCTGTGAAGATCATTTTTGTCCCCTCGCCGGCCCTGGTGATGATTGTCTTTACCTCATGCGGGGTCAGGTTCTGCGCCTCATCAACGATGAAGAAGATGTTTGAGAGGCTCCTGCCCCTGATGTATGCCAGGGGTGTGATGACCAGCTTTTCATCCTTAATCATGTCATTAATACGGATAAACTCTGGGCTCTGGGCGCTGAAGCGGTGCTTGATGACTGTCAGGTTGTCAAAGAGGGGTTGCATATAGGGGTCCATCTTTTCCTTGACATCGCCGGGAAGGAAGCCCATGTCGCGGTTAGCCAGAGGGACAATAGGGCGTGCGAGGAATATCTGCTTGTATCTTTTGTGCTGGTGCAGTGCGGCTGCCAGCGCAAGCAGTGTCTTGCCTGTGCCTGCCTTACCTGTGAGTGATACCAGCTGTACATCCGGATTGCAGAGTGCGTCAAGGGCAAATGTCTGCTCCGCATTACGCGGGTCAATACCGTAAGTAGTCTGTTTCAGCACCCTGACAAGCATTTTAGTGACAGGGTTATAGTGTGCCAGTGCACTGGAGTTGCTGTTGCGCAGGATGAAAAAATGATGACCTGGCTCCTGGTCCTTCACCTTGAGCTCTGAGGCCGGCACGCCCTCCGGTTGTTCGTATAGCTTGTTGATAAGGCCGTGGTCAATATTCTCTATGGTCTTGATCCCCTTGTAGAGATCATCAAGGTTCGCCACCTTGTCATTCTGATAGTCCTCAGCTCTGACCCCCAGTGACTTGGCCTTCATCCTCAGGTTGATGTCCTTGGTGATGAGCACCACAGCCTTGTCTTTGTTCTCCTGGGTGACAAAATCGGCGATGGCCAGTATGCGGTGGTCGGGTGTTCTCTCAGGGAATGACTCCGAGACGCGCTCTGAAAACTGTTTGCCGGTTTCGATATGCAGGGTCCCCAGCTTCTCCCCGAGCGGTATATTTCCGGTAAGGAGCATGTCGCCTGCGATCTTGTCGAGCTCACGCGTAAACTCCCGGGCGTGAAAGTTTATCATATCGTTGCCGCGCTTGAACTTGTCAAGCTCCTCCAGCACCACGATGGGGATGATCACATCGTTCTCCTCAAAGTTGTAAATGCATGTGTAGTCATGCAATAGCACATTCGTGTCAAGAATGAAAATCTTTTTTTCTTTTTTCTTTTTCGCCATAACAGAATAAGTTTAAAGTGGCAGCTACTCCGGCGCAGAAGATGCCACAGCGACAAAGATAGCCTCTATGCAGCCCGTCAACGGGCAGTTTTGTTAATTTTGCAAACAACCGGTCAAAGGTTATTAACATGACATATGACGATACAGTAAATTACCTGTACAGCCTCCTGCCGGCATACCATCGTATTGGTAAGGCGGCATACAAGGGGAATCTGGATAATACACATGAGCTTGACGCTTACTTCGGGCACCCTCATACAAAGTTTCGCACCGTACATGTGGCGGGCACAAACGGCAAGGGTTCAGTCTCGCACATGATGGCGTCAGTGATGCAGGAGGCAGGTTACCGTACCGGACTCTACACATCGCCTCATCTGAAGGATTTTCGTGAACGGATAAGGATCAACGGAGAGATGATTACAGAGGAGGATGTAGTCTCCTTTGTCAGGCTCCATGATGAACTCATCAGGAGGGTGCAGCCCTCCTTCTTCGAGCTGACGGTGGCGATGGCCTTTGACTATTTTGAAAGGATGAAGGTTGATGTCGCTATTATAGAGGTTGGCTTGGGGGGCAGGCTTGATTCCACCAATATCATTACTCCGGAGCTGTCTGTAATCACCAACATAGGACATGATCACATGGAATTTCTGGGAAACACCCTGGCAGCCGTAGCAGGGGAGAAGGCAGGTATAATCAAGGAGGGAGTACCTTTGGTGATAGGCGAGACACAGTCTGAGACCAAAGTGGTGTTCCGCGAGAGAGCGGAGACGAAGCATGCCCCTCTGACGTTTGCTGACAGGGTGTTCAGTTGCGGCCTGGGGAGGCTCTATGCGAACAGTGCTGTGAGGCGCTTTTCTTTAACTGACCTGCGTGATGGCATAATTATGACAGGCACCACGCCACTGGGCGGACTGGCGCAGAAGAAGAACCTGCAGACCGTGGCAGCTGCCGTTGACGCTCTATCTGCAAGCTTTGGTCTTAGCCGGGAGCATTTTCTGAGGGGAGTCTCAGATGTGATTGTCAACACCGGACTGATGGGCCGCTGGCAGGTGCTCTCGCGTTCGCCTTTTATCGTTTGTGACACAGGCCATAACAAGGAAGGGCTTGAGTATGTGGTAAGGCAGATAAAGGCTACTCCGAAGCATGCCCTTCATATGGTTATCGGATTTGTAAACGACAAGGAACTGGCATCCGTGTTACCACTTTTCCCCGAAGATGCGAGGTACTATTTCACGAAAGCCTCGGTGCCGAGGGCACTTGATGAGAGCGTTCTGATGGCTGAAGCCGGGAAGTACGGACTCAGTGGTGCTGCCTATCCTTCTGTGGCGGTGGCGCTTGAGGCAGCCCGTTCCGCCGCCGGGCCAAAGGATATGATCTTCATTGGCGGGTCGACGTTTATTGTTGCAGACGCCCTTTAGTCGGCAGTCTTCAGTCTTCAGTCCTCAGTCCTCAGTCGATCAATATGTTACGACTGCCGACTGTCGACTGCTGACTGCCGACTGGATCTCCCCCCTCCAGCCCTACACTGCCTCAATCGTCGAGGGCGGCTTGGTAGCAATATTATAGGTAACGGAGACGACTCCCGGCACCTCGCTCAGAATGGCAGCGGCCATCGCTTCAAGCACCTCGAAAGGCAGCCTGGTTGGTGTTGCCGTTCGCGCATCCACACTGTCCCAGCAGCGCACCTCTATCTGCCGGCCGAAATCGCGTTTGCCGTAGCGCATGCCCGTTACGCAGTCGTCATGCAAGATGGCCATGTACTGGAATGCTCCCCTTCCGGCAAGAAGTTTCTCAACGATCGACGTAGCCTTACGCACTGCGTCAAGCTTCTCCTGGGTGACCTCGCCAATAATGCGTGCAGCCAGGGCCGGACCTGGGAACGGAATACGGTTGAACATATCCTCAGGCAATCCCAGCGCCCTGCCGGTCATACGCACGCCATCCTTGCGCAACTGTATCAGAGGCTCGAGTATGTGATAGCCGAAGGTGGCCTGCGGGTCAATGCCAAGCTGCGCAAACACATTGTGTTGCCTCTTTATCCCTGCGACTGTCTCATCAACGTCGGTGAGGATGGTTCCCTGCAGCAGGTAACGTGCACCGCTCTCCCTGACGATACGACCGAATACTTGTTTATAGAATGCCTGGGTTATGGCTTCCCTCTTCTGCTCCGGATCTGTGATCCCTCTGAGAGCGTCGAGGAACTCCTTCTGCGCATCGATAATCTCAACAGTTACACCCAGCTTTTTGAACACGCGAGCGACTGCATCCGGCTCTCCCTGGCGCATCAGTCCGTTCTGGATGAAAACCGTCCTGAGCCTATTACCCAGGGCCCTGTGCCCAAGCATCGTTACGACTGATGAATCGACGCCACCGGAGAGGGCGTTGATGGCCGTTCCGTCAACGACGGCAGCTCTTATCTCATTGACTTTGTCGGAAATGAACTGATCGGTGTTAAGATCATGTACATTGATTTCACTGATCATTTTTCGGGATTTTGGTTGTTGCACTCAAAGATAGATAAAATGTCAGCAGGCAAGGGCGAAAAAAACTTGACTTGCATCAGATCAGGGTGTAAATTTGATAACCCGGATAATTGAATCCAAAAACACCGATTATATTGGGAAGTCCCCGAAAATCCGCATAAGAGTAGGGAGTGCAAGCTGAAAAACTTAAGAGTAGGCAAACCTAAACACTTTGGACTTATGAAAAAAATCACCTTGTTACTTGTTTTATTCTGCATTGTTGTATTCAGTGCAATGTCTCAGACACAGATGGAGAAAGGCAAGCTTTTTCTGGGTGTTACATCCACCGTCGCAATGGGCGGTTCTGAAGGTTCTGAATTTTTAAGCCTGGGTTTTGTCACGGAAAAATACAAACATGGCTCTGACCCGGCTGAGGCTACATACAAAAAGTCAATCTATAACATTCTTCCAAAAGCAGGCTATTTTATTATTGACAACCTGGTTGCAGGTCTTGAAGTGGTTGTCACTGGCTATAAGGAGACAGACCTTGAGGACGATGATACCTGGAAGGAGTCAACTTTCGGAATTGGCCCCTTTGTGAGATATTATTATCCTCTTGAAAAAATTTATCCGTTTGCTGAGGCTGAAGCAATTTTTGGTTCATGCAAGGAAACATGGATTGGGGTCGAAGAAACATATCCGATGTTTATGTTCGGCATCAGCCTGGGTGTATCTCTGCCGCTTGGAGACAGAGTAACCTTTGATGGCTCATTGGGTTATACACGTACAACTTTTAGCTGGGAAGATGTGGAAATGGGTGGGGACGGTAAAGAAATTTACGGCGGAATAGGGTTCAAGTTTGGATTTACAGTTTACCTGCCGGTGAAGTGAACTCAGCTCCTCCGGAGTCCGGATCGCTGAATTGAAGTTTTGTTTTTTTTCCGGGTTTTACATGGATTATGTGATATGAGTTTACTTTTGCCCTCTCTGGCCCGGATTTTATAACGCTTTTTTCCTAACTTAATCCCCAAATTCCAACGAAATGAAACTTAGAGTTGTACTTACTCTCTGTCTGCTGGTCCTTTACCTGAGTGTCAGCGCCCAGGAAGACAGGAGACTGATAATCCTTCATACCAATGACTTCCATTCACACCTTCAGGGATTCGCTCCGGAATCAGCGTATACCCCCCTGGTAGTTGACGGAGACCCTACCGTGGGAGGCTTTGCACGCATTGCAGGACTGATCTCGGCAGTCAAGTCTGCAAACCCGAACAATTCGCTGGTGCTTGATGCAGGCGATTGCCATATGGGAACTCTCTTCCAGGCTCTTGAGCCGCCCACAGGCTTCCAGCTGAACTTGATGGCCAAAGCTGGTTATGATGTGGTTGCACTTGGCAATCACGATTTCGATTTCGGGCCGGTTAAGTTTGTCAATATGATTGACAACGCCCTGAACAGGGGAGGCATACCCGTCTTGCTTTCCGGCAATTCGGTAACCAACCCTGAAGATCCGGCAGACGATGATTTCGAGGCAGCAATAAGCAAAGGACACATAAAGAGATCCTTCATCATTGAAAAAGCGGGCATCAGAATAGGGATATTCTCACTCCTTGGTGAGGATGCGGATGAATCAGCCCCGTATGCTTATCCCATTACCTTCGGGAAAAACGTAAGAAC